>DATMHK010000156.1:0-14091 GCA_035554995.1 Gemmatimonadaceae bacterium
TGGCAATTGCATCGCCTCGGTGAGCGCCGTGCGCGGAACACAGTTATCTCCGATCGCCTGCGCGAGGCCGAACGCGATGCGGGGAGTCTGGCGTTCACCGATACGACCGGAATCCGCTTTCGACGCGTGCGGGTCACCGGCACGCCGGACTACGACCACGAGCTGATCCTTGCGGCGCGGTCGCACAAGGGCGCACCGGGGGTGAATCTGCTGACGCCCGTCCGGCTGGCCGGCCGCGACACGGCGGTGCTCGTCAACCGCGGGTGGGTATACGCCGCCGACGGCGCGACGATCGACGAGGAAAGGTTTCGCGAGCGCGATTCCGTGTTCGTCGGATATGCGGAGGTGTATCCGTCACCCACGGGCACGACGTACGCCGGCAAGCCAAAAATATTGGCGCGTCTGGGAGCGGACGCGGCGGCGCGAGCGATCCCGTATCCGATCGCACTATTCTACGTCGTCGAACTCGGTGACTCGACCGGCGCGGCCGATAGGGCCGCCCGGCTTACCGTGCCACCTCTCGATGAGGGGCCCCACGCCAGCTACGCGGTCCAGTGGTTCGCGTTCGCGGCGATCGCTCTCGCCGGCGCGGCATTCGTGGTCAAGCAGTCGCGTGACGGGGGCGGGAAGCGTGCGCCGAGCCGTGTCCGCGACGCTTCCGCCGAATCCGACGCGTCAGGTTGATCGTCAAATCGCCGAGCGCGGCGATGACGATGAGCGCGAGCGGCTGGGTTATCATCACGGTGGACCCGATGACGAGCAGGGTAAGAATCGTCAGCGTCGACAACGGGCAACGTGCGAGAAGCCACTCGGCCAAGTCGTCGGCCAGTAGCGCGTACTCGGCGACGCGGGATGGGCGCGGAGGATGCATAGTTGGAAGCGGATCGGGGTAGGAAACCTCAGGATCGGGCGTCATCGCCGTACCCCAAGTTTGATGGTCGGAAGGCCATCGAGTGAGTAATCCATGTCACAGCAATCCCCCGGACTTGCCACGGAGAGAGAGGCCCGCGATGTCGCTGAGGCGGCGCGGGAGAGCGAGTGGTCAGGTCCGAGCTTCGTTCGCGAGCTGTTCCTCGGGCGCTTCCGGCTCGATCTGATCCATCCGCATCCCGAAGAGGATCCGGCCGAGGCGGAGCGCGCCAAGCCGTTTCTCGACCGACTCGCGACGTTTTTGCGGCGCGTCGATTCGGACATGATCGATCGCACGGGCGAGATCCCCGAGGAGTACGTCCAGGAACTGCGCGACATGGGCGCGTTCGGGATCAAGATCCCGACGGAGTACGGCGGGCTCGGATTATCGTATTCGAGCTATGTGAAGGCGATGGCGATGGTGACGTCGAAGGACGGCTCGCTCACCGCGCTCCTGTCGGCCCATCAGTCGATCGGCCTGCCGCAGCCGCTCAAGCTGTTCGGCAGCGAAGAGCAGAAGCAAAAATTCTTTCCACGTCTCGCGAAGGGCGCGATCAGCGCGTTCGCACTCACCGAAGTGGACGCGGGCTCCGATCCGGCGAACATGCGCTCGCACGCCGAGCCCTCGGCGGACGGATCGCACTTCATCCTGAACGGCGAAAAGCTGTGGTGCACGAACGGCACGCGCGCCGACCTGTTCATCGTGATGGCGCGAACGCCGGACGTTGTCGTGAACGGAAAGCCGCGGAAGCAGATCACGGCGTTCATCGTCGAGGCGTCGTGGCCGGGCGTCGAAGTGGTGCATCGCTGCCGCTTCATGGGTCTCAAGGCGATCGAGAACGGTGTGATTCGATTCACGAACGTGAAGATCCCACGCGAGAACGTGCTTTGGGAAACCGGAAAAGGGCTCAAGATCGCCCTCGTCACGCTCAACACCGGCCGTCTCACGTTGCCGGCGAGCGCCGCCGGGGGAAGCAAGGCGCTGTTGCTGGCTTCACGGACGTGGGCGCAGGAGAGAGTGCAATGGGGAGCGCCTATAGGAAAACATGAAGCCGTCGCCCAGAAGGTCGGGATGATGGCGGCGAACACATTCGCGATGGAAGCGATCTCCGGCCTCGCCGTCGCACTGGCCGAACGAGGCAACTACGACATCCGCCTCGAGGCGGCGATCGCGAAGATGTACAACACGGAGCACGGGTGGCACATCGTCGACGATGCGTTGCAGATCCGCGGTGGCCGCGGCTACGAAACCGCCGACTCCCTCCGGGCTCGCGGTGAGCGTCCGATTCCGATCGAGCGCGCGATGCGCGACGCGCGCATCAACCTGATCTTCGAGGGCTCGTCGGAGATCATGCGACTGTTCATCGCCCGCGAAGCCGTGGACTATCATTTCAAGACGGCGTTCGCGCTCGTGGACAAGGAGTCGACGAAGTCGGAAAAAGTGGCGGCGTTCGGGCGGGTGATGCGCTTCTATCCCGCGTGGTATCCGAAACGCTGGATCGGACGCGGCCAGGTGCCCGGCGCGTTCGGCGACTTCGGCGAGCTCGCCGGACACATTCGCTACGCGGAACGACACACACGCAAACTCGGCCGCGCGATCTTCCACGCGATGGTGCGTTTCGGGCCAAAGCTGGAGCGACGTCAGCTCGTTCTGTTCCGCGCCGTGGACATCGGCGCCGAATTGTTCGCGATGACGGCGGCGTGCGTGCGCGCGACGGCGCTCGCCAAATCGGGGAACAAGGACGCCGTGGCGCTCGCCGATCTATTCTGTCGCGCGGCGCGTGAACGCATCGACCGCTTGTTCGACGAGTTCTACGGGAAGTACGACGCCACGTTATATCGCGTCGCGCAACAAGTCATGCAGGGCCAACACGCGTGGCTCGAGACGGGCATCATCAGTCCTCTCGAGCCGTCTGCCGAAGTGCGATTGGACGACTCGCGTCCCACCGCGACATCCCTCGCTGCGGACTGACGCGGCCTAGTCGCCGAGTCGCCGAGTCGCCGAGTCGCCGAGTCGCCGAGCCGCCGAGCCGCCGAGACGTCAGTCCGCGACGAAAGCCGTATAGCCCTCGTCGGCGATCGCTTCTTCGATATCGTCGATCGACGCCTTCGCGGGATCGTAGTCGATGGTCGCCGATCCGATGTCGACGTCGTCCACTTTGACGCCGTCCGTTCGCTCGAGCCGCCCGCGCACCGCGCGAACGCAGTGCTCGCACGACATGCCTTCGATGGTGAGATGAATTCGCTCCATTCATTCCTCGTGGTCAACGCCGAAACCTAAGCGAACGAGAACGGGGCGGCCCATGTGGGCCGCCCCGTTCTCCGATGGACCAAGGGACTACGCCGACATCGCCGGCGCGGCCGCCGACTCCTCTTTCGCCATGAAGCCCACGGCGACGAGGACGACGCCGAGCAGGCAGTGCAGCCAGATATCGTTGCCGCCGATGGGAATGAGCCCGAACGCGTCCGGGATCACGAAGCCCAACGCGGCCAAGGCGAGATAGACGAAGCCGACCAGCTTGCAGTAAGCGACCGCGGTCGAATACGCGCGGCCAGCCGCAAGCCCCCACACGCCGATGGCAATGTGCACGACGTTGTGAAGCAGATTCACGGGGAAGAGTCCGAGCAGTTTCGGCGCGGTGGCGGGGTCTCCCATCTGCATGCCGCCAGGCACGGTGAAGCCGAGCACTCCGACGACGATGAACACAGCACCAAACAGCATCGTGAGACGCTTGACCATCTGAACCTCCGGAGAGCGTGAGGTGATGTCAGCTGCGTGTGCTCAAGCTTATGGGTTGATGGCGGGAACGTCCAGAAGAGGGTGCTCCGGCGTCACCTCAGCAGAATGTGCAACGCGACGTTGAAATAGATGATCAACCCTGTCACGTCGACGAACGTCGCGATGAACGGTGCCGAGGCGCTGGCGGGGTCGAAGCCGAGGCGCCGGAAAGCGAAGGGAAGCATCGAGCCGACGAGCGTTCCGAACATCACGACGCCGAGCAGCGAGAGACCAACCGTGAGTGCCAGGAGATGATGTTGGCCCGCCGTGAGGACGTCGACGTCTCTGAACGCGCCGTCGACCGTCGCGGTTCGGATCGTCGAGATGTCGTAGTTGTGGCCGAGATGGAAACTGCCGATCGACCAGCCGTGGTCCGACAGCCATTGCCACAACTCGATTCGCGAAAAGCCGATCACGGCGAGGATGACGCCGAGCGTGAGTCCCGTGGCTATTTCCTTGCCGGCCACTCGCCACCAGTCGCGCAGTGTCACTTCGCGAAGGGCGAGCGCGCGAATCAGCAATGACGTACCCTGCGAACCCGAATTGCCGCCCGAGCTGATGATGAGCGGCAGGAAGAGCGCGAGGACGGTTTGCTTGTCGATCTCCTTCTGGTAGACGCCGAGCGCGGTGGCGGTGAGCATCTCGCCAAGAAACAGAGCGCTCAACCAGCCCGCGCGCTTCCTGATCATGCGCCAGAAGGAGATCGTCGAATACGGCTCGTCGAGCGCTTCCATACCGCCGAGCTTCTGGACGTCTTCCGTCTGCTCTTCCTGCATCGCGTCGATGACGTCGTCGACGGTGATGACGCCCATCAGGTGGCCCGATTCGCTCACCACCGGCACGGCGACGATGTCGTAGTTCGCGATCACGCGCGCGACCTCTTCGCGGTCGGCGCGCGGACTGACGGCCACGACCTCGCTCCACGCGATGTCGTTGATCTTTGCGCCGGCGGGCGCGGCGAGGAGCTCCCGTAACGACATCACGCCGACAACACGACCTTGCTCGTCCGTGGTATAAATCGCGTGCATCGCTTCTTTACGACCGGAGCGCGCTACGGTGCGAACATTCTCCAGCGCGGATTCCACGGTCATGTCGGCGGAGACCGACACGACCTCCGTCGTCATCAGGCCGCCGGCAGTGTCCGGCTCGTAAGCGAGAAGTTTCTCGGTCTCGTGCCTCGCCTCCGCCGGGATCTCGGAGAGGATCTCTTCGACGTGCTCTTCGTCGATCTCCTCGAGGGTGTCCGCCCGATCGTCGGGCGTCATCTGCGTCACGAGCTCCGCGGCCTGGCGCGGCGTGATCGCTTCGAGGAATTCGGTGCGGAGCTCCTCGTCGAGATACTCGAGGACGTCCGCGGCGCGGGCGGGGCCGAGCGCCGTCAGGAACTGCTGCAGCTGATCGCGTTCGAGCAGCTCGGCGACGTCGGCGAGGTCGGCCGGGTGGATCTCCTCGGTCTCGACGGGAATGTCCGCCGGCGATTCCTCGAGGAGCGCGAGGATGTCGGGCGCGAGCAGCGCGCCGACTGGACGATCTTCGGGATTCCGCTCCGGTGGCGTCATGGTGCCCCCTCGTCTTCACCGTGGTGCGCGGGCGCAACTTACCTAAGGCTGAGTCGAACGGACAACCCTAAAAAAGCATCTTTATCGTGCTGCGCTGACCTGAGGCTCGCACAGCCCTTCTACTCACGCCTGACTACTCGCAGGCTGACTTCTCGATGCTGGACTCGCTATCAGACTCGAGATCTCAGATTGGACTACGAAAGATTGTTCGCGCCCAAGCTGACATCTCAGGGCTCACGGCGAGTCCAGCATCGAGGTCTCAGGTTCGAGAATGCGAGACGTGAGGAGAGGGGCCGCGCTGGTGCTAGGAGTCTTGCTGCAGACGAGCCGTGCCGCGGACGAGCCGTGCTATCAGGCTAGCGGAAGGATCCGCCTCGATTTCGACTCCTCGCCGATGACCCGGTATCCCGCAACATCGATTGCGGCTCGCAGCTCATCCAGTGTGACCGAGCCATCGTGCTCGACTTCGACGCGGCCAATGCCCACTTCGGCGCGCGTGACGCCGTCGACGCCGGCCAGCGCCGTGAAAACGGCGCGCACGCAGTGCTGACAACTCATCCCTTCGACGCGGACTCGCGTGATCATGCGAGAAAGCTATTCGAG
This sequence comes from Gemmatimonadaceae bacterium, assembly GCA_035554995.1. GTDB lineage: Bacteria > Gemmatimonadota > Gemmatimonadetes > Gemmatimonadales > Gemmatimonadaceae > JAQBQB01. The sequence goes on from DATMHK010000156.1 coordinate 5,851, forward strand.
TGGTAACTTCACCGGCATGAAGACCGCGTTTTTGGGCCTCGGAGCAATCGGCCGGCCGATGGCCTCCTGTTTGGCCGCGGCCAAGCTCCCGCTCACCGTCTGGAATCGCACCGCGTTTCGTGCGGCCGAATTCGCCGAGAAGACCGGGGCGCGCCATGCGGCCACGCCGGCCGACGCCGCCCGTGGAGCCGAGGTCGTCATCACCTGTCTGCCCACGTCGAGCGACGTCTACGAGCTGCTCGACGGCCCGGAGGGTATCCTGGCCGGGATCGAGCGCGGCGCGGCCTTCGTCGACTGTACGTCGGGCGATCCGGCGACGTCGCGACGCATCGCCGAGCGTCTGGCCGCCCAGGGCGTGTCCTTCATCGACGCGCCGGTGAGCGGCGGAGTGGCCGGCGCCGAGAAATGTGCGCTTACCATCATGGTGGGTGGCGATGCCGCTGTACTCGATCGCGTCCGCCCCGTGCTCGAAGCATTCGGCAAGAAGATCGTGCACTGCGGCGAGATCGGCGCGGGTGATGCGGTGAAGGCCGTGAACAACGCGTTTTTGGCGACGCACATTCTCGCCGCGGCGGAAGGGCTCGCCGCGCTCGTGAAGATGGGCGTCTCCCCCAACGTCGCGCTCGACGTGATCAATGCGTCGAGCGGGCGGTCCAACACGTCGATGAACCTGTTTCCTGAGCGCGTCCTGACGCGCGCCTTTCCTCGGACTTTTCGGTTGGCGCTGCTCGAGAAAGACGTCGGCATCGCCGCCGAGGTGGCGCGGGAGACGCGCGTCCCGGCGCCGATCCTTCAACTCACAGCCGACTTGTTTCGCATCGCCCGCGGCGAGCTCGGCGAGGTTGCGGACCACGTGGAGATAGTGAAAATGGTCGAGCAGTGGGCCGGAGCGGAGATCGCATGACGGCAACGCTGGCTTCTTCCCCCGCGACGCCGCGCGTGGCGAGCGTCGACGAGATTCGCGCGTCCTTTCCGGCGATGCGGCGAACGCACGCCGGAGTTCCGGTCGCATACCTCGATGGGCCAGGCGGGACTCAAGTCCCGCAGCAGGTCGTCGCGGCGATGGACGACTATCTCTATCACCACAACGCCAACACGCATTGGCGCTATCCGACGAGTGAAGAGACCGACGAGCTGATCGCGCGTTCGCGCGAAGCCATCGCCGAGTTTGTGAACGGCCGCCCGGACGAGATCGCGTTCGGACAGAACATGACGAGCCTCACGTTCCATCTCGCCCGCGCGATCGGCCGCGGGCTTGGTCCGGGCGACGAGATCGTCGTCACGGAGCTCGACCATCACGGGAACATCGCGCCGTGGCGCGCGCTGGAGCGCGACCGCGGAGTCACGATTCGCACCGTGAACCTGCGCCTCGACGACGGCCGGCTGGATTGGGCGGGACTCGAGTCGGCGCTCAACTCGCGCACGAAGGTGTTGGCGATCGGCGCCGCGTCGAACGCCCTCGGTACCATCACCGACGTTGCCGCCGCATCGCGACTCGCCAAGGCTGCCGCCGGTGCCACAGTCTTCGTGGACGCCGTTCACTACGCGCCGCACCACCTTGTCGACGTGCAGGCGATCGGATGCGACTTCCTCTCGTGCTCGGCGTACAAGTTCTACGGGCCGCACATCGGCATCCTTTGGGGAAAGCGGGAGCTCATCGAAGCGCTCGACGCTCCACGACTCGATCCGGCGCCGCAGGAGTCGCCCGAGCGGCTCGAGACCGGCACACAGAATCACGAAGGCATCGTCGGCGCGGCGGCCGCCGTCGACTTCCTCGCGTCGCTCTCCGGCGGTGTCTCGTCGCGCCGCGAGGCGCTACAGGCGACTTTCGCCGCACTGCATTCGCGCGGGACCGCCCTCGCGACGCGTCTCTGGGATGGACTCCGTTCGATCGACGGCGTTCGTGTCTACGGGCCGGCGCCGTCCACGCCGCGCACGCCCACTGTTTCGTTCACCCTACGGGGCACGACGACCGACGACGTCGCCCTCTCGTTGGCGAAGCGCGGTGTGTTCGTGTCGAACGGCGACTTCTACGCGGCGACTGTCATCGAACGGTTCGGGCTCGTGCCTGGTGGACTCGTTCGCGTGGGCTGCAGTTGCTATACGAGTGAGCACGAAGTGGATCGGCTGCTCGACGGCGTTCGCGCCCTAGCCCATGGGCGAACTTAGAGCGGGGCTGCTGATCGCTCTGACCGCGGCGACCGCCGCGATCACGCCGCCCGTCGCGCAGGCGCAACGGGTTCGCGGGACGCTCACGGACAGTGCGACCGGCGAGCCGGTGACCGGTGCCGTGGTCTCCGTGCTCGACTCGGCGGGGCAGTTTCTCTCGCGAACCATCGCCGACGACAGAGGCCGCTACGCGGCGGCTCGGCTTCGCGGCTCGCGCACCATTCACATTGTGCGCATCGGGTATCGGCCCGTGGACGCAACGATCGCCGCGTCCGACAGCACGATGGATTTTCGCCTGACGCCCATCGCCTCGCGGCTGACGGCAGTCACGGCAACGGAAGGGCGCGTCTGTCCGGGCAAGCCGGGCGCAAGCCAGGCGCTCGAGCTTTGGGAACAGGCTCGCGACGGGCTGCTCGCCAGCGTCGTGGCGCGCGAGTCGAACCCGCCGCGGCTGAGGATCCGAACGTACTGGCGCACGCGCGATCCCATTCGAAAACAGATCGAGAGCGACAGCAGCCGCACGAAGGACATCGTCGCCGACCGGTCGTACGTGGCCGCCCGTCCGGCGTGGGCCTTCGAGGCCGAGGGGTACATGCGCGAGCACCTCGGCGGCGACCGCGATTATTTCGCGCCGGATGAAGCGGTGCTTCTCGATCCGAGCTTCGCGGCCACGCACTGCATGCGCGTCGTCGACTCGGACGCGCAACACGACAATCAGATCGGCATCGGATTCGAGCCGGCGGACATTCGGGCGCGCGACACGGTCGTCGATCTCGCCGGCACGCTCTGGCTCGATCGACTAAAGCCGAGTCTTCGCTCGTTCGAGTTCGAGTATACGAACCTCGAGTCGCGCGCGCGCGGCAGCGGCGGGTCGCTCACCTTCGCGACGATGCCCAACGGCGTTCCGATGATCGTGCGCTGGGACATTCATTCGGCGATCCTCGCGATAGACGCGGACTACTCGGGTGTTCGGCGCAGGCCTCCGCCGCGGCCGCTGCGCGGCAATGTGCGCGTGCTCGGCTATCAGGAAACCGGGGGCGAGACCGGATTCGCGGTCTGGCCCGACGGCAGCCACTGGAACCTGGGGTTGAGCAAGATCTTCGGCGTCGTTACGGACCAGGGCGGAACGCGGATTCCGAATGCGCGCGTGTGGTTTAGCGGCGGCCGCGACACAGTCGTTGCCGACGATAAAGGGGAGTTCGACTTCAAGTCTCAATTCCCGGGCAGCTACGTGCTCGTGGCTTCGGACAGCGCGCTCGCCACGCAGTCGATCGGCCGCAACATCCCAACGCGCGTGTTCCTGACGGAGAGTCGCGACGTCCCGGTGCACGTCATTCTGCATCCGCGAAGCGAGATTCTGCCGCTCGTCTGCCCAGCGTCGTCGTACAAGGCGGGAAGCGGCGTCGTGTTCGCGCGCCTGCTCAACTCGGACGGCTCGATCGCCGACCACGCGCGCGTCGAGGTGGAGACGACCGCGCGTCTCGTTCGCGATTCACTCGCGGTGTCCGATACGCTCATTCAGCCCATTCGGCGGATCGGCGAGGCCGGCGACGACGGAAAATTCATCGTCTGCGGCGCCGGCCTCGATCGTCCGCTGCGCGTGCGCGGCGTGAAAAACGGTCTGGCGGGAGAAGCGACGGTCGGCCGCTGGATCGACGAGATCGCGACTCTGACGATCGTGCTCAAATCGGCCGGCGTGCCGTGATCGGCGGCTGCTCGGCTGCTCGGCTGCTCGGCTGCTCGGCTGCTCGGCGACTACGGCTTCTTGCGCGACTGTAGTGTTTTCTCGAGCGCAGGCAGGTACACGTCGTAGATCGAGCCGGGGTTCCACATGACCCAGCCGTCGTAGCCGGACTCGTAGACGGCCCGCTTTTGCTCGCGAAGCTGTTCCGCCCCGTATTCCGGCTTGCCCAGTGTGAACGCCTGGAGCCACGGACGGATGTGCTCTGCCTCCGAGATGCCGAGCTTCTTGTCCCGCTCGCGCGCGCGGGAGATCGCGATGTGAATGATCTTGTATGGGTCGGCGTTCGGGTACGGAACGCCAAGGCTTCCGCGCGGATAATGCGACGGATACACCATAGGAAGCACGACGTCCACCACCGGTGAGATCTTCTCCCAATCCTGGCCGACCTCGAGGGCGCCGCCAACCGTCGTCACCAACCCGAAGATGTCCGCGGTCGAGCGGACGCCGAGCTTGTTGAGTCGCGTCTTGGCGTGCTTGAGGTACTCCGCCAGGGCCGCGGGCTTGGGCAGATCCTTCGAGTCCGGGAAGACCTGCTTGGGCAGGCTCGGATAGGGTTCGGGGAAACGAATGTAATCGAACTGGATCTCGCCGAAGCCAAGCTTCACCAATTCTTCGGCGACGCCGATGTTGTAGTCCCAGAGCTCACGGTGGTACGGGTTCACCCAGGCGATGCCCTTTTTGTCGCGCCAAATCGAGTTATCGGATTTGCGGATCGTCCAGTCTGGATGAACGCGCGCCGTTACCGAATCTTTGAACACGACGATTCGCGCGATCGGCAGGATCTTGTGCGCTTTGAGCGTATCGATCAGCGCCGTGACGTTCGAGATCTTTGAAGCCGTGCCCGCGTTCTTGGCGAACTCGGAGTTCTTCGTCGCGTAGTTGAGCCCGAACTCGTCCTTCATGTCGATGACGAGCGCGTTGATCTCGGTGGAATCCGCCGTTGCGATCAGCTTCGCCATGCGCTTTCGGCTCTGTGACGCCCAGCGGTTCACATACAGCGCGCGCACCGCGGACGGCGCGGGCAGACTGTCGGCGACGACGGTGCCGGCGGCGACGATGCCGGCGGCGATGGTGTCCGGAGCCTTGGTGTTCGTCGTCGAATGTTGGCTGGTTCGCTCGGCCGCGGCGGTGCAGCCAAGTGAGCCGAGAATGGCGACGCTGAGATGTCGTAGTCGAAAACGCATGCGCTATCGAGAGAGGCGAGTTGAATCTAGTGCAGTATATTTGCCACGATGCTTCCTTCCTCGCGCGGCTATCGCCGCGCCCTCGCGGGTGCTTTCGTCATCGTCGCCGCGTGTTCGGCGCCGAGTGCCCGTGACGCGTCGCGACTCCCGCCGCCGCGCGCCGAGTTCCTGCTCAGCAGCGCGGATTCCGCGTTCTGGGTATCGACGACGAACGGTCGCGTGAGCGTGCGTGGCGTTCCGCTGATCGTGGCCCGATATGCCGGACAATGGTACGAGCTCTTTGCCGCCGATGACGATTACTCGTTCGAGGATGCCCTCCTCCTCGGCGAGCGCGTGTACCGGCGCGCCCTGGCAAGAGGCGACAGCGCCGCGGTGCTCGCCGACACTATCGTACCCCGATTGGCCGGGTTGTATGCCAAGGCTCATCCGAATGAGCGGCCGTTGGATCCCGACGACGAGGTGCGACCAGACCCGAGCACCTCTGCTACGGCCGAGCTCGATATCCTCGATGTCCTCGGTCCCTACCTCTCATATGAATACCACGTCGACGTCGATTTCCCGGGCACTCAGCCGTGGCACACGACGCGGCGCGGGGTGATCGACCTTCGCTCGGGGACCGGTGAGCGTTTGCGAGACCTCTTCGGGGACTCCGCCGCGACGCGAGTGGCGAGGGAAGGACGAACCGCGTTCGGTCTCGTTCGTGACTCGCTGGTTCGCGCCGAGGGACGCCTGAACGATACCCGCCGCCGGGCCGCCGCGGCGATCGCGAGCGCCGAATTCGATGACCGAAGCTTCAGTCTGTCCGATATAGATGGCAGTCCCACGGTCATCTTTACGATCCCCGGACGCGGTGAAGGTCGCGCCGGCGACGGCGTCGAGCTCGATCCTATTACGGGACCGACATCGCCGTGGTGGGCGGAGATTCGCGACGGCCGGCCGTCCACGGACGCAGACGGCACTGACCGCTGGACCCATCCCGGCTATACGGTGATTGCGCGCTATGACAGCGCGGGCGAGATCGCGACCGTCTCGTTGGCCGATTCGACGCATCGCGAGTGGCCGCTCACGTCGATCATGGCGCCGCTCCACCGCATCGACTGGCTGGACCGTCCGCCGATCAGCGCCGCCGAGCGGCGCGAGCTGACCGATGCGTTCAATGCCGCAGCGTTGTATGACGAAGGTGCTCGTGTCGCCTCGGCGCGGCCTCGCCGGAACCTAGCCGTAGTTCCTCACTCCGGCGCTCCGCGCCTTCGCTCGGAGTTCCGCATTTCGGATCTTCTCTTCACAACCGTACATGCGCGCATCCAAGACCGTCCGCGAAAGCCAGCACGAGACGTCCGAGCTCATGATGCCCGGGGACGCGAACAACCTGGGCCACGTGTTCGGTGGCGTGATCCTCGCGATGATGGACAAAACAGCGGCGATCGCCGCGTTTCGACACAGCCGCGCGAGCGTGGTCACGGTCTCGATCGACCGCGTCGACTTTCGCGAGCCGATTCACCTCGGCGACCTGGTCGTCATGAAGGCGAGCATCAACTACGTCGGCAAGACGTCGATGGAAGTGGGCGTCCGCGTTGAAGCGGAGGAATTGTTGTCGGGACGCCGGCGCCACACGAATTCATGCTATCTCACCTTCGTTGCCGTCGATCGAAACGGTCGTCCCATTGACGTACCGGCGATCGTGCCGGAGACGCCGGATGAGATTCGCCGGCATGCCGCCGCGGAGCAGCGCAGACGCCGGCGACTGGAAGAGCGCGAGGCCGAGCGATTAGCTCGCGCGAAACCGAGGTAGATTTCGGGATGCGGCAGTTCACCGTCGAGCAGGCCAATCGAACGTTGCCGTTGGTGCGACGAATCGTCGAAGACGTCGTCGCCCAACATCGGCGATGGCGCGAGACGATCCTCGAGCTCGATCTGGTAGCCTCGGCGTCCCGTTCCGACGACGCGCAGACCCGCGGCCAAGAGCTCGAGCAGCGCGCGCTCGGTTTCGCGCGTGAGCTCGACGACTATCAGCGCGAATTGGCGGACCTCGGCATTCAACTCAAGGATCCGCGGCTCGGGCTTGTAGATTTCCCGGCCGAGCTGGACGGTCGTCCCGTGCTATTGTGCTGGCACCTTGGTGAGCCCGAGGTGCGGTTCTGGCACGAGGTCGATGCGGGCTACGCCGGCCGGCGGCCTTTGGTCCCACAGTTGGTCGGCTGAATACAACGAACTCTTACAACGGCACGACCATGCGAACCTGGCGGTCACCCGACGGCATTACCTGGGTGGTCAACGTGACACTTCCCGGGTCGAGCAACGCGATGGTGACCTTCCGTCATCCCGACGGCGCCACGGCGCGACTCGATCGTTACAACTGGTACTTGAGCAGCAGCCCTGAGGCGCGAAGCGTCACGTCACGGTTGACGCCGGGCAAGATTCTCGACGCGTTGTCGGACGATGATTTGGCGCGGCTCTATCGTCGATCGATGAAGATCTCGCGACCGGATCCGTTGATTCCGTCGGAGCAGGCGTCCGATGGCTGAGTGAGCGTCACCCAGAGTTGGTAGGTGGGGACGATCTAACGATTGAAAGGCCGCGGGCTAACGCGGACACATACTGGCTAACGCTGAAGCGAGCCGGTTCCTTCGCGCCACGAACCTGAATTTTGGGTTACAACCTCGGGATGCTTCGCGCGCCGACACATCCTGAGGTAGTCCCAAAGAATTCAGGCTTTCGTCGCGGCAGTGGCACGCTGGCGCGCCGTGGCCTCCCGCAACAGCGTTAGCCCGCAGTGTCCGCGTTAGCCCGCGGCCGTTTCCATCGCCAGCCGATATCGCCGGTACCAGCCAGACTTCACAAGCACGCAGGGCCCGTCAGGATTCGTACGGGACATCGATCTCCATCCCATCTTTTCCAATTAGAGTATTCGGAAAGACGCTCCGCGCCTCACGCTCCAGATCGGACGCGTCGCGCGAATAGCGGGCGGAGAAGTGCGTCAGCAATAGACGCCGCACCCCGGCGCCGGCCGCCACCTGTGCCGCCTCGCGTGCGGTCGAGTGGCCTGTCTCCAACGCACGCGGCGCATCTTCGTCGCCAAAGGTCGATTCGTGGACCAGAAGATCGGCGCCGAGTGATGCGTCGATCGTCGCCGCGCAGGGGCGG
>DATMHK010000157.1:0-4530 GCA_035554995.1 Gemmatimonadaceae bacterium
CGGCCGGATCTCCGCCACGCGGACGACGCCGCCGCCGTAGAGACTCACGACGCCGATGCTCGCACTGACCATCGCTCCGACGACCGCGCCGAGAATCAGCGCCGTCACGCTTCGCACATTCTCCAGCAACGCGGCTGGCCGACTGAACCGCGAAACTATAAATGCGCAGACCAGAGCTTCCGCGGTGTTTCCGACGGCGATCCCCAGCGCAACGGGCACGGACGCGCCGCCCAGGAGGTTCGCGATCGATGCGCCAATGAAGACGCCGGGCCACACGCGAACGCCGAAGAGCAGGAGTGCGGCGATCGAAATGCCGGTCGGCGGCCAAACCAGGGTCGCGAACCCCGCGACCGCGCCGAGGGACAGTCCGAGACGCGCGAAGATGACGTAGAAGGACGCCAATCCAAGAATGCGCCCGACGCCGCTTATACGCGCGTTCATAAGAACAAACGTTAGCCCGCACTCGTGAGGCCGCCATGCGACTATGGGCTCAGGTCGAGGCGTGACCCGCCGTTTGACATTGTACTAGTTAACTAGTACAATAGAATCATGGCGACGCTGACGATCGACACGAGTCTCCCGCGCGCGTGGCCGCTGCTCTTCCCCGCCACGTTTCTCGCGCACATCACCGAGGAGTACGTCGGCGGATTCCCTGCGTGGTCGGCACGCTGGCTCGGCTTCACGTTCGGACCAGCCGGCTTCCTCGAGCTCAACACGATCGCCTTGATCATCATGTTCGTCGTTTCGATCGTGGCGACGCTCGGCAACGCATGGTTCGTCGTGCCCTTTGCGGCCGCCACGTTCGTCAACGGCTGCCTACACCTGGTGTTGACGATCGTGACGCGCAGTTACTCGCCCGGCGTAATCACCGGCACCTTGTTCTGGATTCCGCTCGGCGCGTACACGTTGCGACGAATGCACGCCGAACTGTCGCGCGCGGCGTTCTGGAGCGCCGTGTTTCTCGGGCTGGCGCTCCATGCAGTGGTCGGTTTTTACGCGCGCTTCGGTTAGCCTCGTTTTCGCCGAGTCACCGAGTCGCGCCCGAGCTTCATGACCACTTCAAGCTGGCGTCGGCGATGGGCAACGTGCGAACTCGCTTGCCGGTGGCCGCGAAGATCGCGTTGCAAAGCGCCGGCGCCGCCGCGGGCAAACCTGGCTCTCCCAAACCCGTCGGCGGCGCGACGGACTTGATGAACTCGACGTCGACGACGCGCGGCGAATGATTCATTCGCAGCATCGCGTACTCGTGGAAGTTCGTCTGCGCGGCCGCGCCGTGTTCGATGGTGATCTTCTGGAACCACGCCGCGCTGATGCCGTCGAGCATCGCGCCTTGCACCTGACTCTCCGCGGCGCTGAGGTTGATGATCGTGCCGGCGTCGACGACAGCGGTCAGCTTGTTGATCGTGAGCTCGCCCTCTCGACTCACGGAGACATCGGCGACGATCGCGACGTACGCGTTGTTCGTGTGCGTGATCGCCAAGCCTTGTCCTTCGCCGCGCGGACGCGACTTTCCCCACCCCGCCTTTTGAGTCGCGCGCTCGAGCACGGTCTTCATCTTCGCGGGGTCGAACCGGCCACCGGCGGGAACCGACGCGAGCAAGTCGAGTGTGAAGGCAAGCGGATCGCGGCCAGCAGCGTGAGCCAACTCGTCGACGAAGCACTGCGTCGCCCAGATGTTCCCGTTGTCGCCCGGCGCGCGCCAATACCCCGTCGGAATGCCCGCGGGAAGCTTGCTCGACTTCACCTGTGAGCCGGGGATCGCGATGAACGGGAATCCACCGGCGCTCATGTCGCCGGGACCACCCTGCATCTTCACGAACGCGTCGTGCAGCGCCACCACCTTGCCGCCGCCATCGAGACCCGCGGTGAAGTAGTGCCAACCGTTCGAACGGTAGTTGTCGTGCCCGAAATCGTCTTCGCGTTTCCACATCAGCTTCACCGGCGTCCCTTCGAGCTTCTTGGCGATGACGGCTGCTTCGATGGAAAACTCGTTGCTGCCGCGCCGGCCGAAGCCGCCGCCGAGCCGCGTGATGTGCACGATGACGTTTTTTGGTTCGAGACCGAGACCGCGGGTAACGAGGCCTTGCCCGCTCGACGGAATCTGTGTCGGCGTCCACATCTCCATCACGCCGTTCTTGAACAGCGCGGTGCAGTTTTGCGGCTCGAGCGTGGCGTGGGCGAGGAAGGGATAGTGATAGGCCGCCTCGATGACCTTCGCCTCTTGAGGGAGCGGCGCCGGAGGCGTCGAGCTCGCCAGCTGGTGGGCCTGCGTCGCCATCTCCGCGCTGCTCTGGGTCGCTACCGGACCGGCGTCCCACTGGACCTTGAGCGCGTCCGCCGCGCTGAACGCGTTCCACGTCGAGTCGGCGACGATGGCAACACCCGGCGTCAAGCCTTCGATGCCATCGAGCAGGAAGGCATCACGCACACCGGGGCGCTTCTTCACTTCATCGAGGTTGGCGCTCACGACTTTGCCGCCGAACGTGGGGCATTTCGTGTAGGTCGCGTACAACATCCCCGGCAGCTTTACGTCGATGCCGAAGAGCGCCGTGCCGGTCACGATCTTCTTGTTGTCTACGCCGGGCACGCGCGTGCCGATCAGCTTGAAGTCTTTCGGGTCTTTCAGCGGCGCATCGGCCGGCGGCGTGAGCGTCGCGGCTTTCGTTGCGAGCTCGCCGTACGTCGCTCGACGCTTCGATTTCGCGTGAACGACCGCACCCTTTTCAGTCGTACACTCGGTCTCGGGCACACCCCAGGTCTGCGCGGCCGCCGCGACGAGCATCGCGCGTGCAGTCGCGCCGGCGCGGCGCATCGGCGCGTAGTTCGTGGGCGTGGACTGACTGCCGACCGACATCTGGCGGCCATACGCGGGATTCAAATCACCCTGCACGATCGTCACCTGCTCCCACGCGACGTCGAGCTCCTCGGCGACGATCATCGGCAGCGACGTCTTGATGCCCTGCCCCATCTCGGAATTCGGCGCGATGATCGAGATTGCGCCAGCGGGCGTGATGCTGATGAACGCATTCGGCGCGAAGTTGTCGGCCGTCGCGGGGAGACTCTCCGCTAGTGCGGTCGCGGGTCCAAAGCGCAGATACGTGCCGACCAACAGACCGCCGCCGGCGAGCGCGCTGACCTTGATGAATGCGCGGCGATCCACGGCCGGCTGGGACGACTCGAGCAAGCGTTTCATGACCGGCTTCCTCCCTCGGCGCGCGTGCCGCCGCCGGTGAGCTCCGCCGCTCGCTTGATGCCGGCGCGGATGCGCACGTACGAGTTACAGCGACACAGGTTGCCGGCCATCATCTTGTCGATGTCGGCGTCGCTCGGACGCGGAGTGCGCTTGAGCAACGCCGCCGCCGTCATGATTTGCCCGGCCTGACAGTACCCGCACTGCGGCACGTCGAGCTCGAGCCACGCCTGCTGCAGCGGATGCTTACCCGCTGCGTCGAGGCCCTCGATCGTCGTGACCTCGGCGCGTCCCACCTCCGCGACCGGCGTCTGACAGGCACGCGTGGCCTTGCCGTCGAGATGAACCGTGCAGGCACCGCACTCGCCGACGCCGCAGCCGTATTTGGTGCCGACGAGGCCCAGAGAATCGCGAAGGACCCAGAGCAGCGGCGTGTCCGGCGTCACGTCCACCGAGCGAGACTGGCCGTTCACGCGGAGAGTGTACTTGCTCATAAGCGCGTAGGAATGAGGGGGGGTGACATTCATAGTATATGATCGGGAGTCCAAGTCAAACAAATGGGGCGCCCGCTGAGCCTCGCGGGCACGGCCGTTGCCTCAAGCGACCGAGACCACGGACCCATGCCCCGACGACCGACTCGATTCTCTCGCGCACTCGCGCTCATTGGCGCGTCGCTTTTCGCGGCGGCCTGCAACCCGTACCAGTGTACTTACGAGACGCGATTCGTCGGGACGGACGGAACGATGAGCGTCGCGAGCGGCACGGTGACCGTCACGTCCGTGAACTTTCGGCAGTATCACGACGATGGGCCAGTGCCGAGTGACCTGACCTGGAACATTCGCGGTGAAGGGCTCGCGTCGCCCGCGACCGGCTTGGTACTCCGGAACAGCGCCGGACAATCGCTGCTGTCGCTATCGATGTCGAGCACCTCGGCGGTTTCGATGACGGCAACGAGCGCCGCGACCATTGCCGGCGCGGATCGCGATCGAATGTTCGAGCTGCTCGCGTCCGGCGCCGGCGTCGTGGTGCTCACCCTGCAAAACGGGAGCACGATATCCGTTCCGCTGCGCGTCGCGTCGCAAGAGGACTGGCATCATCCCGAATGCGATTAGGCGCGCATCGCGCCGCACGCAGTTCTCGACAAGCAACTAGTCGAGAAGCTCGACGTACCCCTTCGTTCCGTGCACGCGGATCCGTTGCCCATCGCGGATCAACCGCGTGGCCTGTTGGACGCTGACCACGGCGGGCAGGCCGTACTCGCGCGCGATCACCGAGCCGTGGGTCATCCGGCCGCCGACCTCCGTGACCAGACCGCTGATCGCGACGAAGAGCGCTGTCCA
>DATMHK010000158.1:0-4897 GCA_035554995.1 Gemmatimonadaceae bacterium
TCACGGCGACGGCCGTGCCGGTGAGCTCCGCGGAAACGTGATATGAGGACGTGATGCGGTTCGCGCCGATTGGCCGGTCCGCATTTCCGTCCGCGCGCGTGTTCGCGGCCGTCGCCACGTTGGCGGCGGCCGCTTCCGTTCAGGCGCAAAACGGTTCGCTGGTGGGCACGGTGGCGCGCGACTCCTCGGGTCACATGATCGGCGGCGTCGAGATTCGATTGCCGCAGATCAATCGGTTCGTCACGAGCAACTATCTCGGCGAATTCGGGGTCGCCTCGGTTCCCGCGGGTCGGTACGCGGTGACGCTGCGGGCCGTGGGATTTACTCCGGTCACTGACACCATCGAGATCAAGGCGAACGTGGTGACGGAGCGCGAATTCATTCTCGCTCCGGTGGTCGTGGCCCTCGACACCGTGAGGACAACGACTGCCGGCGAGCGTCGGCGGTCGCCGGGACTCGCCGGCATGGAAGAGCGACGGCATGCGGGGCAGGGCGGCTACTTCGTCACGGAGAACATTCTCCGCGACAGCGATGCGCGGCAGATGGCCGGTGTGATCTCCGGTCGCATTCCTGGTGTGTCGCAGGTGTTCATTGGATCGGCCGTGTACCTCGCGTCGGGGCGGACCGTTGGCGACGGCGGACCGGTCTTTCGAAAGAAACCTGCGGGCAGCCCCAATCAATGCTTCGTCACGGTCTACATGGATGGCGTCCGGATCTGGAATGGCCCGTGGGACGGACCTTCGGATCGCCAGCACCCGCCGCCGCCGGACTTCGGCCACATGGGCGCCATCGAGTACGGCGGCATCGAGTACTACCCCGGTGGTGCGAGCCTGCCGGTGCAGTTCAACACGACCGGCACGGGCTGCGGCACGTTGCTGTTGTGGACTCGCGATCGCTAGCGAAATGGGGTCAGACCCCATTTAGAGTTTTTGAAATAGGGTCAGACCCCACTTCACTTTTGGTCATTACGGCGGCCGTTTGATTCATATCCGTGGCTAACGACGACCTGGTCATTGTTGGACGGGTGCGCAAGTCGCACGGCATACGCGGCGACCTCGTCGTCGAAGCAATGACCGATGATCCCGATGGCGTGTTCGCGCGAGGACGAAAGCTCGTCGCCGGCACGGTGAGCGGCGATCCGGCGAAGGACCGTCGCGAACTGACCGTCATGTCGGCCCAGCCGTTCAAGGGCGGTTTCATCGTCCACTTCGGCGAGATCGACGATCGCGCGATCGCCGATACCTGGCGCGATCGATATCTGCTCGTTCCCGCTTCTGAGCTCGAGCCGCTTGGCGAGGACGAGGTGTACGTGCACGACCTGCTCGGCATGCGCGTCGAGCTCGAGTCGGGAGAGGCGGTCGGCACGGTCGAACAGCTGTACGAGCTTCCCCAGGGTCTGACCCTCGACGTGCGCCGCGGCCAAGGCACCGTGCTCGTTCCGTACGACCGTTTCGTCACGTCGGTCGATCGCGACGCCCGCGTCATCCGCATCGATCCACCGGCGGGACTGCTCGATGACTGACGCGCCGCCCACGGAATCGGAGTCGCCGGTCGCCCGGCCGCTCCGCATCAACGTCATCACGATCTTTCCGGATTTTTTCACGACGCCGCTCGGCCTGAGCATTCCGGCCCGCGCTCGCGATGCCGGCGCGGTCGAATACCGCGTGTTGGACCTCCGCGACTTCACGCACGATCGGCATCGCACCGTCGACGACTACCCGTACGGGGGCGGTCCGGGCATGGTGATGAAGCCGGGGCCGTTTTTCGAGGCCGTCGAGTCGCTGAGCACGACCGGACCGATCGTGCTGATGTCGGCGCGTGGAAAGCGCTTTGCCCAGAGCGACGCGATTCGATATGCCCAAGGTGCCGACCTCACGCTGCTCTGCGGCCACTACAAGGACGTTGACCAGCGGGTCGCCGATCATCTCGCTACCGAGGAGTTGTCGCTTGGCGACTTCGTGCTCACGGGAGGTGAACCCGCCGCCCTCGCGGTCATCGACGCGACTGTGCGGTTGCTTCCGGGCGCGATGTCCGACCTTGAGAGCGCCCGCACCGACTCTTTTTTCGACCGCGGCCTGAGCGCTCCGAGCTATACCAGGCCGCCGGAGTTCCGTGGGCTCACCGTGCCGGAAGTGCTGTTATCCGGCGATCACAAGAAGGTCGCCGAATGGAAAGAGGCCGAGGCGCGGCGGCTCAGCGGGAAAAGGGATGTTCCCTAGCTTTCGCGGCCACAACAGCTTAGTATCCCAAGTCTCTACCAGAACCGATCAACAGGGCCCTTAGCCCCGAGCGTCATATGCATGCCTTCATCGAAACGCAGAAAGAGTGGCTCCGGAACGTTCCTCCATTCCGTCCGGGCGACACGCTGCGAGTGAACGTGCGGGTGAAGGAAGGCGAGAAAGAGCGTATCCAGGCCTTCGAGGGCGTATGCATTGCCCGTCGTGGTGCCGGCGTCAGCGAGACGTTCACCGTCCGCAAGATCTCTAACGGTGTCGGCGTCGAGCGCATCTTCCCCGTGCACAGCCCGATGCTGGCCGAGGTTGTCGTCGTGCGTCGCGGACGCGTTCGCCGCGCCAAGCTCTACTACCTGCGCAACCTCACCGGTAAGGCCACGCGCATCCGCGAGAAGAAGACGCGGGTCGCCGTGCCCGAGACCGGAACCGCGAACGAGTAACTGTCGCGCGGCGAGGCCCGAGCGATGGCTCGAGATCGGTGGAAGCCGATCGAGCGTGAGCTTCGGAAAGTGGTCGGGCCCCTCATTGCTGGCGTTGACGAAGTCGGACGGGGCCCTCTGGCGGGTCCCGTTGTCGCATGCGCGGTCATCATGCCGCCCGACGCACGCGCGATTCCGGGCGTCGACGACTCGAAGCGCCTGAGCGCCGATCAGCGCAACCGGCTCGCGCCCAAGATTCGCGAGCGCGCCGTGTGCTACGGCATCGGCGCCGCCTCTGTTCGCGAGATCGATCGCGTCAACATCTACCAGGCGACGGTGATCGCCATGCGCCGGGCACTCGGCCGTCTACGCGTGCCGCCGAATCACGTGCTCGTCGACGGCAAGCCGTTTCGCACGCTCGAGGTGCCGCACACCGCGATCGTCGACGGCGACGACCTGTGTTACAGCATCGCCTGCGCGTCGATTCTCGCCAAAGTGACTCGCGATCGGGTGATGCGATCGCTCGCCGGACGCTACCCGGACTACCGCTGGGACAGGAACGTCGGATACTGCACGCTTGCGCACATGCAGGGGCTCGCCGACCACGGCGTGACGCCGCACCACCGCCGGTCCTTCATTCCCGTACAGCAACTCACCCTCGATCTCTCAGCGCCGATGGTGGATGTGGCGCAACTGGCCGCGATGATGGAGTCGGCTTCGGACGCTGATTCGCATTTCGCCGGCGACTGACAGCTCGAAGCAGGCGGGTTGTCGGGCAGGCGCTTCTTGCGGTGTTTCGACGCAGGGTATAGGCTTTCGCGCGACGAAACTCGACTGGTTCACGATCTGGTAAACGTTTGGGGCCCGATCGTGCCGGTCATGTGACGTCCCACGTCAACCGCGGGTTTTATCCATCGGTTTGACACACATGGCTTTACGGCCATGTCCGCCGTAGTCGCTCCCTTCCATTCTCCTCCGGCAAAGGAAGTTGATCATGCGACGCGTACCGATTCCACGTTGGGCACGTACCCTCTCCGTCGCCGGCCTCAGCATTTTCGCGGCAGCTCCACTCGCCGCCCAAGGGGCCACCGTAACAGGACGAGTCACCGAGACCGGCGCAGGGCAACCGATTCAAGAAGCCCGCATCATTGTTCTCGGGACGTCTCTCTTCACGACGTCGGGACAAGACGGGAAATACACGGTTCGTAACGTTCCGCCCGGAACCGCGGAGATCCGCGTGATCCGCGTCGGATTCCAGGAGCAGAAGAAGTCGGTCCGCACGGTCTCCGGCGAAACGGCGACGCTCGACTTCGCGATGTCGCAGAGCATCGTACAGCTCGAGGAAGTCGTGACGACCGCGACCGGCCAACAGCGCCGCACCGAGCTCGGAAACTCCGTAACGAACCTCGACGCCAACAAGCTGCTCGCCAACTCGCCGGTCATGAACATGGGTGACCTGCTCGTGGCGAAGGCGCCGGGCGTACAGGTGCTTCCGTCGAACATGACGGGCGCCGGCTCGCGCGTTCGCGTGCGCGGCACCGCATCGCTGTCGTTGTCGAATGATCCGATCTACATCATCGACGGCATTCGCATGACGAGCGACAACGCCTCCGGCGGCGCGAACACCAGCATCAGCGTCGGCGGTACGGGTCCGAGCCGAGTGAACGATATCAATCCCGAGGACATCGAGAACATCGAGATCGTGAAGGGTCCGTCGGCGGCCACGCTGTACGGAACGGCGGGCGCGAACGGCGTCATTCTGATCACGACGAAGAAGGGCCGCGCCGGCGCGCCGAAGTGGAATTTCTTCGGCGAACAGGGTCTGGTGCAGGATAAGAACAACTATCCCGCCCAGTACGCGATCCTCGGCCACTCGCCCGGCTCGACCACGCAGCGCAAGTGCGTGTTGAGAGAACTCTCAGTAGCCGCGAGCAGCACCGGGGCCTTGTGCATTCTGGATAGCGCCACGAGCCTCAACATGTGGACGACGGACAGCGTGACGCCGATCCACGACGGCTATCGTAACGAGTGGGGCGGCCAGTTGAGCGGCGGCATCGATCAGATCCGCTATTTCGCCAGCGGCAACATCGAAAACGAGAATGGCCCCATCCGCATGCCGACGGCATCGCAGAACCAGCTCGCGGCGCTCAAGACTCCGCTGCGCGGCGAATGGCTCTGGCCCGAGGCGCTGCAGAAGTCGACCGCTCGCTTGAACCTGAGCGCGACGCCGACTCCGCAGCTCGA
>DATMHK010000159.1:0-13671 GCA_035554995.1 Gemmatimonadaceae bacterium
CTCCACCGCCTCGGCCGAGGCCCGGACGAGGCCGTCTTCGTCGGCGACTCCGTGCACGACGTCCTGGCCGGAAATGCGGCCGGCGTTCGAACCTTCGCCGCTCTCTGGGGTGCCTTCAAGCGGCAGGACCTCGAGCCGGGATCGCCAAGTGTTTGGCTCGAAAGGATTTCCGAACTCCCTTCCCTGCTCGCCGCGACGGACTGATCACCTTACGTTCGAGCGCGACGACGGGTTCGTTCCCATGCATCCCCGTTCAAACCTTCCGTCACCTGGGGCCGTCCAACTCGTTGCAAGGACGAAGCGTTCCCGGGGTCTATGGCAGCCGCAGTGGCCATCATCGAAGCATCCGTGAATCGTGCCGGTGAAAACGATTCGGACGTCGCGCGAGCGGCGGCTGGTGATCGGAGTGCGTTCGAGCGTGTGTACCGCGAGCATGTGAACCGGGTCTTCTCCCTCTGCGCTCGCATGGTCAGCGACCGTGCCCGCGCCGAAGAGCTGACGCAGGATGTCTTCGTTCGGGCGTGGGAGAAGCTGCATCTCTTTCGTGGCGAGAGCTCGTTCGGAACCTGGCTGCACCGATTGACGGTCAACGTGGTCCTGAACGCGCGGAAAGTCGAAGGACGACAACGGTCGCGCTACGAGGAGAACGACGACGATGCGGGAATGGATTCGCTGCCCGGTGTCGTGGGAATGCCGCTCGCTCCCGGTGACCTGCTGGACCTGGAAGAGGCAATCACCAAACTGCCTCCAGGCGCGCGGCGGGTGTTCGTACTGCACGACGTTGAGGGTTACAAACACGAGGAAATCGCCGAGATGCTCGGCGTGACGTCAGGGGCGACGAAAGCGCAGCTGCACCGCGCGAGGCTCCTGTTGCGGGAGGCACTGAACCGATGACGGATCTGGCAATGAATTGCGACGAGTTCGCCCATAAGTTGGCGGATTTCCTCGACCGCGACGTGAACGAAAGCACGCGCGCGGCGATCGAGGCGCATGCGTTGGACTGCGACGAGTGCGGTCCGCTGCTCGCCGATTTGCGCCGCCTTCGCATCGATGCGGCGAATCTTCCGGAGCTCACGCCGAGCCGCGATCTGTGGCGTGGCATCGCCGAGCGCATCGAGACGCCCGTCGTCGCGCTTCCGCGTAGTAGCGGTGGGGCAGCTCCGCGCCGTAACCTGGCGCGTCGAGCGTGGGTCGGTTTGGCCGCGGCGGCGCTCATCGCGATTACAGCGACGGTCACGCGTGAGATCACGCGACGCTCGATCGAGAGCGGTCGTCCGACGACGGTTGCTACACGGGAAGTGCCGGCCGCCACGCAGCCCGTCGGCACGATCGGTAGCCCGGCGGTGTCGACGGATTCCGTCGCTCAACCCCCGCGATCCACTGGCGGCGCGACTAATCCGCCCACCACGATCCGCCCCGTCTCCAACAAACCGACGGCCGAACAGACGTACGATCACGAGATCGCGGGCCTCCTCGCGGTCTACAAGTTCAAGCAGCGCGATCTGGATTCGTCCACGGTAGCGGTGGTCGCCAAGAACATGGCGATCATCGACGAGGCGATCGCTCAGTGTCGGCTCGCGTTGCGCCGCGACCCGGCCAGCGGCTATCTGATGCAGTCGCTCAACGACGCCCTCGACAACAAGGTTCAATTGCTCCGCACGGCGACGGCGCTGCCGACGTCGCGGATGTGAGCACGCCAATGTCATTCTCGACTACTCGATACGCTCTTCTCCCGGGTCTCGCCCTCGTTCTGACGTTGACGGGAGCGCGCTCCAGCGAGGCGCAGCGACGGACGCGCTTCACTTCGGACGACCGCTCCCGCATCGACACGACCTTCGCCTTCGACAAGAGCGGCACCGTCACGGTGAGCGCTTCAGTCGGCGACATCATCGTCACCGGAGCTTCCGGAAACCAGATCCACGTGCGCGCCTCGAGCGACGGCGACAATCTCCGACTCGATGCGTCGGCGACCCGTGTCATGCTCGAGGCGACGGGGGTTGGACGGCGCAGTGGTGATTCGCACCTCGAGCTGAGCGTGCCCTTCGGGACACGCGTGATCGCCCGCACGCAGTCGGGAGACATCGGCGTTCACGGCACTCGCGGTGAAGTCGAGGTGCACGCGCAGAGCGGCGACGTCGGTGTCGATGACGTCGCGAACCGGGTCGACATCAACACGCTTTCGGGCGACATCACCGTCCGCAGCGTGGTCGGCGACGTCGTCATCGCCACGACGAGCGGGAGCGTCAAAGCGTCGGAGATCCGCGGCAACGCGGACATCGGTACCGTGAGCGGCGACGTCGACCTGCGCGGCGTGACGGCCAAAGTCGTTCGCGCCAAAACCACGAGCGGCGACGTCACCTTCGACGGCCTGATCGATCCGACCGGGCGCTACGAGCTCGTCGCGCACTCGGGCGACGTGAACCTCCACATCCAGCGGGAAGCGAGCGCGCAGCTCACCATCTCCACCTGGAACGGCGGCATCGAGAGCCAGTTCCCGATCACTCTTCGGCCGGGCGAACACGGGATCGGTTCGTCGAACAGCAAGAAGTTCACTTTCGAGATCGGCGGCGGCGCGGCGCGTATCAGCGCCGAAACCTTCAGCGGCGACGTCACCATCTCTTCCAACGGGCGCGGGGCTTCGTCACCCGAACGCCGACCCTGACCACTCACCAGGAACGACGATGCGTCTCCTTCCCACGATCTTCGCGACCACCGCGCTCGCCACCTCGCTCCAGGCGCAACGCAGCGATTTCCACTGGAACAAAGCGGTCGCGGCGGGCAGTAACGTCGCGATCCACAACATCACCGGCGACGTCCGGGTCACGCCGTCCACGACCGGACAAGTCGAAGTGAACGGCATCAAGCGCGGCAACAGCCGCTACTTCGATCGCGTCCGCGCCGAAGTGCACGAGTCGTCGCGTGGCATCGACATCTGCGTCATCTACACTGACACCGACTCGTCGTGCGACGAGCACGGGCTGCACATGCACAGCAACGACGACGATCGTGACTGTTGTCGGGCGAGCATGGACCTCGAGGTGGCGATTCCGGCAACCCTCGGTTCGCTGTCGGCAGCCTCGGTGAGCGGCGACGTGTTCGTCAACGGCGCGCGCGGCGACGTCAACGCGAATAGCGTGAGCGGCGACGTGCACCTCGAGCACATCCGCGCCAGCACCATCACGGCTCACACGGTGAGCGGCGACGTTGTCGTGCAGGCCGATGAGCTCACCGGCCGCGGCGATCTCTCGTTCAAGAGCGTGAGCGGCAACGTGACGCTCGAAGTGCCGCGCACCTTCGAGGCCGACCTCTCCATGTCCACCGTCAGCGGCGACATCAACAGCGACTTTCCGCTCACCCTCGGCAACGGCCGCATGAACCGCCATCGCGTCGAAGCGCGGATCGGGAACGGCGGCCGGCGTCTGGATGTTGGGACGGTGAGCGGCGACCTTAGGCTGCGCATCATTCGCTGATCCGCCGCGTCATCCAACTTTCTCGTAATCATGCGATACCGTTTCTCTCTCCTCCTTCTCGCTGGCCTCGCGCTGCCCGCTGCCGGACAGCCGACTCAGACCGCCGAGGGCTTCAAGTGGTCCGGCCGCATTCCCTCCGGCGGCTGGATCAGGGTCAAGAACATGAACGGCGGCATCACCGTGGATCAGGCGAGCGGCGATCAGGTCGAGATCGTGGCGACCAAGCGTTGGCGGAAAGGCGATCCGGCTGTCGTGCGATTCGACACCAAGAAGTTCGGATCCGGCGGCGAGAACGTCCTCGTGTGCGCGCTCTGGGGCGAGCGGTCGAGCTGCGACGAGAGAAACTACGAGTCGCACAGCGACCGCTCGACGCGGAACAACGACGTGAGTGTGGAGTTCCAGGTCCGCGTTCCGCGCGGCGTCAAAGTCGCGGTCGAGACGGTGAACGGCGCGGTGAGCGTCGCCGGCGCAACGTCCGAAGTGGACGCCAGCACCGTGAACGGCGAAGTGGACGTCAGCACGACCGGCGGACCGGTCAACGCGACCAACGTCAACGGCAACGTCCGGGCGCGAATGGGCCGCGTCGATCCCGACGCGAACATGAAATTCGAGACGGTGAACGGGAGCGTCATCGTGGACTTCACCGGCGACTTCGGCGGCGACGTGGATCTCGAGACGGTGAATGGATCCCTGTTCACGAACTTCGAGATGACGGTGAGCGGCCGGCTCGATCCGAAGCATCTCCGGGCGCATATCGGCAAGCCCGGCGGCCCCAGGCTCAAGCTCGAGACCGTCAACGGGAACGTCGAGCTCCGAAAGCGATAGCGGAGGCAGGTCGCGGTAACTTTCCTCCTGCCCGCCGCGTATTGGGTGGAGCACGCGAACGACAGGAGCTCTCATGCGCTACCGCGCCCATGCCTCGCTCGGCGTCTTGTTATTGGCGGCCGCCTGCAACCGCCCCGGGTCCGATCAAAACGCCTTCCGGTGGTCGACGGAAGTGCCCGCCGGAACGGCCGTTCATTTTCGTGACGGCGCCGGAGACATCACCGTCCGACGTGCTGCAAACCAACAACTGACGGTGAATGGTGGTCGTCGTTGGCGTCGAGGCCGCGCCAAGGACGTTCAGTTCCAGGTCGTCCGCAACGGCAACGACATTTTCGTGTGCGCGATGTGGAGCGGCAGCGGAAAATGCGGCGCCTCCGGCTACAAGGGCCGATCGACCGGCGGACTTCTCAACATGTTCAGCCTCTTCCACCGCGGCAGCGACGCGAGCGCCGACTTTGTCGTCGAGTTGCCGTCGAACGTCAGCGTGGACGCGAGAACGAGCAACGGCTCAGTCGACATCGACGGCTCAGCCGCCGGCGTCATTGCGCGCAGCACGAACGGAAACGTGACCGCGATGAACGTCTCCGGTCCGATCGCGCTCATCACGACCAACGGCAACGTCGGCGTGTCGGTCGATTCAGTTGCCGACGCCGACTCGATTCGCATATCCACCACCAACGGCAACATCCGCGCGGAATTCCCTCCGGCGCTGCAAGGTCGCTTCGATCTTTCCGCGGTGAACGGGATGGTGCATAGCAATTTGCCGCTACCCAGCGCGCAGTCCGGCAAGTCGACGCGTCGTATCCAAGGCCAGGTCGGAACCCTCGCTCGGCTGGTGCGTCTGCATACCATGAACGGGATGGTTTCGGTGACCGCCCGCGGAACGGCCGAGCAATAGCGGACTCCGCCGCTGGCACCGCCCCGATGCGACGGGGTATAATTCACGACGTTCGACTCTCCAACGGAGCTATCGCTCAACATGGGCATTTCGGGCATTTCCTACGCACCGGCAGTTCAAGTCCGGTCAGGGGCCGAGCGCGCAACGCTCGTTCGCCGGACGTACGGCCTGGTGTTCCTCAGCATTCTCGCCACGATGGCGGGAACGGCGTTCACGCTCGTGCAACCGGGTCTGTTCAACGCCGTCGCGGCGCATCCCTTCATCACCATGATCGCGGCGTTCATCCCGTTGATCATGGCCCAGCGGTCGGCGCGCGAGTTTCCGAAGAATCTCGTTCTGACGTTCCTGTTCACGTTCGTCATGGGCGTCGCGATCGCGCCGGGGATGTATCTGGCCGAGCGTGCGGTGCCTGGTGTCGTGCTGCAGGCGGGGGCGTTGACGTTTGCGGCGTTTGGCGCGCTGTCGCTCTATGCGGTGTTCAGCCGCCGTGATTTCAGCGCGTGGGGCGCGTTCTTCTTCGTCGGGTTGATCGTGATGCTGGTCGCGTCGCTCTTGAACATCTTCTTGCAGAGCGTCGCGGTCGGTCTGTTCCTCTCGGCGATCGGCGTGTTCGTCTTCAGCGGCCTGCTCGTGTTCGACACGTGGCGCATCGTTCGCTCGGGTGCATATGGCCAGGATGATTACGTCTTCGCCGCGGTGACGATCTATCTCGACCTGCTGAATCTGTTCATGTTCATCCTCAGCTTGCTCGGGGGGCGTCGCCGCTAGTTGACGCACCGCATCGGCTGCGTCTTCGCGCATCCTGACGACGAGACATTTTGCGTCGGCGGGATCATCGCCAAGTACGCGGCGGCAGGTGTACCAGTCGATCTTTTTTGCGCGACCAACGGGGACGCCGGCAAGAGTGCCGGCGTCCCTGTTTCGTCGCGCGAGGAGCTGGCCGTACTCAGACGACGCGAGCTTCGCGAGGCTGCGAACGTCCTCGGTATCGGCGCTGTCGAGATGCCGGGCTATCGAGACGGCGAGCTCGCGCAGACTGATTCCGCGCAGTTGACGGGCGACATCGTCGCCTTCATTCGGCGCACTCGACCGACAGTGGTGCTGACTTTTGGTCCCGAAGGCGCACCGACGGGCCATGCCGACCACCGCGCCCTGTCGCGCGCCGCGACCGCCGCGTTCTTCCTGTCCCAGCTCGCGACCGCTTACCCTGATCAGCAATTGCAGCCGCATCGGCCGTCGCGCCTCTACTATCAGGCGTGGACGCTTCCCTTTCCTGATCCAAAGTTCAAGCTGGAAAGCGTGCCGGCGACGGCTCACATCGATGTCGCCGCGTGGAAGGGTCGGAAGGACGCCGCGTTCCGCGCCCACGCTACGCAACAGGGCTCGGCTGCGGGCTTCTACTCGGCCGCGTTTTTTGACGTCGAGTATCTTGCTTTGGCCGCCGGCGTCCCCCAGCCGACGGCAATCGTCGACGATATTTTCGCCGGGCTCGACGTCAGGTCGTGACGGACTCGATGCGCTCGGCGAGCTTGAGGTCGGACGAGGTGATCCCACCCGCGTCGTGCGTCGACAGCGTCATCGTAATCTTGGTGTAACGGATGTCGATGTCGGGATGGTGATCCATTTCATCCGCCGCTTTCGCCACACGGTCGACGAATGCGATGCCGTCGGCGAATCGCTCGAAGATGAAGGTCTTGCTGAGCGCATCGCCGCGACGCGCCCAGCCGGCGAGGCCGCCGAGGGCACGTTGAATTTCGAGGTCGGACAGTTTTTGCCGCATCGATGTGAGGTAGTTCGAGTGCGTGAGCGACGCTACGGATCTTATCGCGTTCGGGGACGGGCGGCCATCCGGCGCATTGTCGCGCACGCCACGGCCGGCGTGGTCGCCGTGCTCGTGGTGGCGAGCGCCGCGCGGGCGCAGAGCGCCGACACCATCTCGTCGCCTCGCTACTACTGGAGACATTTCAGCTACGGCGTCGCGGCGAGCATCCTCTTCCACGAGGCCGCTCATATCGTCACGGCGATGGCGGTCGGCGGACATCCGACGTTCGGATTCGACAAGCTTCGGCCGACCGTCTTCTCTGGGATCGACAGTCATGTCGCGCCCCACAAGCAGTTTCTGTTCTCCGCGGCCGGTTTGACGGCTCAAACGGTGCTCGATGAGGCGATCCTCGACGTGCCACACGCCCGCGGAAGCGCGTTCGAGCGTGGGCTGCTCGGCGGCGGAATCGGCACGACGCTCTTTTATCTCACGATCGGCCGCCAGGGCTCGGTGAGTGACGTCGACTTCATCGCGCGAACTCATGCGCTCACGAAGACCCAAGTGACGTTGATCTACGGCGGCATGGCCGCCCTCCACTCACTTCGCATCTCGCGCGACCCGCACTACGCCAACTTCTTCGCCCGCGGCCGCCCCGACGGGGGGACGGATGTCGGCGTCCAGCTCACCCTCCCGTAGCATTCCATTTCAATTAGGGTCAAAACGCGTCAATTGGGGTCAGACCTCATTTGTTAACCGAGCCCTGAGCCGTTTAATCCCCCAAAATGGGGTCAGACCCCGATCTTTGAATGGGGGTCAGACCCTTTTTTGCGCTAATTCCCAACTTGAATCTTCGGAGTTTATTCGGTAATGTGCTCGACCAGTCTCGAAGGTCGAGTTGGCGATGGCTGTCCGATCACGCTCCAAGGTTCAGCAAGCGGCGCTCTTTGACGCCGGAACGCTCGGGCGGGCGTTGCCGGTGGTTGGCGAGCAGAAGGACATTCAGTACTTCGGCAGCACCGCTCGGTCCGTTCTGAACGACCCGGAAACGACCAAGATGGGCTTTTGGTCGATCAATCCGTACGTGGGGTGCGCGTTCGGCTGCGCGTACTGTTACGCCCGCTACACGCACCGGTGGGTGCTCGATCGCTCGGCAACCGCCAACCCTGACCGGGAAGATCTCGGCAGCGCACGCGACGCGATGCAGCCGTGGCTCGCCTTCGAGCGACGCATCTTCGTGAAGCAGAACGCCGCGGACGTCCTCCGACGCACGCTCCGACACGGATCCGACAGGCACAAGGCGCTGCTCGAAGGCGAAACGATCGTCATCGGCACGGCAACCGATCCGTTTCAGCCGGCCGAGCGACGCTTTCGCATCACGCGTTCGGTGCTCGAGGTCCTGGCCGAACATCCGGGACTGTCGGTGGCGATCATCACGAAGAGTCCGTTGATCACGCGCGATATCGACGTGCTCTCACGGATCAACCGTCATTCGTCGCTGTCGATTCATCTCTCGCTCATTTCGACCGACCGCGATCTCGCGCGAAAGATCGAGCCGCGCGCGCCGACGCCGGACGCACGACTTCGTGCACTGGGGCGGCTCCGTGAGGCGGGAATCGAGACTGGCATCAACGTCATGCCGGTCCTGCCGGCGATTACTGATCATCCGATCGCACTCGAGACGCTCGTGAAAGCCGTGGCCGAGCGCGGGGCGTCGTACCTCAACGCCTGCCCGCTTCGCCTGCGTTCGTCGGCGCGTGCGCGCTATCTGCCGTTCATCGAGAAGGAGTTTCCTCATCTCGCCAAGCGCTACTGGGCGACGTACGCGTTCGACCACAAGGTGAGCGCGACATATACCGACGGACTGCGGCAGACGATGCGAGGGTTGTGCGAGCGGTACGGTGTGGCGTACGGGTATTACGGTCGCGGGGCTGAGGCGGAGGCAATCGAGGAAAAGTTCGCGGGGACCGAGCAACTCGAGCTTTCGCTGTTAGATCACAAATCTGAGCGGCCGACCGAACAAGCTTGAAATCTGTGGATTACTTCTTGCTTTCGGGATATGTTCGGTATAGTTTCTTCGCCCCATTCTTTGGCCGCTCGGAATGTCCAGATCCTCCATCGCCGCGCTCCGTGCTCTCATCGAGCAACGCTTCCCGGATGCGACCCCGCTCACCGGCGGGTCGCAGACTACGGAGCAGGTGGCCACGGGGATCGGCGCGCTCGACAAGATCTTGCCGAACGGCGGACTGCCCCGCGCACGACTCGCGGTTTGGGCGCCCCAAGGAGGCGCGACGGCCATTCTCCGCGCCGCCTGCCACTCCGTCGTCGCCGGCGGTGAGCGTGCGGCCTGGATCGACGGCGACAACACGCTCGCCGGCGAATTCTGGAGCCAGGATCCGGGCGGCCTCTACCTCATTCGCCCGAAATCGCGCATCCATGCCATGCGCGCAGCCGACGAGCTGCTCCGTTCCGGCGGCTTTTCACTTCTCGTATTAGCAGGTACTGAACCCCAGGGCACCGAGACCGTCCGGCTGACGCGCGCCGCGCGCGAGGGCGGTACGGCGCTCGTGTCCGTCGGCACGGCGGCGTCGATGGCGAGCTTGCGGCTCACGTCGCGACTGCTGCGTTGGCGCTGGCGTCGCACGCCGTTCGGCGACCCGGCCGACGCCGTCGACGTCAACGTCCGCGTGGACGCCAGAGCCATCGGCGTGAACGCACACGCGGTGTTTCCCATTCCGGTCTCGCATCATGAGCTACGTCTGTCTCTGGAGTCCGAGCTGGCCGACCGGCGCGGACTTCCCCGCTGATCTCGCGGCCAGTCTGCTCGGCGTCGCGCCGCATGTCGCCATCGGCGAACGCTCGCTCGTCTGGGGCGACGCGCGCGGCCTCCACGGCGGCCATCTCGCCGACGCGATGCTGCGCGTGGCGAGCGACTACGGCTTCGACGACGCACGCGCCGGCGTCGCGCTGACGCCAATCGCCGCGGAGGTCGCGGCCATGCACAGCGCGATCGAAGCGGACGTGCCGTTCATCATGGTCAAGCCCGGCAGCGACGCATCGTTCATCGCGCCGCGCAAGCTCGCCGTGCTCTCCCCTCCAGAACACATCGCCGCGCTGCTGCAAGGGCTCGGCATCGAAACCTGCGGTGCGCTCGGTTCGCTCGATGCCGAGTCGATCGAAGTGCGCCTCGGCGTCGAAGGTGTCCGGCTCTGGCAGCGCGCGCGAGCCGAGGACGACCGCTGGTTGTTCAGATCATTGCCGCGACCATTGCCGAACGCGTCGCTCGAGTGGGTGGAGTACGGCCTCAAAGATCCCGAGCGATTGCTCTTCGTCATCAACTCGCTCGCCGGCACGGTGTGCACGTCGCTCGTGCAGCGCGGCGAGCGCGCGAGAGAGATGGCTTTAGTCTTCGCGCTTGGCAACCGCACGCAGCGTACGCATCTCATCCGTTCATCGCGCCCGAGCGCGGAGCAAAAGCGATGGATGCGGCTGGTACGCGAAGCGCTCGACACGATCACACTCCCCGACGCCGTGATGGGCGTGACGCTGCGCGTCGAGTCGGTGACGGGCAACGAGGGTGCGCAGGGCGATCTCTTCGACCGCGGCTTCGCCAGCGCGCCCGCCGTGGAGGACGCGATCGTTCAGCTCACCGACGACCAGGGCGACGTCGTCGTCGCTCCGAACAATTCGCGGCATCCCCTGCTCGAGATGCGTACGACGTGGAGGCGTCGCGAGTCGGCAGACGTTCCGACCGCCGGCGCCAAGCAGCGCGACCTCGACCTCAAGCTCACGCTGCAATTACTGCCCACACCGAAAACCGTCACCGTCGACACCCAGCCGCGCCGCGACCACGTCGTGCCGACGCGCTATCTCGACAACAACGAATGGCACGACATCGTCGAAACCGCCGGACCCGACCGCGTTTCTGGTGGTCACTGGGCCGGATCGTATTCGCGAGAGTATTTCCGCTGTGTGCGCGAAGATGGGATGATGGTGTGGCTGTTCCGTAATCCACAGCAGCAGGCGACTGATTGGTTTTTACATGGATGGTGGGATTGAGCTTCGACATCTCGGTCCGGCGTCGAGATTCGAGGTTTGGTACGACTCCGCGCGATTTTGACTCGCGGCTTCGACGCGGACACGCGCGGACAGGACGCGGGACAACATCGGGATGCCAGTCGCGCAACGCGCCGAGATTTTTTTGGAACATCCGCTCGGGACGCTTCGAGTTGCTTCCCGAGCGGCGGTTCCCAAGAAATCACGGCTCGTGGCGATGTGAACTCTCACGCCATCCGCGTAGTGCCCGCGCGTGTCCGCGTTAGCCCGCGGCAGTTCCAAAACTCCAGGAATTCTCCGAAACGACGAACCAGACGCCGGACCGAGATTTTCGAACTACTGAGCTAGTCATGTCAGACGTCAATCCCCAATACATCGAACTCCGCTCCCACACCTGCTTCTCCTTCTCCGATGGCGCCATCTCGGCGGAAGCGCTCGCGAAGCACGCCCGACAGCTCGGCTATACACACCTCGGCATCACGGATACGGCAGACCTCGGCGGGCTGGCGAAATTCGCAGTGGAAGCGATGTCGCCACTCAAGGATCCGACCTGCCCGGATGCCGAGCGACACGACGCCGAATACTGCAAGACGTGCCAGTATCCCGTGCGGCCAATCGTCGGCGCGGAGCTGAACGTCGACGGATATCCGATGGCGTTCCTGGCGCGAAACGAGGAGGGGTACTGCAACCTCGCCGCGCTCGTGACGCTGGCGCGGGTCGGGCAATGGGAAGAATGGGACAAGAAAATCCAAGGCAAGCGTCGCGGACGACCGAAAGTGCGATGGGAGCAGGTTGCCACGCACGCGAATGGTTTGCACGCGATGACCGGTCCCGCGTCGGGCGAGCTAGCCTCGTTTGTTCGCGGCGGACGCACCACCGACGCTGTCCAGCTCCTGAATCGTTGGCGTGACGCGTTCGAGCCCGGCGCCCTTTCGATAGAAGTACAGCTCCATTACACGGGCGGACACGAAGCGGCACTCGCCAGCGAGTTGATCGAGCTCGCGAACAGCGAAGGTCTGCCCTGGGTCGCCACGCAGGATCCGCGGTACGTGGACGAACGCGGCCGCCTCGTGCACGACATGCTCACCGCGCTCCGCTACGATCTCACGATCGACGTCGCCGCCGAGCGTGGGCTGCTGCACCCGAACGGCGAGTGGCGTCTGCTCTCTCCGCGCGAGATGGCGGCGCGTTGGCGCGGCCGCGAGGAAGGTTTGCGCGAAAGCCTCCGTGTCGCTGAACGGTGTACGGGGTTCACGCTCGACTGGATGCGGCCGCCGCTGCCGGACTTTCACAAGGCGAAGGTCGGCGCCGGCATGAGCGACGTCGACGACAATCACGCGCTACGCCGCTGGACCGAAGAAGGGATGCGCGAGCGCTGGGGAGAGCCCACGCCGCGCCAGTGGCAGCAGATCGAGCACGAGCTCGAGCTCATCGCCAATCTCAAATTCCCCGGCTTCTTCCTCGTGATGGCCGACGCCATCCGCTTCGCCCGCGGCAAAGGCATCCTCTGTCAGGGACGCGGTAGCGCCGCCAACTCGGCGGTCGCGTTTTGTCTCGGCATCACGGCGGTCGATCCGGTAAAGCACGGGTTGTTGTTCGAGCGCTTTCTGTCCGAAGCGCGCGTCGACGGAAAAGCCGAGCCGCCGGACATCGACGTCGATTTCGAGCACGAGCGGCGCGAAGAAGTGCTCGACTACATGTACGACACGTACC
Source organism: Gemmatimonadaceae bacterium (assembly GCA_035554995.1). Taxonomy (GTDB): domain Bacteria; phylum Gemmatimonadota; class Gemmatimonadetes; order Gemmatimonadales; family Gemmatimonadaceae; genus JAQBQB01. Next base: position 12,722 of record DATMHK010000159.1, read on the forward strand.
ACCGCGCGCACGCGGCGATCACCGCGGTGACACAGTGTTTCCACGCGCCGACCGCGGTCCAGGACGCGATGCGCGCGCTCGGCTTTCCGGCGGCGACCGCGCTCGAGATCTCGAAGCGCGTGCACGGTGACGAGCCGGCGACGTGCCTCGAGCTCGTGCGCGAGCTGGGCCAGGTGCGCGGCATCGACCTCGAGAACGCGCGCGGCCGCGCGCTGCTCTTGGCACTCGAGGGATATGACGGGTTGGCGCGTCTCCGCTCGACCCACGTCGGCGGGTTCGTGCTCTCGGCGGTGCCGCTCGGAAATTATCTCCCCGTCGAGCAGACGACGATGGGCCGCACGATCGTCCAGTTCGACAAAGACGATCTCGACATGATCGGCGTGCCCAAGTTCGACTTCCTCGGACTCGGCGCGCTGGCCATGGTGCGCATCGCGTACGACGTGATCGAGCAGCAGACCGGCGTGCGGCCGAACATGTACGACGTCGACACCAGCGACAAAGAGACGTACGCGCTGATCCAGCGCGGCGAGACGATCGGCACGTTCCAGATCGAGAGCAGGGCGCAGATCAATTCTATTTTGCACACCAAGCCGGATCATTTGTACGACATCGTCGTGCAGGTCGCGCTGATCCGACCGGGGCCCATCCAGGCGGCATTCGTGCATCCGTACACGGAGCGACGCCTCGGCCGCGCACCGGTCGTCTACCCGCATCCCGATCTCGAGGAGATTCTCGCGCGCACGCAGGGCATCCCGATCTTCCAGGAGCAGGCGATGGCGATCGCGATGCAGCTCGGCGGCTACACCGGAGCGCAGGCGGACGCACTGCGGAGAACGATGGGAAATATCCGGAAAAAGGGTCGCCTGGAGGCGGCCCTCTCGGAGATGAAGAAAGCGATGCTGGCGCGTTCGGCGTCGGGCGCGATCAGACCGCTCAGCGATGAGACGGCG
>DATMHK010000160.1:0-7012 GCA_035554995.1 Gemmatimonadaceae bacterium
ACGAGACTCGCGCCGTCGATCCGCTGCACATGCCCGTGCGCGTTAGAAGCGGAGGCGACGAGCCGGAGACCTATCCGAGCGGCATGTAGCTATTCATAGAGATCGTCGAGTTCAAGCAATGCGAGCTCGACGAGAAATCCCGCAATGCGCTCGGCGGCGGCGGCGACGTACGCTTCTCCTTTCGCCGCGGTTGCCTTGGCGGGATTACCAATGCCGGTATCCGACGTCACCTGCGTCCAACGACGGGGCGCCCAGGCCCAACCTTCACGAACGCCGCGCAGCCGCGAGGGACGCGCGCGCCCCGGTCCGGCGTCATTCACCGGACCCACGAGCTCCGGCGCCAAATGCATCATCGCGCTCGTTTCGGCTTCGCCGGCGTGATCGCCCGGCTCCTCGATGAACGCCCGCACATCCACACACGACCACCAGTTGATCGTGCTGAGAAAGACGCGCGTCTTCGGCTGCAGCTCTCGGATCATCTGGCGAAAATCGTTGCCACCGTGGCCGTTCACGATGACGAGCTTGTGCACGCCCTGCCCGTCGAGCGACGAGACGATGTCGTTCAACAATGAGAGCTGCGTGCTCGGATTCACGTTGATCGTGAGCTTGATGTCGAGCTGTGTCGTGTTGGCACCGAACGGAACGGTGGGAAGCACTACGACGCGCGCGCCGCGCGCCCATGCGTCGGCGGCGGCGCGAATCGCGACCTGCTCGGACTGGATGTTGTCGGTCGCGTACGGCAGATGATAGTTGTGCGCCTCGGTCGCCCCCCACGGCAATACGGCGACCGAGTATGGCGTCGGATCAACTTGCTTCCAGGTGCTCTCGGCGAGGACGTATGGCCGGGATTTCGTCACGTTGCGCGGGCGTCTCAGGTGGGCGCGCCCGCGGACGTCGGACGAGCGCATCTACGCTCCACGGACCGGCGCCAGCGAACACGAGATAGAGAAAGATGAAGCAGTACAGCACGACGTTGTCGCCCATGTTGTTGATGGGAAACAACGAGCGGAGAATGTGCACCTTGAAGTAGGCCGCCGCCATCTCACCGGAGGCGAGGAACGCTGCGCCGCGCGTGACGAATCCAATCAGAATGAGGAAGCCGCAAACGGTTTCGATCAGACCAGCGAAGCCCGGTGTGAGCGTGAAGAGATCGTACGGCACCGGCCCGCGCGCCGACGGCGGGAAGTTGAAGACTTTCTGAAGTCCATGTTCGAAGTAGAGCAAGCCTGCCACGATCCGCAGCACGCTCAGCATTCGGCTCGTCCATGGCGAGCTCGACGCGTTGAAGACGGACACGACTGCCTCCAGGCCACTGAGATTTCGACGCTTGTCCGAGGAGCTCGGCCGCCCGGTCGGCATAGGCCGTGCGGTCGTCCTTGGACCCTGTCGAGGAGAATGTCGTGGCTGATCAAGATTCGAACCGAAAGCCCGATCCGAAGATCGACCGCAAGCAGAACGAGAACGACAACGAGTGGCTGCGCGATCAGGTGGGTGAAGACCACAACCTCAGCGGCTCGAGCACGTATCGGACGCTGCCCGACCAGCCTGAAGGCGACGCAAAGACCGAAGGCGACAAAGACGCCCAGTCACGTCAATCGAATCGCTAAGCGCCTCTAAGAGCGGCGGCGGGCTCTGGCTCGGCGGCCTGGTCGGTCTTGCCGAGCGTCGCATTCACACCAAGACCGATCGCGATCAAATAGACGACGACGCCGGCGAGCCAGATCGCGTGCCCGATCGCCTGGTCGCGCGGTAGCAGATTGAGCTCGCCGAGCAGATACGCCCAATCGTGTTCGCCGCCGCCCACGAGCGGCAGTTCCAGCGCGCGTGCGTCTTTCACGTAGACCGAGACGTTCCACAAGTTCTGCGCTACCCACCACAGTGCGATCGACGCGCCGTGCCGATCCTTCTGCCGGAAGAAGTAGCCGACGAAGACCGCGGGCAGCAGGAGCTGAAATAACGTCCCGCCGGCGAATTGCATGAATTCGCCGAACGGTGAAAAGACGAGATGCCCGGTCTCGTGAATGGGCAGGTCCACGTTGTCCAAGAACCATCCAACTTCCGGATGCGTAAGCATCCGGAACCCATACACGGCCAAGACGATCGTGAGCGCGAGCCGCCCTCTCGGAGAGAATCTCATCTCCTTTTCGACGCCCGCGGCCGCGCCCAGGCAACCATCAGGGTCACTTCAGGGCTGGCGCGCCCACCGATTGTTCGATCGATCCACGTCCGGAAAGACCTGCTCGGGATCGATCTCTATCTTCGTGATCGTCTGCGGGTTGTCGAGTGAGATCTGTTGCCGGGTCGCGCCGGCAAGCCATGGATCTACGGGCAGCTCGCGTCGTTCGACCCGCCCCCCCCCGTCGCTCCTCGTTACGGCCAGTCGGACCGGCATCGGCGCGAGCCCGCGGTCCTCGATCGTGACCACCATCTTGTCGGCGACGACCGTGGCGGACGCGATCGCCTGATCCAGCGTCCACGTCTCATACCACCAGGTCCGCCAGAACCAGCCGAGATCCCTGCCGGCGAGCGAGTTGAACGTATTGAAGAAGTCGTATGGCGTGGGATGCTTGTACTGCCAGCGAAGCCCGTAGGTGCGATACGCCGAACGAAAGACGTCGTCGCCGAGCAGCGCCCGCAACGCACTCATGTTCGTCGACATCTTGTCGTACGAGGCGATGCCATACGCCGGCGTTCCGTACGGGTATTCGTCGCCGGGGCGCATCAGCGGGACTTCGCCGTCGGTTCTCGCCAGGTCGACGTAATTCTCGCGCGAGATCCGCTCGCGGTCGTATCCCTTGAAGAAGGCCTGCATCCCCTGCGCCTGGTTGAAGCGGGTGAGCCCCTCGTCCTGCCAGGCGTACCGTCGCTCGTCGGAGCCGACCTGCATCGGGAACCACATGTGCGCGGTCTCGTGCACCTGAACCGAATAGAGAGTCAGCGTGTCGCGTGGCCCACCGATGCATGTCAGCATCGGGTACTCCATCCCGGTGCAGGAGGTCGGGCCTTCGAGCGCGGTCATCTGCGGCCACGGATACGCCCACAAATAGCCGGAGAGGAACTCGACGACGTTCCGCTCGTATTCGCCCGACCGGTCCCATGCCCACTTTCGCGCCTCGGGCCGGTAGAACGTGTTGACCAGTGTCGTGTCCGGTTTCTTGTCGCCGTCGCGATCTCCCACCGTGGCGATCGTCGCGTCCCAGACGAACTTCGCCGAAGTCCCCCAATCAAAGTCGCGGACGTTATTGGCGCGAAAGCGCCAGGTGAGCACGCCGTCGAATCCGGTGTTTGTGGCCTTGTTGCGGCCCGCGCCGCGATCGGGTTCGCGAACGACATGGATCACACTCGCGCCGCGACGTGCTTCGGCCAGCCTGTCGCGCGTTTGCTGCGACAAGACTTCCTGGGCGTTGGTCAACTCGCCGGTTCCCGCGACGAGCCACCCCTGCGGGATGCTGAGATTCACCTCGTAGTCGGCGTACCCCATGTAGAACTCGGCGCCGCCGAGGTATGGATCCTTCTGCCAACCGTTGACGTCGTCGTACACCGCGAGCTGCGGGTACCAGTACGCCACCATGAGAACGTCGCCACCGGCGGTGCTTCCTTCTCGCGGTGCGCCGTCGGGCGGGAGTTGAAACGCCCACGCGATGTCGAGGTCGAGCGAGTCGTGTGGCAACAGCGGCTTCGGTAACCCGATACGCATCGTCGTGCCGTCGATCGCGTATCCGGCGCCCGAATCGCTTTTCACGAGGGGACGGCCGGCGGAGGCGACCCGCAGAATCTCCATCCCGCCGGTTACCGGCGTCGAAACGACACGCGCCGCGGTTGGCGCGAAGAGATTCTGGTTCAAGAAAACCCAGACCGCGCGAAGCGTGTCGGGAGATCGATTGAAGTAGCGAACCGATTCTCGTCCCGTGATTTGACTCGTCGCCGGAACGAGCTCGGCATCGATGCGATAGCGCGCGAACTGCTGCCAGTAGTTCGGCCCGGGCTCGCCGGTACGTGTTCGTGTTCCACGCGTGACGGCGCGCGCGAACGCCTTTGTCTCGAAAACCGGATACGGAACAGGTCGCGTCGGCGCGACCGCGACGGGTGCGGGCGGCGGTGTGCGGTGCAACTGACGAAGCGGCCCGCAGGCGACGACGAGAACGGTGGCGGCGAGAAGTAATCGCATTGGCCGAGAATATGGCGGTTTTGCGCGCTGGCAAGCGGCGTGCAGCGAATAGCCGACTTGCGATTCAACTCTTGACCGGGAGAGAGAAATCATGGCCAGAACCACTCGTGGCGATTCGAACCGAGACACCGTAGTGCGTCAGACGTCACGCCGACCGTCGACCGATAGCACAACGAAACGAGGCGTGGAAGCGGGACAGGCATCGCAATCCAGTACGACGAAACCGGGCAATCAAGCGAGTCAGCCCGGCGCGCCGGATCGAGAGCGTTCGATCGAGACGCGAAACGAGACGCGAAACGAGACGCCGGGCGCGCAAGCGGAAAACGCCGGCGCCGGAGTCTCGCGGCGTCAGGCCACGTCTCCGGTTTACGGCTCGAGTGGCGCCGGCATGAATCCGTTCGCGGCCATGCGACGGTGGTCCGAGGACATGGACCGCCTCCTCCAGGATTTCGGATTTGGTCAGCTCGGTTTCGGCAGCTCGCCATTCCGTGAGATCGGCTCGATCGGTCGCCGGCTTGGGCCCGAAAACGAAATCGGCGATTGGTCGCCGCAGGTCGAAGCGTTTCGGCGCGGCGACAAGTTCGTGGTCCGGGCCGACCTTCCCGGGATGAAAAAGGACGACGTCAAAGTCGAAGTCGAGAACAACGTGCTCACGATCTCGGGCGAACGGACCGACGAACACGAAGAGAACCGCGAAGGCTTCTACCGGAGCGAGCGCAGCTACGGACAATTCTTTCGTGCGATACCGCTGCCCGACGGCGTGAACGCCGAGCAGTGCGATGCGACCTTCAAAGACGGTGTGCTCGAGGTCGCATTGAAAGCCCCGCAGCAGCGGGAGAAATCGAGGCAGATTCCCATTCGTTGACGCGGGTAATAAGCGACGCGCCGCGCCGCACGGCGCGTCGCTCAGGCAGGGTTTGCCGCGTTGAGTGTGGCGAGCGTCGCTCTCGCCCACTCGCGAGCTCGCTGTACGTAGATATCGACGTCCACCGTCGTTCCGGGAACGAAGACATCCTGAATGGCGACCGGCCATGCAGCGGGCCACCACGCCGGCGGCGGCGACCCCGGCTCGCGCACACGCTTGGCGCCTTGGAAGCGTCGTCCGGAGAGCTCACGCAACTCGCGGATGCGGGCGCCGTTCAACGCCTTGCCGACTAGCTCGCGCCAATGTGTCAGGGCCTCGTGCGTGTAGCCGGCAGGGTGCTGGAGATAATACGTCGCGACGGTGAGATGATGGACCGCGCCGAACGCGGCAGGTCGCTCATTCTCATACGCCAGGAGCGCGTGAAAGCAGCTCTCGCAGTCGGCGCCGTCGTCATGAGTGGCGCCGCACTGATTGCACCTTTGGGTCAAATGCCTATGAGCAGTAGAAAGGAAGCGTATCAGTGACGGATTGCCCGTCCGTGACCGTCACCGTCTTGTCCGGCCACGCGTACAAGACGGTCGCCGCGTGCAGTGTATGCCGGCCAGGCGACGCGGTGAACGCGCGAGAACGAACGTGATCGGGGGCGAGGTGGACGAGGAAGGTATCCGTCCCGACGATTCTGCCGTCGATCTGGAACTCCACGGGGATCCGCGAGCTGCAGAGCGGAGCGTCGATGAGAAAATCGACCGTTGCTCCCGGCGCCGGGTCGACGACGGCGCAGGCGCCCACGATGCCGGCCGCCGCGAGAATCAACGTTGGTAATATCGCGCGATGCATGACGAAAACTGACGCAGTGAACGCGCGGCGGGAACCGCTCGCGACCATTTCTAACGAAACTCGTGCGCGCGGTGGGTGAGGTTGCCGACGTCGAGCTCCTTGAACCGCTTTCCCACGACGGAGATCGCCGCGCCGTCGTTCTCGACGCGGCCCTGCACGAGGACGAACGGCGACCGTTTCACCACTTCCTCATTCGGCGCGACGAGCGGCTGTGGGACGACCACATTTACATATCCGTGCTCGTCCTCGAGCAGCAGGAAGATCGTTCCCCCCGCGGTGGCGGGGCGCTGCCGAACGGTCACGAGTCCTCCGACGGTCACGATTCGGCCGTTTTGCATCTGCTCGAGCTGCCTGCTGTCGATGGCGCCGCCTTTCCTGAGTCGCTCGCGCGCCGATTCCATCGGGTGGCCGTGGATGCTCATGCCGACGGCGTGATAGTCGAGGAAGATGAGCTGTTCGCGATTGATCGGGACGGGATCGTGGTGTGAGACGGACGCCGGCGCGAGCGGCAGCACATCGCCGCAGGCGCGGAGTGCTTCCCACGCCGCGCGACGACGATCCGGCGCCCAGGCCGCAAATGCATCGGCCTGCGCGAACGCGAGGACGTCGCCGCGATTCAATCCGCCGCGCTCCACGACATCCGCGATCGACGTGAACGGCGCGCGTGTGTGCGCTTCCTTCATTCGGTCGATCACTTTGTCGCCGATGCCGCGCACGAATCTCCAACCGATGCGCATTGCGCCGTCCTCGTACGTGCAATCCCAACTTCCGGTGCGCAGACACGGCGGCCGTACTTCCACGCCGTGCCGCTTCGCATCGTGCACGAGCGTGGACACGGGATAAAACCCCATCGGCTGCGCGTTGAGCAGTCCGATGAAGAACTCCGTCGCATGGTGGGCCTTGAGATACGCCGTCACGTACGCGATGAGCGCGAAGCTCCAGGCGTGTGATTCCGGAAATCCGTAGTTCGCGAAGCTCACGAGGTCGTCGCAGATCTTGGTCGCCGTCTCATCGCTGAGCGGTCTGATCGCGCCCGACGCCGAACGCGCCAGCATCGCTTTCTTCATCTCCGAGAGGGCCGCCTCCAGGCGACCCTTTTTCCGGATATTTCCCATCGTTCTCCGCAGTGCGTCCGCCTGCGC
>DATMHK010000161.1:0-4134 GCA_035554995.1 Gemmatimonadaceae bacterium
CGAGACGGCGGAGATGCCGGGCGTGTACACGCCGCCGGATTATGATCTCGCGGGCTTCATCGTCGGCTACGTGGACGAAGACGCCATCTTGGGACCGTCGCGCGTCGAGGAGGGCGACGTACTCGTCGCGCTCGAGAGCACCGGGCTGCACACGAACGGCTTTTCGCTGGCGCGGCGCATCGTCACCGGCCGAATGCGGCTTGCCGCGAGTGACCGGTTCCCGGGTTCGGAGGCCACCGTTGGCGACGTGTTGCTGGCCGTGCACCGCTCGTATCTGGCGATCATGAAGCCGCTGCTGTCGCGAATCCACGCGATGGCACACATCACCGGGGGCGGAATCCCGGGCAATCTCAATCGCGCGCTACCGCCGACGCTGGACGCGATCGTGGACGCCGGGAGCTGGGAACCACCGAACCTTTTCCATCAGCTGGCGACGGCCGGCCGTGTGGAGCGCGCCGAGATGTTTCGCGCGTTCAACATGGGCGTCGGGATGATAGTGATTTTGCCCGACTCCGCGGCGAACGACGTCATCGCCAGCGCGACGGCCCACGGCGTGCGAGCGTGGCGGGCCGGTCGCACTCGACGCGGATCTGGACAGGTGGTTCTCAACCCGGAGTGAACGGCATGAAAGTGCGTTATCTGTCCGCGTTCGTCATCCCATTCGTTGGTTCCGCGGCCGCTGCACAAAGTCTCGCGACGCCGAAGTGTCCGCCGGGTCCGCCGATCAGCGCGACGATTGCCCAGGACGCCTGCCAGCAAGCGTTCGACGTTTATCAGTTCATGGCGCCGCAGCTCGGCCTCGCGCTCACCGGCGGGAACGCCACGGCGGGGCAGGGTGGCGTGCTCGGTGGGCTTGGGCATGCCTCCGTCGGAATTCGCGTCAACGGTTTTCACGGAAAGATTCCCGACGTCAACAACCCGGCGTTCGCACAGAGCACAACGGGCGCGAAACGAAGCGTGCTTCCGACGACCGATGAATGGGTCGGCCTGCCCACCGCCGACGCGGCGATCGGTCTCTTTAAAGGATTTCCGTTCGGCGTGAGCAACGTGCTCGGGCTCGACGCGCTCGTGAGCATGTCGTACGTGCCGAAGCTGACGCAAGACGACTTCTCCGTTGACCCTGGCTCCAGCTTTCAGTTCGGATACGGCGCGCGCATCGGGTTGCTCTCTGAGTCGATCGTGACGCCCGGCATCTCCTTCACGTGGCTTCAGCGTGACCTGCCGAAGACGGACATCATTGCGACCCTCAATGGCGCATCGTTGGCCGTGCTCGACATGAAGGTGTCGACGAAGGCGTGGCGCGTCGTCGCCAGTAAGAACCTGATCATGTTCAGCGTCGCCGGCGGCATTGGGCAAGACAAGTACGACCAGTCGGCGATCGTCCGCGGCTCAGCAAGCCAAGGCGGCGTCGGAGTCGTTGCCGAGGCGCCTGGCACGAGCGAGTCGTTGTCGCGCGTCAATTTCTTCGGCGATCTGGCGTACAACCTTCCGCTCCTCAAGATCGTCGCGGAGATTGGACATGCCACCGGCGGTACCGTCGAGACGTATAATTCGTTCTCCGGCGGCCGGGCCGATCAGTCGTACACCTACGGCTCGCTGGGCATTCGCTTGAGCTGGTAATGACCGATGGATGATTCCGCGGCGCGCGACGCGCGCTACATGCGCCGCGCACTGGAGCTCGCCGAAAAAGGCTGGGGACAAACGGCGCCGAACCCGATGGTCGGCGCCGTTGTCGTTCGCGACGACGACGTCGTCGGCGAAGGGTTTCACGCGCGCTATGGCGAGGCACACGCGGAAGTGAACGCGCTGCGCGCCGCCGGGGACCATGCGCGCACTGCGACCTTGTATGTCTCGCTCGAGCCGTGCGCGCACGTCGGCAAGACGCCGCCGTGCACCGGTGCGATCATCGAGGCGGGCATCGCGCGCGTGGTCGCCGCGATTCGCGACCCGAGCCCCATCGCGCGCGGCGGTGTCGAAGCGTTGCGTGCCGCCGGTATCGAGGTTGACGTCGGCGTGGAGCGCGACGCCGCGCTCGAGACCAACGCGTCGTTCTTCAACGCACACGCGTCCGATCGTCCGTGGGTCGTGCTGAAGCTCGCGATGTCCGCCGACGGCGCGATCGCCGATCTCACGGGCATGCACCGCTGGATCACCGGACCGGAGGCGCGCGTTGAAGTGCATCGAATGCGGGCGAACGCGGACGCCGTCGCCGTCGGCGTCGGCACGGTACTGGCCGACGATCCATCGCTGACCGTGCGCGACGCTGCGCCACCGCGCGTCGCGCCGCGCCGCGTCGTCTTCGATTCGCGATTACGAACGCCTGTCGCCGCGACCGTCGTGCGAACGGCAGCCGAGGCGCCGACGATTTTCGTGGCGTCGCGTGGTGCGCCGGCCGACCGTCGAGCGGCCCTCGAGCACGCGGGCGCAGAGATCATCGCGGCCACCGACCTTCCGGACGCGCTCGTGTCGCTGCGGAGTCAGGGAATCAGGTCGTTGTTCTGCGAGGGGGGCGCCAGGCTCGCCGGCTCGATGCTGGCCGCCGCGGTCGTGGACCGCCTTGCTATCTTTCAATCACAGATGCTCATCGGTCCGAACCAGCTCGGCGCGTTCGAGTTCGCGCCGAGGGGATTCGCGGAGCGGCTGTCGAGACTGCGCGTGGTCACACGGCGCGGGTTTGGCGACGATGAGCTGACGATCTACGCGCTGCGCGAGGTTCCGTGTTCACCGGATTGATCGACGATGTGGGAAGAATCGAGGCAGTGTCGCGCACGGCGGCCGGCCTCGAGCTCCGCATCTCTTGCCGCTACGACGACCTCGTCGAGGGCGAAAGCATCGCGGTCAACGGCGCCTGTCTCACCGTCTTGGCGCATGGAAACGGTTGGTTCACCGTCGGCGCGATCACGACGACGCTCGGCCGAACGACCATCGGATCGTGGGATGTAGGCCGGCGCGTCAACCTCGAGCGCGCGCTGCGCGCCGGCGACCGGTTGGGAGGCCATTTCGTACAAGGGCACGTGGACGGCGTGGCCCGCGTCACGGCGGTCGCGGTGGACCGTGATGCACAGATCGCCGACCTTGCCCTCCCGGCTGGGCTCGCCGAGCTTATGGTACAACATGGATCGTTGGCCGTGGACGGCGTGAGCCTCACCGTCAACGACCTGCCAGCCCCGGGCAGCGTTCAGCTTTCCCTGATCGACTACACGCTGCGTCACACGACGTTAGGAACGCTCGTCCCGGGCGATCAGGTGCACGTCGAGGCGGATATGTTGGGGAAGTACGTGCACCGCTTGCTCAAGGAATCGACATGGCTTTCGGAACGATAGAACAGGCGATCGGCGCCATCCGCGACGGCAAGTTCGTCATCGTCGCGGACGACGAGGATCGCGAGAACGAAGGGGATCTGATTTGCGCCGCGCAGCTTGTCACGCCGGCGATGATCAATTTTATGAACAAGCGCGGCAGCGGGATGATCTGCCTCGCGCTCACGGGCGACCGGATCGACGCGCTGGGGCTGACGCCGATCGCCGAAACGAACCTCGATGGCTACCGGACGGCGTACGTCACCACCATCGACGCGGCGCCGCGATTTGGCGTGACGACGGGCATCAGCGCGCAGGATCGCGCGACGACGATTCGCGTCGCCGTGGATCCGGCGGCCGTTCCGTCGGACCTCCGGCACGGCGGTCACGTCTTCCCGTTGCGCGCGCGCGATGGTGGCGTGCTGCAGCGCGTGGGCCACACCGAGACCGCCGTCGATCTGGCCCGCCTGGCGGGTCTAAGCCCGGCGGGCGTGATCTGTGAGGTGTTGAACGAGGACGGGACGGCCGCGCGCCGTCCCGAGCTCGAGAAGTTCGCCGAGGAGCACGACATCGTCTTCATCACCGTCGCCCAGGTCGTCGCGCATCGGCTGAAGAGCGAGCGGTTGGTGCACCGGATCGCCGAGGCGCGTCTGCCGACCGAGCACGGGTCGTGGCGGATCGTCGGCTACAAGAACGACGTCGACGTGCACGAGCACGTGGCGCTCGTCTACGGCGATATCGGCGACGGCGAGGACATCCTCGTCCGCATTCACTCGAAATGCCTCACCGGCGACGTCTTCCACTCGATGCGCTGCGACTGCGGCTGGCAGCTCGA
>DATMHK010000162.1:0-3006 GCA_035554995.1 Gemmatimonadaceae bacterium
CCGGACATCAAGGTGATGAACGAGTACAATGTCGTGAGCAAAGGACGCGATCAGCAGCTCGAAGCGGCGATCGAGGCGCTCAAGAAGTTGGTGCGACCGACCGTGACGCCCTGAGGGCTCGGCGACTCGGCGACTCGGCGAGGACATCACTAGGGACGAGCTCGGATGTCCTCGCCGGAGCGGGTGATCTGTCGCTCAATCAGGACGCTCGAAGCGGGCGTAGAGCGCGCGCGATTTTAGTAAGACGGCGCGGACCAACGCGTTGCGCGCTCGGAACATCTTGGCTTTGAAGATGCTTTCCCGCGGGACATGGTCACGCCCTCGCAAGCTCGAGCCGGCGCGATCGCCGCAGTCTCCGTGCTCTCTCTCGCCGGTTGTACATCGGCGACGACGCTCGGCGTATCGCCAACCGACATTCTGTCAGCCGTCATCGCGAACATTCCGTCGTCAACAACGACGACGACCAGCGGTGGCCGTACCATCCCATCCGGAGGCGGAAGCCGTCGTCGCATTCCCGAGTCGCCGCCTCCATCCGCCGCCGCGTCACGCGTGCTTCGAACTGCCGACGCGTACGTAGGAGTGCCATACGTCTGGGGCGGGAACACGCCGAAGGGATTCGACTGCTCCGGCTTCACCAAGTACGTGTTCGCGAAGTACGGCATCACGCTCCCACGCACCTCACGCGAACAGGTCCGCGCGGGAAGCGGTGTCGCGCCGGATTTCCGGGCACTGCGCCCCGGCGACCTGATGATGTTCGCCGAACCCGGTGAAGCGATCTCCCACGTGGCGATCTACGTCGGCAACGGCCACATCATCCACTCTTCTGTCTCGGGAGGCGGCGTGGCGTACACCGATCTCAATTCAGGCGGCGACTGGTTCGTCGCCTATTTCGTAGCGGCGCGTCGAGTTCTTTAGAACCTGCTGATAACGGCGAAACCGCTTTGGATACGGGACACTGCGACGGGATTGAACGGAGCAACTACAGGATTAACTGCTTGTGAATGGGGTTTGGCAGCAAGGAACTCTGTCGCCACGTCCCCTCATAAGCAGTTCTCCTGTAGGTGATCCGTCAAATCCTGTTGCTTTGTCCCGTATCCAAAGCGGTTTCGCAGTTTCGACTCGTCACGAGCGCCAAATCGGACTGATCTCTAGAGCTTCTCACTTTTTGAGCGTAGCGCCCGTGAGAAGAGCTACGGCCGCGAGCGTGGTTTCCGCCGCGTTCAAGCCGAGCCTGAAATCCTTGTCCGAGAACGTCGAGTACCGATCCGTGGGCTGGTGCCAGTGCGGATCCCAGCCGGCGCCGATCTGTTCACCGCGTTCGTTCTCGCGGAGCGAGATCGCGGGGATGATGTCCTGGAAGGGGCCCGAGTCGGTGTTCGTCATGTGCTGGCCGACCTTGGCCGGATAGTCCTTCGCGTATTTCTCATTCGCGGTTTGGAAGAACCAGGCGAGTTTCTGCGCGCCCTCGGCAAACTTCGAGCTCGATTGGAACTCGATGTTGACGTTGGCCTCGGGGCGTTGCTCGGGATTGAGCGTGCCGTCGGGGCGCGGCGCGCCGTGGTCGAACATCATCATGTCGTGTTGGATCATTCCGAGCCATTTGGGCTCGGGGTATTTGCCTGATCCCGCGGGCTCCTCTTTTCCCTGGAGCGCCTGGCGCTGTGCGATGTAGGCGCGGGCGCCATTGGTGCCGGTCTCTTCGTTGTTCCAGAGAATGAATCGGATCGAGCGGTCTGTCTGAACATCGGGCTGACTAAAAACACGGGCGAGCTCCATGACCAGCGCGGTTCCGGAGCCGTCGTCGTTCGCGGCTTCGCCCCAGCCATGGCCGTCCATGTGTCCACCGACGATGTACATCTCTTCGGGATGCGTTTTGCCGACCTTGGTGCAGTAGACCTCTTGTCTCTCGCCGTCGGTCGCGGGCTGTGCGTTCAGCGCACGGAGCTTGGTGTCCGGCTGCTTTAGAGAATCCGTATTGACGCCCGTCTGGGTACGGACGCCCCACAAGCGGCCGCCGCCCTGTGCCGGCGTGGCCGACTTGCCGACGCCGACGACACTGCCTGGCGGACGCGCAGGCCCGCGGCCGCCGCCCCCTCCCCCTCCCCCTCCCCGCTGCAGCGTGGTGTAGGTGTAGGTGATGCGCTCGGTCGGCGTGCAGCCGTAGCTCTTGAGCTGCGCCTCGATCCAGTCCACCGCGGCTCGATTGCGATCGGTGCCCTGGCGGCGATCGCCGAACTGCGTGAGACCCTTGATCGTCGCTTTGTATTTCTCGAGATCGAGGCGGTCCACCAGCGCGAAGACAGGATCATTGGCCGTATCGATCGCGACATTGCCGCCGCGTTGAGCGTGCGCGGCGGGAGCGACAGCAACGACGAGCAGCGCGAACGACGCGCCGAGACTGTGACGAGCTCTCTTCATGGTCTGATCTCAATTGATGGGGATAACCGTGCCCGACCCAGCTAGCATAAGGCGAGGCAGGCTCGTTCGGAACCAACCCCCCCCCCGTCCGTGGAGATTGACGACGGAGCTTCACGACGCCATCGAGCTTCTTCGCGACGCTGTCGGCGACAGCACCGGTCTCTGGGCGGATCTCGGCGCCGGAACGGGGACGTTCACGCGCGCCCTCGCCGCGCTGCTCGGCCCCGGCAGTACGATCTACGCGGTGGATGACGACGCGACCGCCGTTCGCGCACTTCGCGCTCTGCCGCCGACGCCCACCGTTCGCATCATTCCCGTGAAGGCCGACTTCACCGAGCGGCTCGAACTGCCGGCAACCGGCGAGGGGCTACTCGACGGGATTCTGTTGGCCAACGCGCTCCACTTTGTCGAGAACGCGCCGGGGGTGCTGGGGCAACTTGCCGAGGAATTACGTCCAGGTGGTCGCGTCGTCGTCGTGGAATACGACCGACGCGGCGCGAGCCGTTGGGTTCCGCATCCGATTTCCGCGTCGCGCTGGCCGGAGTTGGCGGATGCGGCTGGACTGACCGCCGCGCGAATCACCGCGCG
>DATMHK010000163.1:0-9324 GCA_035554995.1 Gemmatimonadaceae bacterium
TCAGTTCTCCGCTGTTCGTTGCGATAGCAGCGTCGCAAAAGCGCTCATGGGTCGGCGTGTCACAGGAGGGCGCGTCGTCGAGATCGAGCGCGCGCACGTGGATATTGGGCTCAAAGATCTCGGTGCCAGCGAGATCACCGACAGCCTCTGGTTCATCACGCGGTGCTCGACAATCCTGCCTGGCGCCCGGCCGGCCAGCCCGTCTATCTGACCGGCGACAGTACCATGCTGCGGACTATTGCAGCGTGGAAAATTGACGAACGTTCGCGACGCTTCGTGCCGATCGATACGGCGGGGCTTCGGTGCGCGCGCAGCGGGATGTTCAGCATCGATGGCGGAATGTAGGTTCTCGCTCCGCGCGTTAGACGGCAGCGACTCCATCTCGGACAGATGCGCACGGTTCTACTCGCGATACTGATCTTCGGTTGCGCTCCGGCGAGTCCCAACAGCGACTCCGTCGCCGCGGCTCGGTCGCTGTCCCTCGTCGGCACGTGGCGCGCAGCCGATTTCGTCATTCCGACTGCGAGCGATAGCGCCCATCAGCATCCGCTCGGGCGGCCGCCGCGCGGTTACTTGGTCTACGACGCGACCGGTCATGTGTTCTTCCAAATGGCAAAGGGCCTTGCCTTGCTCCCCGAATTGCGCGGGCGCTGGCAGCAGGCCGATTCCGCGACGTTACATGGACTGATGGCGGATGCCGTGGCCTATTTTGGTGAATATCGCGTGGACCGCACGAACGGTCGCGTTGTTCATCGCATCGAAGGGGAGATTCCTCCGAACCTCGGCACCACAGAGGTTGCGACACCGTTCCGGTTGAATGGCGATACGCTACAGCTCGGACGCGACAGCTCCGTCCATTGGCTATTTCTTCGAGTCCACGGCGCCACACCGGGGCCGCCCGAGCGCTGAAGCTGATAAAGCATGCGTTGAATTGTTTGGGCCTACCCTGCAAACTCTCATCTGTTCGCATCGCCAATTCCCATCACTCATTCCGCGGGTCGCTCATGTCGCCGCTCTCGTTTGGAGTCTTGGCCGGTTTGGGATTCGGAGTTTTGGCCATCGCGATGATGCTCCCGCTGCAATTCCCTGACAAACGAGCGGCCCTGCTCGGCGCCTTCATCAATCGGTTCGCCATCGGCCTGTTGATTCCGCTCGTGCACCTACCGATGCCCGCGCTCCTCGGTGGACTCATCGTGGCCCTTCTCCTTAGCCTGCCGGATGCGATCATCACCAAAGCGTTCGCGCCAATTCTTTCCGTCGGCGCAGTCGGCGGCGTAGTCATCGCTTGGCTCGCAACGCATTTCGTCTACGCGGCTGCAGCCTAGATCGGGAGTCTCGCACTCCGGCCGCCAGCTCGAGCGTCGACCCAGATGACGTCCATTCAGAGTCCGTCGCGCGGCTCGACGGCGCTCCGGTACCTCTGGTCTCGGCGACGTTGGGCGTATGGCGCCTACATGGTCGTTGCCGCCCTGCGAATTCCAGCGCGCGTCGGCTTCCGACTCGTTGCGCCGGTCTGCGACGTACGCTTGACGCTCGACAACGCGGCGAGATCAATGACAAAGGTGCCACACATCGTGTTGTT
This sequence comes from Gemmatimonadaceae bacterium, assembly GCA_035554995.1. Lineage (GTDB taxonomy): Bacteria > Gemmatimonadota > Gemmatimonadetes > Gemmatimonadales > Gemmatimonadaceae > JAQBQB01. The sequence continues at coordinate 1,583 of DATMHK010000163.1, forward strand.
TGCCGCGTTCTTCGTGATCACCGTCGTCCAATTCGACCAGCTCAGCCGGCGGGCGCTAGGGTGGAGCTTGCTGGCGACAATCGCCCTCGGCCTCCTGGTCGAGTTGGAGGAAGGCGCAACGCGCACGGGCAACTGCCGTCTCACCGATGTCCTACCGGATGTCACGGGAGCCGGCGTCGCTGCCGCGATTCTGCTGGTCGGAGCGCTGCTCGTCGGCTTATCGCGGCGCGTGAGACCGCAAGGGTGAATAGCGACGAATCCTCACCGCGACTTCATCGCGCCGTAATCTCGTGGTGAAGAGAGCCTAACAATGGCAGTGCATTCTGGAGCTCCACGAATCCGGAGCTCTCATCATGCGCTCGCCTGTGCAGGCCGCCCCGAACGTGACGCCCATGGTTGACGTGATGCTGGTGTTGCTCATCATCTTCATGGTCGTGGCACCGAATCTCCTCGACGGATTCCGCGCCGAGCCGCCGAAGGCCGTGAATGTGAAAGACCATCCGCTGGACTCGGCCGACGTCGTGCTGGGCATCGATGCGGCGGGCCGTTATTTCCTCAACAAGCGGCCCGTTCCGGCAGAAGATCTGGGTGGACGTCTGCAGGCCATTTATCATGGTAGCCACCGCGAGCCGATCCTCTATCTCAAGGCCGACCGCGACCTCGATTACTCCAAGGTCTTGGCGGCGATCGACATTGCTCGCAACAATGGAGTCGTCCTCGTTGCGATGGTCACGCAACAGTCGGCGCTCACACGACCGTAGATCTCATACATCTCTGTATGGCAGCTTGACTTCGCGCGCCCGGTCATGGAACGTCTCGCCGTGGACGTGCTGACCACTCGGCGGACATTGGCCGGGTGGCGCAGTCAACTGAATGGAGGCCTCATCACGAGCGGTGGCGGTGGCTTCTCCATTGGCTACGATTCAAACGAGGACGAACACAGCGAACCGCCGGCCTGACGCCAGCAACACTCTCATTGAACGAGTTTCTGCTTGGACATCGTTTTACAATCGCAATGCAGGCGAGCAGCCGTCATCCTAGTCTCGGCGTTTGCGCTGGGACTGCTGTCATCGCGGCAAGGCGTCGCGCAATCGACTGCTGCGGGGGCTTGCAGGACCGATCGTATGCTTTCGACTCTCACCGCAGAGCGCGGACGCGGTTGTCGCAACGAGGTCAGGACACGCCGGTCGCGGCGCACTCACGGGCGCTCTGATTGGAGGGGTCCTCGGTGCGGTGGGCGGATCTTTCTACAATGTCGGTTGCGTGCGTGACCCCTGTAACGCGAGTCGCCTGCGTGCCGGTCTGATAATGTTATCCGCCGGTGAGGGCGCCGTCGCCGGTGGATTGCTCGGGAGTCTCATCGGTTGGGCGTGGCCGACCGGTCGACCGTAGTCCGCGGTCGCGCTTTATTACGTGAATGCTGCCTCGCGATCGCTTCCGCCTCTCGGCGAGTACGTCGTCGCTGATCATCCTGGCCGGCATCACCGCGTGCGCAACACTGCCGCGACGCGACGGCCTGCGCGACGCCCACCTTGAACGCCTTTACTTCGGACGGAATATCGGCGACACGGCCGTCGTGAGTGACTCCGCTTGGGCCATGTTTGTCCGCGACGTCGTCACACCGAGCTTCCCTGAAGGCGCGACAGTGTGGGACGCCGCCGGTCAGTGGCGCGCTCCCGACGGCACGGTCGTTCGAGAGCGAAGCTTCGTCGTCGAGTTGTTGCATCTCGTGACTCCCGACGTCGAGCGCCGGGTTCAGAGCGTCATGGACGCGTATAAGCGTCGCTTCGCGCAGCAGTCTGTCCTGCGCATGGTGACGAATGTCCGAGCGAGTTTCTAGCCGTCCTGTCTACAGCTTCTTCAAGGTGGCGTGATTGCCCGCGTTGTCCCGCCGCAGCTCGGTCACGGGGCCGCGGTCGCCGTTCGCGCGGCGGAAGGTGATCGTCGTGTTGTCGTCGGAGTAGAACGTGAGTCCTCCGGCCCAGGCCAAGGGTTGCGCGCGCCCGCCAACGGGTCCGATCGCGAGCCCCGCGTCGGTCTTTGAGACCTCGATCGTGACCGTCCCGATTCTCGCGCCGTTGACCGTCTGGTATTTGCCGACGAGGTCCGTGGCGTCGCCCGTGTAGTGCGTCACCGTCGGCCGAGGGAGGGGAAGTACCTGCGCGGCGAGGAGGAAGCTCACGCCGCCCGGCACGAGATTCGTCGGCGACGTGTTCATGAGGACGACGACGGCCAGCTTTCCGTCGGGATACCACGCGACATCGGAGCGGAAGCCGGGCGCTGTGCCGCCATGCCCGATGTACTTCATGCCGCGGTATTCCTCGCCGACCTTGATGCCCATCCCATACTGCAGCTTCGTGCCGTCGTCGAGCGTCGCTTGCGTCGTCATCTCGGCGTACGACTTGGGCGAGAGCACTCTGCCGCCGTGAAGCGCCTTGGTCCAGGTGATGAGATCGCCCGCCGTGGAGCAGAGCGCGCCCGGAGCGAAGACCCAGACATAGGACACCTTCGGTGCGCGGCGGATGACGCCGTTTTGCAGGTTATAGCCGTGCGCGCGATGCGGGATGTTCGCGTCGCTGTCGCAGTACATCGAGCGCTTCATCCCCAGCGGGTCGAAGATCTGTTTCTTGAGATAATCCTCATACTTCATTCCGCTCGCCAGCTCGACGACGCGGCCGAGGATCCAGAAGCCGGAGTTGCTGTAGTTCTGCCCCGTACCGGGCCGGAAGGCGAGCGGCTCGAGCTTGATCAGCTTGTAGGCGGAATCGCGCGGGTAGCGCGGCGCGAACCAGTTGAGCTCGAACTCGTCTTGGTCGGCGAACCCGAAGACGCCGGACGTATGCGATAGCAGCCGCCGCAGCGTGATCTTGTCGCTGCCCGCTACGTCGGGCAGCCACTTCGAGAGCGGATCGTCGAGGCTCAGCTTCCCCGCGTCGCGCAGCAGCAAGATCGACGCGGCGGCGAACTGCTTCGAGACCGAGCCGATCTCGAACATCGCGTCGGTTTGCATCGGCACATCCCACTCGACGTCGGCCTTGCCGTAGGCCTTCATGAGAAGGGTGTCGTTGCCCTGGACCATCGCGACGACCATTCCGACGGTGCGGTTGGCGGCGACGAAGGTGGCGGCGATGGAGTCGAGCTTTTGGCGATTCACCGCGGGTTGCGCACGCAGGGTGGACGCGCCGACGAGGCCGACGAGGCCAATTGCTGTGAAGTACTTCATGCCACAAAGTATAACATCGATCGCCGGGGTCAAGACATTTGTGACAACGTTCTCAAAGCAGTTTCTGCTTCTCGGCGTCCGTGAGCTCGTCCTCACGGGGGTAGGGCAATTCCCGGCCTAGTGCCCGTCTGGCCACGGCCAGCGAACCAGACGCGCAGACCGCGGAAGCAAGGGCGAACGTTGGCGTGATCACCAGCACATCTCCCAACTCGAGGGACGCCGCCTTGGCGAAGATGGCCGCTAACACGAGGCCGCCCACGGCGCCCCACCCCGCGAAACGGGGAAGCGACATCTGATCAAATCTGCGACGGCCCTCGGTCAGCGCGAGGAACGCGGAGAATATGAGTCCGGCAACAAAGCCGAGTACACCAAAGATGATAGGGAAAGGGGCGTCCGCGGCGAAGCGGGTCACCACCGCCAGCACGAAGCCCGCACCGGACCACGCGACTCCCCACGTGAAACCCATTCCAATTGCACCGCGAATGCGTCGCAGCCACTTCCCCATGATCGCCCCCGGTCCTGGCGCGTGTCGAGCGCCAAGTCCTTTGTGTTGCAAAGTACGGGGTGCTCCTCGCCCCGAGCAAGACCCATGTCACGGTACCGTATCGCAACGCTGGTCGTGAGATGCTTTCAGGCAACTAGACTGCGTTCGGCAGCGTCCAACACGGAGACCGTCCTTCGCGTTCACCCTGTCATGCCCCATCTATGAAACTGCTGGAGAAAGCCGCGCCGGCTGCTTCCTTTGGTTATGTGGCAGCTACCTGCGCTGCCTTGCTCGCTGCGAGGGCACCGGCCGCGCGGGCGCAACTGCGGATGTCGCTCACCTTTTCGCCGGCGCTATCCGACACCGCGGCGCCCCTGGCCGTCAGTCTTCTGTTACGGCCTCGTGCCGATTCGGTGCTGATGCTTCAGCTGCCGGACGAGTGGGCGGGACGCACTCAACTCTTCCGCAATATTGTCGATCTTCGTACGCCGACACGCGGTGCGAGGATCGACGCGACCGATCGCCCGGACCGGGTTCGTCTCGTCGCCGATCCCCGGCGCGACGTCGTCGTGACGTGGCGACTGAAAGCCACCCCGCCGGCCTCGTCGGCGCCGGATGGGCACAATCATTCCGAGGTGGGACGTGCGTGGGCGCAGGTCGTCGGGCAGGAGTCGTTGGTCCTGCCGGCTTTCGACGGCGGGACCCCAGTCGTCGTCGACTTCGCGTTCCGTGACTTCGATCGAAGCGCGATCGTGGCGACGTCCTTCGGCGCGCCATCGTCGCCGGGCCTGACGTGGAGTGCGCGTACACAACTTGGGCGTATTCAAGACGCCGTGTACGACATCGGCGCGACGCCTGGCGCGGTGCGCAGCTATCGCTCGAGGATCGCCGGGGGAGAATTCATGATTCTCATTCGCGGCCATCTGTCGATCGACGACAGCGCGCTCGTCAACGGCGTGACGCGTGTGGTGGACGCCGAACGCGGATTCTGGCGGACGCCATCACCACCGAATTACCTGGTGTCGATAGGGGTCGCCCCGCGAGGCAGCTTGGGCGGACAACGGTTGACGAATGCCTTCGTCGCCAACATCGACTCGACGCGACGGATGGACGACGATGTGCTTGGCCTTTTCGCGCACGAGTTCATGCACGACTGGATCGGGAGCGGCGTGCTGTCCGCGTCGGCGGCGATTCCCGATGGCAGCATTTCCTGGTTCACCGAGGGATTCACCGATTTCGCCGCGCGTCGCGTGCTGCGCACGGCGGGCTTGTTGTCGGACTCGGCATACATCGCGGCGATCAATCGCGACTTGCTCGGTCACGCGATCTCGACGGCGCGAGATTCCTCGTGGACCGCGATCGTCAATGGCCGCTGGCGCGACGGCGCGATGCAGCGCGAGCCATATTTGCGCGGGGAGCTGATCGGCCTGGAGCTCAACGCGGCAATGCTCCGCGCGACGAACGGGCGCGTATCGCTCGATTCCACGCTACGACAAATGACGGCTCAGCGCGACCGCTTTCGCAGTGGGCTCATTCAGGAAACACTCATAGAGCAACTCGGGTTGCAAACCGGACCGGCTGCGGCTCGCGACATCGTCGGCCAGTTCCTGGCGGGCGGACCGATCGCGCTGTCCGCCGACGCCCTTGGAGGCTGTATCGCTAGCGCGATGGTTCAACGGCCGACATGGGATCCGGGCTTCGACATCGACGCGTCGCTCGCCGCGAAGAGTGTGGTGCATGCGCGCCCCGGCGGCCCCGCCGCGTCGGCGGGTTTGCGCGACAGCATGGCGCTCCTCGGAGTCAGCATCTCTCGCGGCGATCCCACGAAGCAAATCAGGCTGCGCGTCCGCGCTGGTACGGACACCACGCGTATCGAGTATCTGCCTGCCGGCCCACCCGTTACCGTCCAACAGTGGTCGCGAACACCCGCCTGCACGCCGTGACCAGGCCGCAAAACGATTGGCTGCGCTGGCGCCATTTGCGTACGACAATCACCTTCGCCAGTTTGGTGTCTGACGTGGTCGATATCCGGGATGGCGTAATGCCAATGACCGTAGAAGAGACGTCGTCGTTCGCGTGGAAGCGACTGGGACGCGGTTTCGTGCAGCGCGCGCTCGCGCTGGCGGTTGTGCTGGCGCTCATTGTTCTATCGTATCGTTTGATGCGCGCGCCGATCCATGGCGTGCACACCGCGACCGATTGTGCTCGCGCCTATGCGGACGCGCGAACCTATGGCGAGAAGCTCTCGGCCGACAACCTGTCGTTTCAGGACCCGACCCGACCCGGTGTGGACATGAGATGCGGCATGGTGCGGGCCGGCGTCGTCGCCCGCGCGCGCCAGTAGGGTGATCCGGGTTCGGTGCGGTGCTGTTCTGGCGGCGATCACTGCTTCGACATCCGCGGCGCAAGTAGCAGCCGCGCGCGATCCGCGCTTGTCACTGGACGAGTTGCCGGTGGTCACGCGCATATCGGTGCCGTCGTCCGCCGACTGGATGGCATTCGGATTCGGGTCACTGTGGGTGGTGAATTACCGGCCGAGCCGCGTCTCCAGAATCGACACCGCGACAAACCGGGTGACCGCCGACATCACGGTAGGTCGCGGCGGATGCCTGGGTGTCGTTGTCGCCGATGGACGCGTGTGGGTTCCGACGTGTGGGGACGGCGTCGTCAACGAAATCGATCCCGCGAAGGATTCCGTCGTCCGCCGGATACCAGCGCCGATCAAGACCGGCCGTGAGGGTGCCGTCGCATACATCGACAATGCGCTCTGGATTCCGGACAACGCGAGCGACTCGAATTCGACCACAGTAAGCCGACTGGATCTACGGACCGGCACAATCACTAATCGGGTCAGCACCGGCGCGCGTACCGATGTCGTCGTCGCCGGTTTCGGCAGCGTCTGGGCCGCGAGCAGTGCCGAGAATGTCGTATCGCGAATCGATCCGTCGTCGGGGCGAGTGCTGGCTCGGATCGCGGTGGGACGCTCCCCCAAGTTCATGGCCGCCGGCGAAGGCGCCGTATGGGTTCAGAACCGCTACGACGGTTCCGTCTCACGCATCGATCCAGCGACGAACCGCGAGGTCGCGCGAATCTCAGCGTGGGCTCCGACACCCGCCGGAGACATCGCCGTCGGCGGCGGTGCCGTGTGGCTCGGTGTCGATGGGACGCCCGTGATTCGAATCGACGCACGGACCAACGTCGTCACCCACCAATTCGTCGGGGGCTACGGTATCGACGCGATCCGCTGGGACTCGGGGTCGATATGGATTGCCGATCACAGCAAAGGTGAGGTGTGGCACGTCGATGCGCGACGCATCATCCCACGTCAATGACACCGAAGCTGATGGGTGATTTATTGGGTATGAGAATCCATTTGACTGTTGTCGCGCTGGCGAGCGCGCTCGCACAGACGGCAATCGCACAATCGCCGACCGCCAAAACTCTCGTGGGGACGTGGCGTGGTACATCAGCGTGTCTGGTGCATCCGTCGGCATGCAACGACGAAATCGTCGTCTATCGCATCACACCAACGAAGGCGGCAGACAGTCTGTCCCTCGACGCACGCAAGATCGTTGGTGGTGAGGAACAGGAGATGGGTGTCCTCGGTTGTCGCCTGGCACCGCCGAGTGGCCAGGTCACTTGTGCCATACCGCGGGGGATCTGGCACTTCAGCGTGCGCAAGGACAGCCTGACTGGCGAATTGCGGCTTCTCGACAACACCCGGTTTCGAGAGGTCCGAACGGTGCGTGTGCCGTAGCGATGCGAACCAGCGTAAGGCTGCGCCGGCTGGTCCGTCGACTCGTGCGCGGCATCAGGAGTGCGCCGAGCGTGCTTTCACCGCCTGTGGCCATCGGTGATCTAGTCTTACGCGACGCGAGCATCGCCGATCTGCGACCGCTCGCCGAGCTCCACGTGCGCACGTTCAACGAGACGCACCTCGGGCCATTCGGCACGGGGCCTACCGTCGCAACCCGCGAGTGGCAGTGGCGCGACAAGCTTTCGGAGATCGACGCCACGCATTTCGTTCTCGTGCTC
>DATMHK010000164.1:0-18573 GCA_035554995.1 Gemmatimonadaceae bacterium
TCGATAAGGAGTTGCCCTTGGGCTTCTCCGGAACGTTCGAGGCGCTGTATCGCCACGCGGTCAACGGAGTGCGCATCCGCGATCTGAACCTCATCGGTCCGCGCATGGTCAACGGACAGCCGATGACCGACCGCAATGGACGCGTTCTCTACGCCGACACCATTCTGGCGAACGGAACGATCCAGAACAACAATCAGCGCGCCATCACGGCGGTAAACGGCGTCAACTTCACCGAAGACGCCATCTACGTCACGAACCAGTCGAAAGACTACAACTACTCGCTTTCCGCGCAGCTGCGCCGCACGTTCGGCCGCTACCTTAACTTCTCTGGAGCGTACACCTTCACGCGGGCGAAAGACGTCCAGAGCCTGACGTCGGACCGCGCGATCTCCAACTGGCGCAACGGGCGCGAGTACTCGGGGCTCGAGAATGCCGACGAGCTCACCACCTCGGCGTTCGAGCGTCCGCATCGCGTCATCGCGAGCGCGGTCTACACGTTCCCATGGCGGAAGTACACCAGCTCGATGACCTTCTACTACGAGGGCATCTCCGGCAGCCCGATCAGCTACACCTCGTCGCTCGACCTCAATGGCGATGGTTATAACGGGAACGATCCCATCTACGTTCCGAAAGACGCCACCGACCCGAACGAGATCAAGATCGGCTCGATGTCGGCCGCCGGCGTGTTCACGCAGGACGCCGCTGCGGCGCAGGATTTCAATAAGTTCATCTCCAGTCAGGCATGCCTCGACAAGCAGCGCGGCAGCATCATGCAGCGCAACAGCTGCCGCACTCCATGGCAGAACCGCATGGACCTGTCCTTCTCGCAGTCCGTGCCGACCGTTCGTGGTCAGAACTTCACGATCATGCTCGACGTCATCAACATTGCCAACGTCGCCGGCGAGCTCTTACAGCACGTCGACGGCCGCGCACGCGACTGGGGCAAGACTTATGGAGCGACGATCAGCTCGTTCCCCCAACAGACCGTGCTCTCCGGCAATACGGCGAGCGGCTCGATCGCGCGCTCACCCGGGCCGATCAACCAGTCGATGCCGGTCTATACGTTCAACGCGACGGCGCGCTCGCGCGGCCCCTACGACTTCGCGGGCAACATCGGCTACAACATGCAGCTCACGATGCGGTATTCGTTCTAGTAGCGAAGTAGTCGGATAAAAGAGAGGGCGCCCCAAGGGCGCCCTCTTTCGTTGTCATCCTATCGCCCATCGCCCATCGCCCTATCGTTCCAGCTTGAACCCGGGGATCACATCCGGTCGCTGCGCCGCATTCGCTACGATCCACCCCGTCGCGTACATCCACTTCGTCATCTTTGTCAGCTTGGTGATGTCGATCCGCGACGGCTCATCTCGCGGCGTGTGATAGTCGGGGTGCAGGTTCGTGCTGAACTCGATCGCCGGGATCCCCAGCCGCGCGTACGGCAGATGGTCGCTCCGGAAATACCAGCCCTCCGGATGCGTCGGACGATCCCAGACCGTGTCGATGACAAAATGGGTCAGCTGCGCGTTCGCGCTGAGCGCCGCGTCCACCAACGCGACCGAATTCTTGTGTGGCGGCTGCGCGCCAAGCAACGCGGCGCTGTCGGGATTGTTCCGGCCGATCATATCCGCGTTCAACACGGCGACGATTTGCGAACGTGGTACCGTCGGATGACCGGCGTACCACCGGGAGCCGAGTAGTCCACGCTCCTCAGCGCCGTGCCAGACGAAAAGCACCGGCCGCGCCGCGGGGTGCTTCACGAATGCACGCGCCGTCGCGAGCAGCGCGACGCTCACTGAGGCGTTGTCGTCCGCGCCGTTCCAGATGGAATCGCCGTTCACCGAATAGCGAACGCCGTCGTGATCCTGATGTCCGCTGTACAGCACGTACTCGTTCGCCAACCGTGGGTCGGTCCCCTTCACTACACCGATCACGTTTCCGGATGGATAGCTGAACGTCTCACTGAAGACGTTGATCGAAAGCCGCGCGCCTGGAGCGCGGAGTAGATCGAGCTTGTCGTGCCGCACCCACAACGATGGAACCTGCGGCGCGGCGTTGCCGCGCCCACGCCCGCCGCCGGCGAAAGCACCCGCAGGGCCACCCGCCGAGTCGATTCCGTACGTGCCTCGGCGCGACACGGCCGCCGTCGCTTCGAATGCATGATCGAGCGACGCCGCGGCATCTGACACGATGATCGCCGCCGATCCGCCCGCCTGCGCGATCATCCCCGTCCGCTGTCTCACCGCGGTGGCCGTCGCGTTTTGAAAGTTGCCGCGAATCGTGAACTGCGCATCGGGCTGTACGGTGATCGCGCCGAACGGCATCGCGACCGCCTTTCCCTTCACGTCGGTTCTCGACAGCTCCGCCGAGTCGGCTACGTAGACGATTGGAACGTCGAGCGTCGCCGACAGATTGTTGAGCGCGACGACGTCGCTCCAAAGGTGCAGAGAACTTTGGCCAATGAGAATTCGGCTGTTCTCGCTGAGTCGCGTGCGCCGGATCGACCACCATTGGAAGTAGGTGCCGTCGTCGCCCGCCGGCGCGAGTCCCGCTTCGCGCGCACGTTCCGCGACCCAGCCCGTAGCGCGCATCTCGTCGAGCGTGCCCGCCTCGCGTCCGCGCATGGCGTCGCCACCCAGCGCGAAGATGTCACGCCGAATGTCCGACTCGGTGATCGCATCGAGCGCCGGCGCCTGTGGGTCACGCGCTCGGCCGGCTTGTCCGGGTTGCGGCCCCGATTGAGGCGTTGTCGTCGAACACGCCGCGAGCGCGCAAACACCGAGGAGAACGACACAGCGGGCCATCCGTTCACGAAGAAGCACTGTCGTGGCTCCCCCCCACCGCCGACCGCCCACGGCCCATCGCCCCCGCCGCGCCGACACGCGCTCGAATGACCGACTTGATTCCGCCGCGAATATTGAAGTCACCGACGACCTCCATCCAACGTGGGTTCGATGCCGCTGACAGATCGTCCAGGATCCTGTTGACCGCACGCTCGTAGAAGATCCCGTCGTCGCGAAAGCTCCAGAGATACAGCTTGAGACTCTTGAGCTCGAGACACACTTCGCCTGGAACGTAGGTGATATAGATGGTGCCGAAGTCCGGAGCGCCGCCCTTCAGCGCGCGCAATTCGTCGGCATCGCTCTCGATGCCGCCAAGCGGACAGAGCGACGTGAACTCCGGGCACTCCATCGCGATCTCGTAGTCGCGCCCCGGATAGGGATTCGGGAACGTCTCGAGGAGCTCGGGCTTTGGCATGAGTAAAAAATGTTGGCACTTGGTCCAATCCGGCAATCGCGATCTGGCGATGCCCTGTACCGCGCCACATATTGGAATTGTGCCGGCGCTATGCGCCGGTCATCGCCGCCGCGAGAACGGCGTGGCGGCATCGCCCCCCGGCATAGCCCGGGGGGCTCTTTTTTGTGCCCTATTTGGTTGCTCGGCTACTCGGCGCCTGGGCGTCGGCTGGTCCATCGCCGACCGCCCATCGCCCATCGCCGTCAGTTCCCTCTCAGCCGCTTCGACATCTCTTCGAGAACCTTGCGCTCGTCGTTTGTAAGACTCTCGATGCCGTGCTGCGAGATCTTGTCGAGCACACGATTGAGCTCGTCGGCTCGCGCTTCTCGGCGCCGCGAAGGGGGCGTCAGCGCTACGGTTCGCTTCGCCGCGATGGCTTTGCTCTTCGCGACGATGTCGTCTACCTCGTCGCCACGCTCGCGTCGCGGCAGGTTGCGCGGAATGGCGCGCGGCGGCTCGTCGGCGTCGGGAACATTGGCCACGCGCTGCCGAACCTGGTCGATACCAGCAGAGGAGGCGGCCATGCGAACATAGATGTACGCGGCGATCACGCCGCCGAGGTGCGCAAAGTACGCCACGTTCACTCCGCCCGCCGGACCCGTCGCCGCGAATCCGATCAGTACGTTGAACGCGATCAGACCGAGCGCGAGCGTTTTCGCCCGCATCGGCAACACGAATAGGAAGTACACCTCATCGCTCGGCCATTGCATCACGTACGCGGTCATCACGCCGAACACAGCCGCCGACGATCCGATGAGCATTCCTTGGCGAATGAACAGCATGTCGAACGCGACGCCGCCCAGCGCGCAAAGCAGGTAGAACCAAACGAACCGCTTTGTGCCGCTTGCGCCGCCCACGGACCACGATTGTTCCAGTCGCGGTCCGAACAGATACAGGGCGTACATGTTCGCGAGCAGATGTCCGACGCCGCTGTGCACCAGCGAGTACGTCACGACCGACCACCACTGCGACGGCACGCGCGACGCGTCGAATCCCAGCCAATCGCTCGTATACGAATAGCGAACCGCCGTCAGTTGCAGAAACATCACGACGAGGTTGATCGCGATGATGCCCTGCACCGCTGGCGTCAGCCTGAACTGCTCTTGGTCTGGACTGGCCGGGGCCGGAAGCGACGACATACGCCCTGCGAAAAGACTGTGAACGAACGACTACTTCTCTAACACGACTTTGAAAACCTAGTTCCCGTCACCTGCCGGCCTCAGCGCATCCCCGTCGGCGGGGGCAAGCGAAGCAGCAGACGTACGTCCCCGTGCAGAGCCGACGCACGCTCGAACAGCGTGGTCCAGCGGCGATCCTTGTCGACGGCGATCCCCGTCCCCGGATGGACTACGACCATTGTCGCATCACTAGTCTCGTGCGCGCGCTCGGCGTAGCGAAGCATTGACGCGTCCGTCGTCCGCTCGTCGGCAAGAACGACTAAGGCGTGTTGCATGCCGAGCTTCGCCGCCCGCGCCACTGACTCGAAGGCTCGGTCGACGATGGTGTCCGACGCCGATCCGTCGATCGTGATCTGCGCGAGCTTCACGAATCCCTTCAAAGCATCGAGTTCCGCTGGACGCTGGCCGTCGATGTCGATCATGACCGGAAGTCCCGACAACGCTTGCGAGGCACGATCGAACGCGATGCAAAGATAGTCGACGTTCGACAACGGATCGCGGCCGCTGATCGAAACCGAATGGAACGTCGTGCGCGCCGTCGCGCGCCGAATCTCGCCCGCCAGCGCGTCAGCAGTGTACATCGTCGCGGTTTCCGCCTCCGCGGCGAAGCGCACGAAGAGCTGTCGGCGACCGAGCCAAACGCCCTGCGACTGCAGTCCCGCGGGTACGCCCGCGAGTGCCGCCGTCGGAGTCGGTAACTGGGTCACGAACCGTCACCCCCGCGCGCCATTGCCAGACGCACGATGCGCTCGCACAGCTCCGGGAATGTGATTCCCGCGGCTGCCGCGGCCTGTGGAATGAGACTGGTTTGCGTCATCCCGGGAAGCGTGTTTGCCTCCAGACAATAAAACCGCCCGTCTTCCGCCATGCGAAAATCGATACGAGCGTACCCGCCAAGCTTGAGCGCTCTGAACGCCACGCGCGCTTCCTGTTGAATGCGTGCGCTCTCCGCGCTCGTCAAATCCGCCGGGAATCTTTCATCGGCCATTCCTGGCGTGTACTTGCACTCGTAATCGTAAATCTCGTGCTTTGGAATGATTTCGCCAACCGGAAGCGCGTCGCCTCCGAGAATGCCTACGGTCAACTCCCGTCCAGCGATGAACGCTTCGATCATGACTTCGTCGTCGAACTTCAGCGCTTCATCGACGGCCGCCTGAAGCCCCCCCCCGCTCGGATCCCGAACGATCGACAGGCCGACGGTTGACCCCTGTTTGGACGGCTTAACGATCACCGGAAACCCGAGCCGGGCGCCGACGTCCTCCGCGGTCGCCGGCGCCATGAGCCAGTCTGCGGTCGTAACCTCGGCCTGCCGAAAGAGTTGCTTCGACAAATCCTTGTCCATCGCCAGCGCGCTCGCCAAATGGCCACTCCCGGTGTACGGGACGCCGGTCAGATCGAGCATGGCCTGGATCGTTCCGTCTTCGCCCGTCCCGCCGTGCAGGCCCAGAAACACGACGTCCGTTTCCCCCGTCCGCGGCAAGGTGCTCGCCATCCTGGGAAGCGCCTCACGAGCCATCCGCCGCAGCGCCTCCTGCGAGGGGGGCGCCGTCTGTACGACTACTCCGCTCGCGAGGGCCCGCTGTTCCTCGAGACTGATCTCGCCTCGCGCCGGGTCCACCGCGCGAACGTCGTGACCGCGAGAGCGCAGGGCTTCCGTCACTCGAATGCCGCTCGCCAACGACACATCCCGCTCGGACGACGTGCCACCCATGAGCACCGTGATGCGCAAGCTCATTCCGTTGCCTACCGCGCCATGAGGTAGCTCAGCACGTCCGACCGCGTCACGATTCCTTGCACGAAACCGTTTTCGCGGACGAGCACCGCCGGGTTCGATTTCGAGAGCAGCTTCGCCACACTATCCACCGGTTGACTCACCTCGACCACCGGGAACGGCGCATCCATCACTTCGCTGACCGTCGCGTCGAGGAACTTCGTGTTGTCGAGACTGCGCGCCGAGAGCGACCAATCGCTCACCGACCCGACGCAGTTTGCGCCGTCCATGACGGGCAGCTGCGAGACATCGTGCAGTGACATGAGGCGCAACGCCTGACGCACGGTGGTCCCCGGCTGGACGCTCACGATGACGGGCGTCTTCCCGGCATGTCCGGCTTTTGCCTGTAGAACAAAACCCAACGTCGTGCGATCCGCGTCGAGCAGCTGGTTTTCGCGCATCCATTCGTCGTTGTACACCTTCGACAAATAGCGCTCGCCCGTATCGGGAAGCGGCACGACCACCATCGCGTTCGGGTCGTCGATGCGGCGAGCCACGTGAAGCGCTACATGGACCACGAGCCCGCTCGATCCGCCGACGAAGAGTCCCTCCTCTCTCGTCAGCCGTCGCGCCATGGCGAACGATTCCTTGTCACTCACGGTCATGAAGTCGTCGACCAACCCCATGTCGAGCGTCCCCGGGATCTTGTCCTGACCGATCCCCTCCACCTTGTACGGAACACCTTCAGGTTTTCCCTCACCCTTGGTCCGCCACATCTCGGCGAGGATCGACCCCACCGGATCACCGGCGACGACCTGGATCTTTGGGTTCTTCTCTTTGAGATATCTGCCGACGCCGGTGATCGTACCGCCCGTGCCGGCGGCGTACACGAAATGCGTTACCCGTCCTTCGGTCTGTTCCCAGATCTCGGGACCCGTCGTGTCGTAGTGCGCTTCCGGGTTCGCGTCGTTGTAGAACTGATCAGCCAGGATCGCGTTCGGTGTTTCCTTCGCGATCCGCTTCGCCATCATCACGTAATTGTCCGGATGGTCGGGCGGCACCGCGGTCGGCGTCACGATCACTTCCGCGCCGAACGCCTTGAGCAGTCGCACTTTTTCCTGCGACATCTTGTCCGGCATCGTGAAGATGCACCGGTAGCCCTTGAGCGCCGCCGCGATCGCCAGTCCGACGCCCGTGTTGCCGCTCGTTCCTTCGACGATCGTTCCGCCGGGCTTGAGTCGGCCTTCACGCTCGGCGCGCTGGATGATCGGCATTCCGATCCGGTCCTTGATCGACCCGCCCGGATTGAAGAATTCCGCCTTCGCATACACCGGCGTGCGAATGCCGCGCGTGACGCGATTGAGACGGATGAGCGGCGTCCAACCGATCAGCGCGAGTACGTCGTCGTAAGGTTTGGCGTGTGGCGGCATGTCCGGCGGCGCGCTGTTCGTTGCGTCACTGTTCATCGGGTGCGGCGACGCCGAAATGTATTCGGCACTGCTCTGCCCCGCGACCAACACTCATCGAGCGCGACGCGCTTCTTCGACGAGATTCGCCAGCGCCCCGATCGCTTGCACCGGCGTCATAGTGTTGACGTCGAGCGCGGCCACGCGGTCCACGAGTGGGTGTGGCCCCGCCACGAATAGCCCGAGTTGGTCCGGTGGCGTTCGAGGGTTCGATCCGACCTCCACCCCCCCCGCGGCACGCGGCGGGTTGAGCCCCTTTGCCAGGTGCTCACCTTCGAGCAGCGCCAACACCTGTCGGGCGCGATCGATCACCGCCGCGGGCAGGCCGGCCAGTCGTCCGACCTCGATGCCATACGAGCGGTCCGCCGGGCCCGGCTGCAGGCGATGCAGGAACACGATCTGCTCGCCCGCCTCGCGTACCGCGACGTTGAAGTTGCGGAGCGCCGAAAGCTCCTCGGCCAGCTGCGTGAGCTCGTGATAGTGCGTCGCGAACACCGTCTTGCAGCCGATCCGTTCGTGCAGGTGCTCTGTCACGGCCCAGGCGATCGATACGCCGTCGTACGTCGCCGTTCCACGCCCAATCTCGTCGAGCAGCACCAGGCTGCGGGACGTGGCCGTGTGGAGAATGCTGCTCGTTTCGCTCATCTCCACCATGAACGTCGACTGGCCGCGAACCAGGTTGTCGCTCGCGCCGACTCGCGTAAAGATCCGGTCGGCCAGCCCGACTTTCGCCCCGCTCGCCGGCACGAAGCTGCCGATTTGCGCCATCAGCACGATCAGGCCGATCTGCCGGAGGACTGTCGACTTACCGGCCATGTTCGGACCGGTGAGAATGATCACCCGCGCGTCCTCGACGAGCCGCAGATCGTTCGGAATGAACTTGTCGCGCGGCATCATCCGCTCGACCACCGGGTGTCTCCCGGCCGTGATCTCCAGCGCGAACTCGTCGCTGATCGTCGGACGATTGTATCCCTCGCGCGCCGCCACGTCGGCGAATGTGCTCAGCACGTCGAGCTCGGCGATGGTCCGTGCGATTCGCTGCAATCGCGCGATCTCGCCGCCGACTCGCGTCCTCAACACCTCGAACAGCTCGCGTTCGCGCTGCTCGATCCGTTCGGCGGCCGAAAGCACGCGCTCCTCGTACTCCTTGAGCGCCTGTGTGACGAATCGCTCGCCGTTGGAGATCGTCTGCCGCCGTTGATAGTCGGTGGGCACGAGGTGCAGGTTCGACTTCGAGATCTCGATGTAGTACCCGAACACCTTGTTGAAGCCGACCTTGAGTGACGGAATGCCCGTCCGCGCGCGTTCCTCTCCTTGAATCCGCGCGATCGCGTCTTTTCCGCCGTCGCGAAGGTCACGAAGGCTATCGAGCTCGCGGTCCACTTCCGCCAGAATGGTCGCTTCGTCTCCGATCGTCATCGGCGCGCGTTCGACGAGCGTCGAGCAGATGTCGCGCGCCAACTCCGGGGCGTCGTCCCAATCCGCCACGAGCGTCGACAGCCGTCCCGAGTGAGCCGCGGCCACCGCCCTCAGGGCCTCGCCCACGATCGGCAGCGCGGTCAGCGAATCGCCAAGCGCTCGAAGCTCGCGCGGCGTGCTCCGACCGGACGCCGCTTTGGCCGCCAGGCGTTCGACGTCGCGCACGCGCGCGATCGCCGTTCGCAGCGACTCACGCGTCGTGACCTCGCTGAACAGCGCGGCAACCGCATCCAATCGTGATTCGATCGTCGGGCGCGCTCCTCCCGTGAGGGGAGCGAGAATCCATTGCCGTAGCAGTCGAGCACCCATCGGCGTATGTGTCCGGTCCAGCACGGAGAGAAGTGTTCCTTCACTCCCATTGCCGGCGCCGCGCAGCGACTCGACAAGCTCGAGATTCCGGCGCGTCATCTCGTCGAGCGCCATCACGCCGCCCGGCCGCTCGATGATCGGACGGGTCAGCTGCGGCAGTCCACTCGGTTGCAGCTCGCGCAAATACCGGAGCAACGCGCCCGCCGCGCCGACGAGGTGCGAGTCACTGTCTTCGACGCCGAGTCCGGCGAGCGACAAGACGTTGAATTGGCGCTGCAGGTCTTCTCGCCCCAAAGGAGCGTCGAACTCCCACCCGTCTCGCTCGGTCACCAGCGCGGCGTGTCGTGACGCCGGCAACGCGACCCGCGAGCCTGCCGCAAGCAGAATCTCCCGCGGTGAGAGCCGCGCCATGAGCGGATCGAGCTCGCCCAGCGCGCTGTCGATGAGCCGAAGTTCCCCCGTCGACACATCCGCCGCGGCCAGGCCGACTTGCTCGCCCCCCCCGGCGCTCGCGAGACAAATCGCGACGATGAAGTTGTTGCGCGCACCGTCGAGGAGATCATCCGACCACGCAACACCCGGTGTGACCGTCTCGATCACCTCGCGCCGGACCACTCCCTTCGCGAGCCGCGGATCTTCCACCTGCTCGCAGATCGCGACGCGAAAACCCTGCTGCACGAGCCGACGCACGTAGTCCGGCGCCGCTTTCACCGGCACGCCGGCAAGAGGAACGTCCGCCGCCCCACCATTGTTGCGACTCGTCAGCGTCAACCCGAGCACGCGCGACGCCGTCTCGGCGTCGTCATAGAACATCTCGTAGAACTCGCCCATTCGAAAAAACAAGATCGCGTTCTGATGGCGATTCTTGATCTCCCGGTATTGCTGCATTAGCGGCGTTTGCGACGTGGCCGTCATCGGTCGTCGGCTCCGATGTCCGTGATCGTCGCGGTGATCTTCCGCGCCCTGAGTCGACTTTGGGCCGCTGTCGCTTCGGCTCGCGTCGCATATCTGCCAATCCGGACACGGAACGGTTTCGCCGCGCCGACAACCCGCGCTTCGAGGCCCAGTGTTTTGAGGCGCGCCGCTCGCGCGGTTGCCTCGGAGCGATTCGTGTAGGACGCAACCTGCAGCGTGAATCGCCCCTTCGCTTCCGGCGCGGTCGCGGCCCCCCGAGTATTCGACGAATCGCGCTTCACCGTGCTCGCGCTGTCCTTCGGCGAATTCGGATCGCCAACCGGAACGCGGCCGCCCGGCGATGCGTCATTCGCCACACATCGCGATGAGTAGTACGACAGCTGATTGCGCGTCTCGACTTCCGACTCGGGAACTTCGCGCAGCGCCTGGCGGAGCGCCGAGCACGCACGCGGCAGATCGTTCTGATCCACGAGCAGGCGGACGAGCGTCAGGTTTGCCCGGGTGCGTTCCGCGTGACCGGGGTTCTCGAGCAGAAACCGCTCGAGATGGTCGGCGGCCATCGCGCGGTCTCCCCGCGCGGACTCGAGTTGCGCGAGCTGTAGCAGCGCGTCACCCGACCGCACCGAGGCGCCGTATTCGACGACGATTCGGCGGTAATCGTGCTCCGCTTCAGCGCCATTCGTCGATAGCGTCGCCCGCCAGTATAACGCGTCGGCGTACTGCGGCGAGTTCGGATCGGTCGCGGCGAGCATCGAGTCTACCAACAACCGGCCCGCCGCGCCGTTTCCGCTCGACACCAGTCGACGGGCACGCGCGAAAACGGAGTCGGCGTTCGAGTTTGCGGCGGACTGCGCATTCGCCGTCGGCGCTCGTCCGGCGACGACCACGACGCATAACGAAAAAAGAAGGCGTCTCATGACGACGCTCAGGCGACGCGACGGCGAAGTCCGGCGCCGCACAGGCGCGGCAGCACGTTGCCTAGCAGCTGTTCATCGGACGAAAGGCGCGTCTCCTTGAACGCCGACTCCGCCTCGAGCAGCGCCTCCAACGCGTCGTCCACTTCGTCTGCCGTCCAATGCTCCGACGCGCGCACGCAGCTCGACACGAACTCGCCCCACGATCGGCCCGTGTACACCGAGCCCGATTCCTTGAGGAGCCCGAACAGATCGCCGGTGAGCTTCGACGGATGCGCGCCGCGTGACCGTGCCGCGGCCACCCAGCCGATCGCGATCATTTGTGCGCCGAGCGCCATCAGCATCGTCACCGCCGAAGTCTTGGGCTGTTCGAGAATGTTGCGAAGCATCGCCAGCGCCCCGGTTGCGTCGCGGCGCGCGACCGCGTCAAGGAAATCGCCGAGCGTTTCACCCGGTCGTACGCCGACCACGGCCGACACCATCGCCTCGTTGATTGTACCGCCTGCGGCGAAGTCCCCGAGCTTGTCCAGTTCCGTCTTCAATTGCGACAGGTCCGTTCCAACCGATTCCTGGAGCAGTTTCGCCGCGCCTTCCGTAATGGTGGCCCCACCGCCGAGATCGTGCTCGACGTAGTAGTTGATCCATTTCGGGATACGGGCGCCGCTCAGTGGCGCGAACTCGATCGCCTCGGTTCGTGAAACGAGGCTTTTTTCCGCTTTTGCGCCACTCGGCGACACGAGCATCACGAGGACGTCCGGCGAAGGGCGCTCCAGGTACCCGTCGAGCGCGATGCGCGCATCCTTTTTTAACGCACCCACATCCCGAATCACCACGGCGCGTCGTTCCGCCATCATCGGCGGTGTCGCCAGGATCGATCCGAGCGACGTCGCGTCCACGTCACCCCCCCGCAAGTTCTCGAGGTTGAAGTCACGCGTCGCCGGATCGATCGCTGCGTCGATCGCGCGTTTGAGCTCTTCCGTTTTTACGTAGTCATCGTCGCCGAAGAGGTAGTACGCAGGCGCGAACGAACCGCTCTTCACGGCTCCGCGGAGCGCCTTCGCATCAGCGACTGGGGACATGGCGGTCAATATACGTTCGCGTCATGCCAGGCCACAAAAAAAAGTCGGCTTTCGCCGACGTCCGCTACGTGAATTCCCCTTGGCTCAACGCGTGGATTCGTGAAACTCCATATTCGCGAATCGGAGCGGCGCCTCTCCCACCATCAACACCGCCGGCCATACGGGAATGCCTGTTGGAACACTCGCCACGATTGCTGCATTCGCGGCTGGAGCGGTCGTCGAGTCGATAGTAGCGACTGCGATCGGAACGACCTCGTGCGCCGTTGCCGGGTTGAAATACCGGCTCGCCTCGATCGAGATCACCGCGATCGCGCCGATACCGGCTGCCAGCACGACGAAGCTGCGGAACGACGGTAAGATCGATCTCTGATCTGACAGCTCCACGTACGACGGCGGTCCAATCTCCGCCAAACGCACACTCAGCCGATTCATGAAGTCTGCCGATGGCTCGATCGTCGGCAGGTTGCGGACGAGCATCAGGCTTCTACGAATTGCCGTGTCCTGCCGCGAACACTTCGGGCAGCGCGTCAGATGACGACGCATCGCCTCCATGTCGATGGCGGGCAGTACATCGTCGACGAACGGGACGTGTTTGTTTCGAAACTCGCGACAATCCATCGTAGCACTCGTGACGCCGGGTGGGCTGCATTCGGTACCCGGAGGTTTCTAGGCGGTTCCAGAATACCAGGTCCGTGCCTCCGTCGCGAGGCCAGCAAGAAGGGGCGGAACCGAAGTTCCGCCCCTCATTCTATGGATCAGCCGGGTAATACCGGCGTTAGTCGATTTTGGGCTCGATGATCGAGGCGAAGGCATTTCGCGCCCTGTTCAGCCTCGACTTTACGGTTCCCAGGTTGCAGTCGGTGATTTCCGCGATCTCCTCGTAGGACTTCCCTTCGAGCTCTCTCAGCACGAACACCTGACGGTGATGTTCCGGCAGTTTCGCAACCGTCTCCTCGACGAGCGCGCGCAGATGCCGCTTGCGGAACAAGTCATCCGGCCGAGCGCTCGTGTCCTCGAACTGCAGAGGGCGATCCTCGTCTTCCCAGTTCCCCTTGATCGTCTGGAAGAGCACGAGCGGATTCCGCGAACGATTTCTCAGCTCGTTCTTCGCCAGGTTCGACGCAATCGTGTAGACCCACGTCGAGAACTTCTTCGTCCGGTCAAACCGGTGAATGTGCCGGTACACGCGAATGAAAACTTCCTGAACCAGATCCTCGGCCTTCTCCCGATCGCCGATCGTACGGTAGATGAAGTTCAGTAGTCGAGTTTGATACCGCTCGACTAGCTCTTGGAACGCGCGCTCCTCGCCACCGAGGAACGCACCGACCACCGTGGCGTCGTCCTGCGCCCGGAGCCGCTCCCGTACCGTCGCGCCAGCCAGCGGCGCACGCTTGATTGCGACCTCAGCCATGATAGACCGTGCCCCCTCGGCACTGCTAAAGGGTACGAATCCACTGAACTAGTGGATTCGGTCTGCCTGTCCCGCCGTCCCCCGCCACCCCACTTCCCCGCGTTCCTGAAAAGCAGGCGTTATGCCCCGTTTGACGCCGAGGTTCCCGCGGTGTTAAGACATTGGACGGAAATAGGTTAGGCGCTCACAACCGGTTGTCGCCTGTTGAGCTCGCTGTCCTGAATTGCAGACGAAATCAGGAGAAACCGGCCTAACCTTGTCCCGTTTTCGACACACCTCGGGCCGGCCTGGGTTTCCTGCTTTTTTGGGCTCTCCAAAGCCCTATCGGCCCGCGCGAAAACCGGCGGCGAAGAGAATCGCCAGCGCGGTCTTTCCGTCCTTGATGCGCCCCTCTTGGATAAACCGGAGCGCGCTGGACAGAGTCACCGTTTCCAAAGTGATGAACTCATCCGACTCATGCGCCGTCTCACCCCGCTCGAGGCCGGTCGCCATGAAGACGTGGATCCGCTCGTCCGTAAAACCGGGAGTCGTGAACATGGTGAAGAGAAACTCCATGCTCCGCGCTCTACACCCCGTTTCTTCTCTAAGCTCTCGCTCCGCGCAGGCTATCGGTGCCTCGCCCGGATCGAGTCTGCCGGCAGGGATCTCGTACAAATAGTCGTCCGCCGCGTACCGGTACTGCCGGACCATCAGAATTTGTGGATCCTCGCCCGACGCTTCGCTTACGAACGGCACGACGGCACTCGCTCCCGGATGACGGATCATCTCGAGCTCCCCGACTGATCCGTCCGGAAAACGGACGGTGTCCCGGTCGAGGTTGATGATTCGACCGGTGTAGACTCGCTCGCTCCGAATTTTCCCAGGCCCTGCGCCGCTCGGTTCAGCAGACACCGCGTCGTCGCGTCCGCTCATGTCAGCGGCTTGCCCTGCGTGTCGTACATCAGCAAGGGTCCGAACCGCATCGCCTCGAGCGGCGCGCGAACAATGTTTGGATCGCCGACGACGACCATTTGCAGCGCCGACGGATCCAGATACTTCCGCGCCGCCGCAAGCACCTTCTCGACCGTGATCGACGCGACATTGTCGCGGTAACGGTCGTAGTAGTCCTCCGGCAGGCCATGGAGCGTGAGCACGGAGAGCGCCGCGGCGATCGCCGTCGTCGTCTCGAAGCGAATCGGAAAAACGCCGGTCAAATAACTCGTCGCGAGCGACAACTCGTCCGGCGTCACCGCCTCGGCGCGGATTCGATCGACCTCGAACAGCGTTTCACGCGCGGCGGCGTCGGTGATGTCGGACTTGACCGCGGTGTGAACCATGAACGGTCCAGCCTGACGACGCCATTCGAATCCGGAGAAGGCTCCGTACGTGTAAGCGTGTGCCTCGCGGAGATTCAGATTGATGCGCGAGTTGAACAGGCCGCCGAGCAGCGCGTTCATCACGTTGACCGGAAAGAAGTCCGGATGGTTGCGCGGAATGCCGACGTGCCCAATCCGAAGCTCGGACTGCGGTGCGTCCGATTTCACGACCAGATGCACGGCCCGCTCCGTTCGCGCCGGACGCGTGTCGGCCAATACACGCTCCGGCGCTCGGCCTTCCCATTTTCCAAAGGCCTGATTGACCAGCGCTTCGGCCCGCTCAGTCGTGATGTCACCGGCCACTACGACCGTTGTTCCTCCGGCCAGGTATCGCGCCTGATAGAAATCGACGATGACTTGTCGATTGATTCGCTCGACGCTCGCTTCGTCGCCGCCCTCGGGGCGCGCGTACCGCGACCCCGGCGCGTAGAGGAATTTCGTGAACAGCTCGTCGGCGAGACCTCGCGGCTCGGCCTGCAGCTGCAATAACTCGGCGAGCCGCTCGGCTTTGAGCCGCTCGAGCTCGCGCCCGGAAAACGCCGGCGACAGCACCACCTCGCCCAGCAAGTCGAACGCGTCCGACAGATGCTCGACGAGCGTGGTCATCGTGATCGCCGCGGCGTCCCAGTCAGCGCCCGCCTCGATCGACGCACCCAGCGTCTCGATTCGCTCAGCGAGCTCCGCGCCGTCGTACCGCTCCGTCCCCTCGAGCAGCATTTTCGCCGTCAACTGGGCTGTACCTTCGTATCCTTCCGCATCGCAGACGGCGCCGCCGTCGACCAGCACGACGACGGTCGCCAATGGGAGCTTCGGGACACGCGCCACGACCAGCTGCATGCCGTTGGCGAGTTTTCGCCGCTCAAAACGCGGGAAGTGATACTCGCGCGGCGCGCTTGGGCCTGGACGCGGGGTCCGCGACACCTCGGGAAGGGCGGTCATCGCTGCTCCGCCGCCGCTCCGCTCCCGACAAGCTCAGCCGGCTCCTCTTCACGAGGCACGTAAACCAGGCTCGCTCGGTTATTCTCGCCAAGTCGTTCGGCAATAAAGGCGTTGACCTGCTCGGCGGTCACCGCGCGATACCGATCCACTTCCTCGTTCAACAAGTTCGGGTCACCGAAGTAGGTCGCGAACATCGACAGTTTGTCCGCGCGTTCGCCGGCTTCCTGCATGCCCGACACGAACATCGTCTGAATCAGCGCCACGGCGCGCTTGACTTCCGCGTCCGTCACGCCGTCGCGAACCAACGCGTCGATCTCCAAAGCGACTTCCTGCTCCAATTGCTCCGCCGGCACTCCCGGACGCGCTGTTACGTCCACGACGAGCAGGTCTGACCCCTTCGCGAGGTCGAAGGTGAAGGCGGTCGTCTCTGCCGCGACCTCGCGCTCGCGCACCAGCCGTCGCTTCAGCCGGCTTCCGTTGCGCAAGCCGAGAATCGCGCCACAGACACTCGCCGGATAGTAGGCCGCTGTCCCGAATGCGGGCGAGCGAAATGCCAGGAATAGTCGCGGCAGCATCACGTCGTCCGGAACGACCTCTCGCTTCCACTGACCAAACACCGGCGGTAGCGACATGTCGGGCAACGCCGGTTTGTGACCCCCGCGCGCGATCGGTCCGAAGTGCCGCTCGACGAGACGTCGCGCGTTACCAGGATCGAAATCGCCGGCGATCGAGAGAACCGCGTTGTCCGGTGTGTAGAACGTCGCGAAGAACTGTCCGACGTCGTCGAGACTCGCCGCAGTCAGGTCTTCCATCGACCCCATCAACGAATGATGAAACGGATGCTCCGACGGGAAGCACAACGCCGGCAGCTTTTCGAGCCAGCTGCCATACGGCTGATTGTCCATCGACCAGCGCCGCTCGTTCTTCACGACGTCGCGCTGCGTGTCGAGTTTTTGTTGAGTCATCGCCGGGAGCAGCGCCCCCATGCGGTTCGCCTCGAGCCACAGGGCGAGCTCGAGCTGATTCGACGGCAGTGTCTCGAAGTAGTTCGTGCGCTCGAGCCAGGTCGAACCATTCAACGTTCCGCCGGCGCGCTGCACCAGCTCGAAGTGTTCGTTCGCCTGAACGTCCGCCGATCCTTGAAAGAGCATGTGCTCGAACAGGTGCGCGAAGCCCGTGCGCCCCGGCGGTTCGTTTGCAGAACCGACATGGTACCAGAGGTTCACGGCCACGATCGGCGCCGTGTGATCCTCGGACAGGGAAACGAATAGTCCGTTCTGCAATCGAAATGTTTCGATCGGAATGCGCATCGTTCTAAATTGCACGCCTCGTCTCGACACTGGAACCCGCGCTTCGTTGACACGATCTCGAGTGACTCAAATCGCCTCGTGGGTCCTGATCGGCCTTGGGCTCGGTTACGTCGCCCTCCTGCTCTTGCTGTGGGGCTTTCAGGAACGTGTGGTCTTCCAGCCGCCGGCTATCCCCCAGGTGGCCGCGTCGGCTGGGCCGCCGCAGGCTCGTCGCGTCGATTACACGACGTCCGATGGCGTTCACCTGTTCGCGTACGTCGTCGGCGAATGCGGGAGCCAGCGTCCGGTCATGCTGGTCTTTCACGGCAATGCCGACGTCGCGCGATGGCTCGTTCCGTGGGCGAAAGAGGCGGCCACGCGAACGAATCTTTGTGTCGTCCTCGCCGAATATCGCGGATACGACGGCTTGGCCGGCGTGCCGTCCTATGCTGGATCGGCCCGGGACGCGCTCGCCGCGCTTCAACTCACGCGCGATACTCTCGGCGTTACGCCCGACAGACTCGTTCTCTTCGGCCACTCGCTGGGCACCGCCATCGCGGCTGAGCTCGCGATGACGATCCGACCCCGAGCTCTGGTGCTGCAATCGCCGTTCACCACTGCCCAGGACATGGCCCGACGGATGTTCGTTCCAGGCCTCAATGCGGTTTGGAGACTGATCTCGCGCGTGCACTTCGATACGCTTGCTCGGGTCAAGGCTTTGGCGGCGCCCGTCTCCGTGGTCCACGGTGACCGCGATTTCATCATCCCCGATTGGATGGGACGCGCCGTCTACAACAGCGCGAAGGAGAAAGGCCAGCTTCTCATCGTTCACGGTGCGGGACACAACGACGTGCCCCAAATCGGCGCCGAGGAGTACTGGTCTTGGTTGACGCACGCGGCCAACCTCGGATCAGTGACTACTCGTTCCGCTGAAGCAGCAAGGCAATCGGCACCTTGACCGACTCGGCAAGGGCGTAGCGGAAGAATTCGCGAACGTTCGACGAGATTGGGCTCGTTCGCGTCGGCGAGGTATGCGGCAACAAGCCGTATCGTCGCGCGAGCACCGTCAGCCGGAGCATGTGAAACGGGTCGCTGACCAGAATCACTTCGCGCGACGGTTCGCCGTCCATCAGCGACGCGACGCGACGTAGTGACTCGATGGTTGATCGGCCGCGGTTCTCGATCAGGATCGCGCGCGCGGGAACGCCATGGTCGATCGCGTACCGCTCCGCGACTG
>DATMHK010000165.1:0-3344 GCA_035554995.1 Gemmatimonadaceae bacterium
TTTGGCGATGGGCGTTGCGGCGGCGAGCGCCGTCGCGCAAGGACCGACAACCGCAGCCATCGGCGGCCGCGTCGTCGACGCGAGCGGTCGTGCGCTCGTTGACGTCGAAGTCGTGGTGACCAATCAGGCAACGGGCGTATCGATGCGAGGGGTCTCGCGTTCCGACGGACGCTATCTCGTGAGCGGATTGGAAGTCGGAGGTCCGTACTCCGTCGTCGTCCGGCGGATCGGCTCGCCGATGAACAGAACCTCCGGCCTCTTCTTGAGTTTAGGCCAGAAGCTGAGCGTGGATGTCGCCCTCGAAGAACGGCCGGTCACGCTGCAGGCCATCGAAACGCGCGGGGGGGAGGCCCAGACGAGGTTGTTCTCCCGCGCGCACAAAGGCGCGGAGACGCTGCTCTCCGATTCGGTGGTCCATGAGATGCCGGTCATCAACCGCGACCTGTACGATCTCGTGAGACTCGCGCCGCAAACGTCGACGTGGTTTGCCTTCACGGCGTCCGGCGCGAACTCGCGCGTCAACAGCATTCGCGTCGACGGCATCAGCGACCAGGTATTGTCGAGTAACCTCGCCGCCGGCGCGCTTTACGGTAGCAAGGTCATGCCGCTGGACGCGGTGAAGGAGTACCAGGTGGTCTTCTCGCCGTACGACGTGCGCCAGGGTGGTTTCGCCGGCGCCGGCATCAACGTCGTGACGCGGAGCGGCACCAACGAGCTGCACGGTGGCATGTTCGCGTACGGCACCAATGAGCGCCTCGGTCCCGACGTCCCGTTCATTCGAAACGCCCGCTACGACAAACAGCAATTCGGATTCTCATTGGGCGGGCCGGTCGTCCGCGACCGATTGCATTTCTTCGTCGCCTCCGAGATACAGCGTCGGTTCATCCCGGCGTTGGGGCCGTACCTCGGCGACGGGATGGCGAACGAATCCGCGCTCCCCATCAAGGTTGCTGACGTCGACCGGTTCCAGCAGTTGCTCGCCGCGCGAGGCCTGTCTGGCGGAAGCGCGGGGCCCGTGACCAACGCAAATCCTTCGGCGAGCACTTTTCTCAGGCTCGATGCGCCGATTCCGGGTTGGAATAGCCGAATCAGCGTGCGCGGCACATACGGATACGGCGACAGCTCGATCTTCGCGCGCCCGACGATGCTCGCGCCGACCAACTGCTCGACCGACGCATGCTTCCCACTGTCGTCACTGCAGCACTCGCGCTGGGTGAGCAAGCGATCGGCGGCGATTCAGTTCATCTCCAACTTGCCGCGCGGCGCCTACAACGAGCTGCTTGCCGGATTCACCGGGACGGTTGCCGGCTTCCGGCCGTCGGTCAAACAACCGCTCGTGCTCGTGACTGTCCCGAGCACCATGGACGGGTCCGCGACACTGCAATCGGGAACGCACGAGATCGCGACCGGCCAGCGCAACGCGAACAGGACGACCGAGCTTACCGACAATTTCACCATGACCGTCGGGACTCACCGGCT
This sequence comes from Gemmatimonadaceae bacterium, assembly GCA_035554995.1. Lineage (GTDB taxonomy): Bacteria > Gemmatimonadota > Gemmatimonadetes > Gemmatimonadales > Gemmatimonadaceae > JAQBQB01. The sequence continues at coordinate 1,480 of DATMHK010000165.1, forward strand.
CTTCGGCGGTCTTTCGACGCGGCTGTTCGATCTGCGCGCTTTCCAGCTGCGCGGTTCATATGGCGTGTGGGAGTTCGCCAGCCTCGATTCGCTGCAGTCGGGGACGGTGTCGCGATACCGAGTGACGCGCGACACGGGGAGTGTGACCGCGGCGCACGGCATGTATCACGCGTTCTATATCGGCGACGAATGGGACGCGTCCTCTCGCTTGTCGCTCACGGCCGGTCTTCGCGCGGAAATACCGGTGTTGCACGCGCGTCCGCCATACGTACCGCTGGTCGATTCGATTTTCCACGTGCGCACCGACGGCGTTCCCGGGTCGCGGGTCGCGTGGTCGCCCCGCATCGGCTTCAACTATGATCTGTCGTCGTCGGGGGGCGGCAGCTCGCCCGCGCAGGTTCGTGGAGGCGCCGGTCTCTTTGCCGGAACGCCGCCGCTGTTTTGGCTGTTCGGCGGTTTCTCGAGCTACGGACTCGCCACTCGTACGTTGCAATGCGGTCCACTCTCGACCGACGCGGGGCCGGCGCCGGCCTTTCGCCCGGACTACGACAATCCACCGCAGGCGTGCGGTGGCGGTCAAACCTTCGGCGGAGCGACGAAGGGCGAGATCGACCTGATCGATCCGGCGATTCGCTTTCCCCGGGTGTTCCGTGCCTCCCTGGCGGTGGATCGATCGCTGCCGTTCGGAACGGTCGGTACGCTCGAAGGCCTCTACACCCGATCGCTCGGCGCGATGCGGTACACCGGCGTCAATCTCGCCGATCCGACCACCTCCGACCGCAACGGCCGTCTGATGTACGGCACCGTCGGCGCAAATGGCGTTGCCTCGCCGCTCCGCATCTCGACGCGGCTTGGCGACGTCGTGTCGATCACGAGTCAATCGCGCGATTACGCCTACGACCTGACGGGTGAGCTTCGGAAAACCAGCCGGTTGGCCGACGCCGTGATGTCGGTCAGCTACGGCCGTGCCTTCGACGTGCAGAGTCCGCGCCCGGTGAGCGCGCTCCTCGTCGATAATTGGCGCTTCGCGCGACCGGTGACCGGCTTGCAGAATGATCTCGCGCTCTCGACATCCGACTACGATCAGCCGCTTCGTGTCCGCGCGTCGGGCACGCTTCGCTCGCCGTGGCGTAAGCTCGGCACCGACGTCTCGTTCTACTATGTCGGAGGCTCGGGTTTTCCCTACACCTACGTCGCCGGCGGGTCGCAAGGCCGTGGCGATCTGAATGCCGATGGCGCCGTCGGCAACGATCCGATCTACCTTCCGCGAAGCTCGAGTGATACGGCGGAGATCCGGTTCACCGGAACGCCCGATCAGATCGACGCACAGCGGGCGGCCTTCGATCGGTTCATCGACACGGCGCCGTGCTTGAGAGAGCAGCGCGGTCGGATCATGTCGCGCAATAGCTGCCGCACGCCGTGGATGAACATCGCGAATCTCGCCCTGCGCCAGACGCTCCCGACGCGACACTCCCAGGCCCTGAGGCTCGAGCTTCAAGTGTTCAATGTTTTTAATCTTCTAAATCCGCGTTGGGGACACGTGCAGTTCCCCACGGGGGCCATGCCGACGAGCACCAACCAGGTGGCACTGCTGTCCCAGGTCGGAGAGACCGACGGTCCTGGTGCGCAGCCCATCTATCGGTTCGACCCGACGGTGCGTCGATACAGTTCGGAGAACTACGACAGCTTCTATCAGATTCAGCTCGCCTTGAGATACGTCTTCTAAAAAGACTCCAGTGTTGGCACGACCCGCCGCACCGCATGTGTTGCTCGCCGTGGCAGCGATGCTCGCCACCGCCGGCCCGACGAGCACCCTGGCCCAAACCTCGCGGCACCCGACGCGGATCCTGCTCCTCTACCAGCAG
>DATMHK010000166.1:0-2205 GCA_035554995.1 Gemmatimonadaceae bacterium
GCTTCGGCGCGCGGCGAACAAACCGCGGCTACGCCCGGTCGCCGCGGCGATGCGACCGCTGTTTCCGATCGGACTGCCGGGTGGCTACATCGGGATCGCCTACATCCTCGCACGCTCGCTCCGTCGAAAACGCTGCGCGGGTGGACCGGCCATCGTCACCTCGGCGTGGGCGGGATGGCTGGTGCATCGCGCGATCAAAGTCGTGTACCGGCGCGAGCGGCCGCTCCGCCGCGATCGCGCTCGCCGCACCGAGAGCTATCCGAGTGGCCACACGACGGGGACGACGGCATTGTCCGTGACCGCGGCGCGCGTGTTGTCGCGTGAGGGCGTAATGTCGCGCAACGCGGCGGTCGCGCTCGCCATCGTGCCGCCGTTCGTCATGGGCACATATCGCGTTCTCGCCGACGATCACTGGGCGACCGATGTCGTCGGTGGCTGGCTCGTTGGCGCGGCGATCGGACTTTCTTGCGATGCCGCACTCGGCGAGACGCCCAGCTCTAAGGTGCTGGAAGCGTTACGCCGACGAGGGCCCCGCCGTGTCCGTCGGGCACGACCGAAGTTCGCAGAATGAAACGATCGAGGCGGTTGCCGGGATGCCCGTGCGCGTACTGCACAATTTTGCGGCCGGAGAACGTACCGATTGCCGCGCCCAGAGCGACGTCGCTTGCCCAATGGCGGCTGTGATACATTCGCGATAGTCCGACCGCCGTCGCGCCGGCGTACATCAACGGACCGACGACCCACTGTGAACGCGGCCACCAGCGAGTTGTTTCGTTCGTCACGGCGGCCGCCGCGGCGAACGCGGTACTCGTATGCCCGGAGGGGAATGACGTCCAGTCGCCACTCTGGAAGCCGTGCATTGGCCGGTAATCGCCCGGTTGCTGGCCGGCGGAAAGAAACGGTCGCGCACGTCCCACGGTGCCCTTCAACACGTACGTCACGCCCTGCGCGAAAAGGACTGCTTCCGTTCCGTGCCAGCCGAGGTCCGCAACCTTATCCATTCTTCCGATCTTGCCGACCAGATACAGCGATCCGCCGATGATGTACGCGCCCGGACTGGCGACGAACTCGAGGTTCGTCGATGCGTGATTCAAGAACCGATTTGTGTGAGTGCTCGAGTCCTGTAGGCGTTCCGCAACGTGCTTGTCGACCGGGAACATCACGGCGGTGGCCGCGACAAACCCGACGGCGAGCCAGGCATCCTTCCTTGTAAAGAACGGAGCCTGATGTTGCGCGTGCGTGGTGTCGCGAGGATTAGTGACTTGCGCAAGCGCGCTCGGCTGTGCGGCGATCGCCGACAGGCCAAACGCGAGGAGACCCCGTCGCAATCTGCCACCCGACCCCTTCCAAGCTGGACGACTCATCCGCGACCCCCGGAAAAGAAGACCCCGGTGTCACGCAGTGCAGGAATCGGGCGATGGTAACCAAAGGGTAAAAAGTGATCCGGTGCCGACGCCGCTCTCAACCGTAATGTCCCCGCCCATCATTTGGGCCAAACTCCGGCTGATCGTCAGGCCGAGTCCGGTACCGCCGTGGTTTCGGGTGTAGCCGTCGTCCACCTGGACGAATGGCTGGAAGATGCGATCAAAATCGTGCGAAGCGATTCCGACTCCGGTGTCCTTGACGGTGACACAGGCCCAATCGTGCTCCCCACGACCGATTGGGTTTTCTTCGCGAGGACGAAGGTTGCAATGCACCGAAACCTGTCCGCCGCCGGGCGTGAATTTCACCGCATTCGACAGCAGGTTCGTCAGGATCTGCTGTACGCGCTGCGGATCACCGATGAACGTCGGCGAGCTGCCGTTGCCATTCGCCGCCGATCCGAGCTCGACGCCTTTCGTTGCCGCCTGCGGGCGAATCAACGCCAGTGCCGCGTCGGCGACGTCGCCCACGGAGGCGACCTGTTCTTCGACCGACATTCGCCCGGCTTCGATCTTGGCGAGATCGAGGATCTCGCCAACGAGCTCGGTCAGATGGTTGCCGCTCGCGCGAATCCGATCGAGCTGCGCCTTCTGCGCGGACGTGACCGGCCCGGCGATCCCCATCTCGAGGAGCTCCGCGTAGCCCATCATCGCATTGATCGGTGTGCGGATCTCGTGGCTCATCTTGGCGAGGAAATCCGATTTCGCGGTGCTCGCCGCTTCCGCTTCCAGGCGAAGGGCGAGCGAACGGCGATAGATCAGCGCGTTGTCGATCGCCACGGCA
>DATMHK010000167.1:0-38542 GCA_035554995.1 Gemmatimonadaceae bacterium
GCGTCATCACGGACGTCCACCGCGACTGATCGGTTGGGTACTCGGTGGCCAGGCGCTGCTGGATCGTGTGCATCGCGGCGGCCACTCGGTCCGGCGGGGCGCCGGAGCTCAAGCGCACGAGCGCCCGGCTGTCGACGTGCAGGCTGCGCTTGGTGAGCGCCGTCTTCGTCGCCTGAAAGACGGCGATCGGCTGCCAAACGGTCGGCGGCAGCCAGAATCCTCCGCCGGCGAAATTCGGGAAGGCGAAGCCCGCGGGCATCACGCCGATGATCTTCGTCGGCACGCTGTCGACGTCGATCGTCGCGCCAATCGCGGACGGGCTGCCGTTGAACCGCTTGACGAAGAATTCGTGTGAGACGACCGCGACACGCGGCGACCCCGGCAGCTCGTCGTCCGCAACGAACGTGCGGCCGATCTCCGGGCGCGTCCCCATCAGCGCGAAGAATCCCGGCGTGACGAACGCGTCGATGCTTCGCTCGGGCCCGTCGGGGCCCTGGATCATCACGCCGTCGCCGCGAATGAACGCGAATCCGTCGACGGTGCCGCGCAGCGATTCCGTTTGCGACTGCCAGTCGCTGTACGTCGGGAACGATGGGACTCGGAATCCGCCGGCCTCACTTTGCTCGTAGATCGTCCGCAGCCGGCTCGCGTCGCGATAGGGCAGTCCACGGACGAACACGGCATCCACCACGCTGAACACTGCCGCCGCGCTTCCGATTGCCAGCGCGAGCGTGAGCACGGACGCGATCACGAACACGGGGGCGCGTCGAAGAGACCGGATGGCAGTGCGCAGGTCATTCCACATGGGCCGCTCTTCTGAGATAAGATTTTATCGTTAGCTGATAATATTTTATCTCCAGTGCTCCGTCAAGGCCCCTCAGCCTATGCGGCGCCAGCCAAACGCACGAGCGCGTAGCTCTTCGAACCCTTGCGAACGAGGACAAACTCGCCGTGGAGCAGGTCGCTTTCAACCAACGGTTCGCGTTCGGGCCCGATCCGCCGGCCGTTGATGTAAGCGCCGCCTTGCTGGAGCATCCGGCGCATGTCGGCCTTGCTGGAGAAAAGCGCATCCGCGCCGACGAGCGTCGCTTCGAGCATATCGAACGTCGTCAGCTGATCCTTACGCTCCACCGTGAACACGGGAATCTCGAGCTCGAGGGCGACGAGTGCGTCACGCGACAGCGACTTTGGATCCGCGCCGCCAAAGAGCAGCCCCGACACTTCCGCGGCTGCGCCGAGTGCCTTGTCGCCGTGCACCCGGCGCGTCACATCCGCGGCGAGCGCGCGCTGCGCGTCGCGTCGCTCGGGCCGTTCGATGAGTGCACGCTCGTGCCCCTCGATCTCCTCGTGCGCGAGAAGTGTGAAGGACCGCAAGTATCTCGAAGCGTCGCGGTCGTCCGTGTTGACCAGGAACTGATAGAACTTGTACGGCGAGGTGAGCGTCGCATCGAGCCAGATCGTACCCGACTCCGTTTTTCCGAACTTCGTGCCGGCGGACGTCGTGACGAGCGGAGCCGTGATGGCGTGTGCCTCCACGCCAAGGGTCCGACGAATGAGCTCGATGCCGGCCGTGATGTTCCCCCACTGATCGCTTCCACCCATCTGTAGCCGGACGTCGTGCCGACGCCTGAGCTCGAGATAATCGTAGGCCTGGAGCAGCATGTACGAGAATTCGGTGTATGAGATGCCGGCCTCCATTCGCCCTTGCACCGAATCTTTCTGGAGCATGTAGTTCACGGTGAAATGCTTCCCGACGTCGCGCATGAACTCGACGGCGCGCAGTTGGGTCAGCCATTCCGCGTTATCGATCGCTCGGGCAGCGCTCGCGCCGGTAAAGTCGAGGAAGCGCTCGAGCTGGCGTTGTATCTTGGCGGCGTTCGTCGCGACGAGCTCCGGATCCGACAGCGGACGCTCGCTCGATTTGCCGCTCGGATCGCCGATCAAGCCCGTTCCGCCGCCGACGAGGGCGACGGGCCGATGGCCATGTTGCTGCAACTGAACCAGCAGCATGATGACCAGGAGGTTCCCGATATGCAGGCTCGGTGCGGTCGGGTCGAAGCCGATATAGCCGGACAGCTGGCCGCCGGCCAGCGCGTCGGCCACGCCGTCGGTCCGCTGGTAGAGCAGACCCCGCCATTCCAGCTCGTCGAGCAGCGCATGAGATCGCATGGCACAAAAATAGACAGTATCTGAATCAACCCATATGCTGATCCCATTCTCTCGACGGTTCCGAACGCGGTTTCCGTGGTTCGCCCGGACATTCCTGCTTACCGCGTCGTTTCTCTTTTCGTTCGGCGTCGGCTTCGCCTACGCGAGCTGGGCGATGGTCTGCCGCGCCGGACGGTGTCCGTCAGCGAACGCCCTGCGCGATTACGAGCCGCGCCAAACCTCCAAGATCCTCGCCGCGGACGGACGGCTCATCGCCGAGCTCGGCTTGGAGAAACGGACGCTCGTCAAGCTCCAGGACATTCCGCCGATCGTGCGCGAGGCGTTCCTCACCATCGAGGACAAGCGCTTCTACAACCACTCGGGCATCGACTGGGTCCGCGTGCCTAGCGCGATGCTCACCGACCTCAAGAACCGCAATTTCAGCGAAGGGTTCTCGACGCTCACCATGCAGCTCGCGCGCAACATCTTCCCCGAGCGGATCTCGCGCGAGAAGACACTCGTCCGAAAGCTCAAGGAAGCCAAGGTCGCCCGTGGCATCGAGGACGAATACTCGAAAGACAAGATCCTCGAGCTCTACCTCAACCAGATCAACCTCGGCAACGGCGCGTACGGCGTCGAGACGGCGTCGCAACGGTATTTCGGCAAGTCCGTTCGCGAGCTCAATCTGGCCGAAGCCGCGACGCTCGCCGCGATTCCGAAAGCGCCCGAGCGCTACAACCCGCGCAGCGCGCCCGATCGCAACATTCAACGGCGCAACACGATCATCGCGCTCATGCGCGACGAAGGTCTCGTCAGTCCCTCGGACGCGCGCCAAGCCCAGGCCTACGCGGTGCGTCTCGCGCCGCGCGTCGACGCCGGCGAAGCCGCTCCGTACTTCGTCGAATGGGTGCGGCAGGTGCTCGACGACAAGTTCGGCAAGCAGCTCTATGAGCAAGGATTGACCGTCCACACGACGCTCGATCTCGACATGCAGACGGCCGCGGAGCGCGCGCTCGAGCGACAGATCCGTCAGATCGAAGGAGGGAGATACGGCGCCTTCCCGCACATCAGCTATGAACGCTACATGGCGCAGGCAAACGGGAACGACGACGCTGGCCAGGCCATGTCTCCCTACCTTCAGGGCGCGTTCGTCGCGATGGACCCGCGCACCGGTGCCGTGCGCGCGCTCGTCGGCGGCCGCGACTTCGACGACAGCAAATTCAATCGCGCCGTGCAGGCGATTCGCCAGCCAGGGTCGACGTTCAAGCCGATTGTCTACGCCGACGCGATTCAGAACGGCCGCCCGCTTTCGTACGTCCTCGACGACTCGCCCCTCACCGTGGAAATCGGCGGTTCGACGCGCTGGGAGCCGAAGAACTTCGACGGCGCGTTCGAAGGAAAGATCCCGATGCGCCGCGCGCTATTCGAGTCGCGCAACGTGCCGACCATTCGCCTCGGCATCGAGCTTGGAATCCCGAGCGTGATCGACGAAGCGCGAAAGTTCGGCTTCACCACGCCGATCCCTGGCTATCCGTCCATCTTCATCGGCGCCGCCGACGTCTATCCGATCGAGCTCGTCGCCGCCTATTCGGCGTTCGCGACGCTTGGCACCCGCGCCGAGCCATTGGCCATCACCAAGGTCGAGGATCAGAAGGGCAGCGTGTTATGGGAGCCGCAGCCGACGACGCTGCCGATCCTTTCGCCCGAAGAGTCGTGGCTGATGGTCAGCATGATGAAGGACGTCGTGCAGCGCGGCACCGCGTCCGGCAGTGTCGGATCGCAAATCCGGTTTCCCGCGGGGGGAAAGACCGGCACGACGAATGACGGCACCAACGTCTGGTTCGTGGGCTACACGCAGGATCTCGTCGCCGGCGTCTGGATGGGATTCGACAAGCCGACGAAGATCAAATCGAACGCGCAGGGTGGCATCCTCGCCGCGCCGGCATGGGTCGCGTTCATGAACGAGGTCTATCGTCGTCGTCCGGCACCGCGCGATTGGCCGATGCCGGCGGACATCGTCCAGCGACAGGTCGACGTCAGCACGAACATGCTTGCCACGCCGTACTGCCCGCCGTCGGTGGTCGTCAGTGAGTACTTCATTCCGGGCACGGATCCGATCATGCCGTGCGACGTGCACACCGGCGCGTTGATGCCCGATACGTCGGGCGTCGGATCGTTGTATCCGCGCACGGACAGCCTCGGTCGGCCGATCCCGGGGCGCCCGGTAACGGGTGCTGACACCTCGCGCCGATACCGCGACTCGACGATTTTTAGCTTGCCTTCGCGTGATTCGATTCGCCGTGCGGACTCGCTGCGAACGGATTCGTTGCGCAAGAGGCTGGATTCGCTACGGCGACGCGACACGATCCGTCCACCGCGTCCCGACACGACCCGCCCGCTGCGTCCCGATTCGATTCGCCGCCCGCGTCCTGATACACTGCAACGGAGCAACCCCGAGCTTGAATAGCAACTCATGAGCTGGCAGCCTGTCGACTGTCACGCTCACACCATTTTCTCTGATGGCGCGCTCACCATCGAACAGGTGGTCGAGCGCGCCGCTTCGTTGAACGTCGTGCCCTCGGTGGCCGATCACATCTCGCACGACGTCGCGCGGGCCGTGGACTCCGTCGAGGCGGCCCAGGCCTACCTGACCGCGCTCGAGGAACACGACGTGCTGCGCGGCGGGGAGTTTTGCTGGCACGACTCGCTTTGGCGCGAGCTGCCCGAAGACCTCGTCGCGCGTTTCACGCATCGACTCGGCTCGCTCCACGCCATCCGCTTGTCGAACGGCGATCTCGTTCACGCCTTTTCCAAACGGCAGCCCGCGATCAGCGTCGACGACTACATGTGGGCGCACCTCGAGTCACTCGAGACCCTCGCCCGCGAGATGCCGGTGGACATTCTCGCCCACCCGACGCTCGTCACGTTGCCGTTCCGCCAACGCCCGATCGACGAGCTGTGGACGGAAGAGCGCGAGGAGCGGATCGTCGACGCGCTGTTCGAGGCGGGTATTGCATTCGAGATCTCCAATAGGTACGCGCCGCACGAGCGCCTCGTGAAGCGGGCGATCGATCGCGGGGTGCGCATCTCGCTCGGCTCCGACGGTCACACCGCCGAACAGGTCGCCGACCTCGCCGCGCCGCTGGCGATGGCCCGCCGGCTCGGTGCGCGCGAGCACGACATCTACGATCCGCGCCGCCACGGATCCAGGACGACCGCACGAGCGTGATCCGCTATCGCGCGCGGTGGGTCGTCCCCGTCACGTCGCCGCCCGAGGCCGATGGCATCGTCGCCGTCGACGGCGACCACATCGTGTACGTCGGGCCGGCATCGGCCGCGCCGGCGACTGCCGGCGATGACGTCGACCTCGGCGATGTGATCCTGATGCCCGGGCTGGTCAACGCGCATTGCCATCTCGAGCTCACCGCGATGCGCGGTTTCCTCGAGGACCTCGATTTCCGCCGGTGGATTCTTCGTCTCACCGCCGCTCGTCAGGCCGTTCTCGACCGCGAGGCTCTGCTCGATTCGGCGCGCTACGGCATCGAGGAAGGACTGCGCGCCGGAATCACGACCTTCGCCGACACGTCGGACTCCGCTGTCGGCCTGCAAGCGATGCGCGAAGCGGCGGTTCGCGGGATCGTCTATCAGGAGGTATTCGCCCCAGACCCGGCGCGATGCGAACAATCGATTGCCGGCCTGCGAACGAAGATCGCCGGTCTGCGCTATCTCGAGACGCCACTCGTGCGCGTCGGCGTCTCGCCGCACGCGCCGTACACGGTCTCCGACGATCTGTTCAAGGCGACGGCGAATCTCGCGCGCGAGCTCGGGCTGCCGGTCGCCGTACACGTCGCCGAGAGCGATCTCGAGTCGCAGCTCGTGGCGAAGGGAGCCGGCGGGTTCGCCGACGGCCTCCGTCGGCGCGGCATCCATGTGGCGCCGCGAGCCGAATCACCGATCGCCTTGCTCGACACCTGCGGCGTGCTGGCGACACGTCCGCTGCTCATTCATTGCATCCGCGTGAACGCGACCGACGTCGCGCGTATCGCGTCGTCGTCCTCGACGGTCGCGCACTGCCCGGTCTCCAACGCGAAGCTCGGGCACGGCGTTGCGCCGCTCATGGACCTTCTCGCGGCGGGCATCCCCGTCGGTTTGGGGTCGGACTCCATGGCGAGCAACAATCGAATGGATTTGCTCGAGGAGGCGCGCGTCGCTCTTCTCGCCCAGCGCGCCACGCTGCAGCTGTCCGACGCGCCGGAAGCGTCGGACATGATCGAGCTCGCGACGATCGCCGGCGCCCGTGCGCTTGGGATCGACGCGCAGGTCGGCTCGCTGGAGGTGGGGAAGCAGGCCGATCTCGCCGCGTTCGCGATCGAGCCGGCGGTTCCGATCCAGGATCCGGTGGCGGCGTTGGTGTTCTCGATTAGCGGCGCGCGCGCCCGATTCGTGACTGTGGCCGGCCGTGTCCTGATTCGTGACGGCAGTGTCGTATCTCCACGACAGGGTTTGGCCGAGCGAATGCAGACACTGGGTGATGCGCTGGCGTCGTGGCTCGACTCAGGCGGCGAGCTCCGCGGATCGATGTGAGCGTCAAAACTCGGTGTTGTGCCTGTTGTACGCTGGATTTCCCTTGTTTGCGCTGTGTCCCTAGCATAGCTTGCTTCTGGTAGGACCTTCCGGCGCATGTAGTTAGGCGTCCGTGGAGCGTGGCCCTGTCCACCCGTTCCCGCTCCCGCCCACAACCAACAGGCGGGAGTTTGTGTAACCGGCTTTGGAAAGGGGGAGATTCGTGGTCGTTGGTTGTCTGGCCCTCAACGCGTCCTATGAGCCGCTGACGATGGTCCCGATGCGGCGGGCGCTTCGTCTCGTGATTGACGGCAAAGCCGAAATCGTCGAGTCGGACTCTGATCGCGTCGTTCGGTCGGAGCGGTTGACGCTGCCCAGACCGGCTGTCATTCGCCTCACCAAGTTCATCCACGTGCCGCGCCGCTTCCGCCGGCAGGTGACGAACACGTTCCTCTTCGCGCGCGATCACTATCGCTGCCAGTACTGCGGCCGTCATCTCACGGAGCTCAAGCCCCGCGAAGCGCTGACGCGTGACCACCTGATCCCGCTCTCGCGCGGCGGCACGAACGACTGGACGAACGTCGTCGCCGCGTGCAGCCCCTGCAATACACGCAAGGGCAACCGTCTCCCCGAAGAGATCGGGATGCACCCGCTCACTCACCCGGTCGAGCCGCACTTTGTGCACTTGAGCTGGGCCGTTCGACGTCTGACGCCAACACAGGCGCGTTACATCAAGACGTTCTACGGGAGCGAGGTGCTGCACCACCTCGAGCAGTTGGAGCAGCGCGGGCACCATCCGCACCGACATAGGGCATAGACGGCCCTCTTAGGGCCATGAACGGCGCATGTAAACGGCGCTGGTAAACCGCGCATGTGAACGGCGCCGTTTACTAGCGCTCATTATGCCCTCAAGACGTCGTTTCGCCCCTCAAAGCGCCTCATCGAAAACAAGCTCAAATCGAACCGACAACCTCCAGTCGTCACCAGATCCGCCACGATCTCGCCAATCACCGACGCGAATTTGAACCCGTGACCGGAGCAGGCCGACACCACGTGCACACGCTCGTGTTCCGGCAACCGGTCTATGATGAAATGCTCATCCGGCGTGTTCGTGAACAGACAGACCGAGGACTGCAGCGCCGGCCCCGCACCTTCCGGGAAGTACCGTCGCGCGAATCGGTGAAGGATCTCGACGTCCGCGTCGTGAACGACGCGATCCACGGAATCCGGATCCACTCGCCCGGCGAGATGATGATATCGCCCGACTTTGAACCCCGGATTCCCCCACTCGGGAAAACCGTAGTACCGCCCTTCTTCCACGGTGAGGTTGAACACGGGAAAGCGCTCGGGCGCGAATTTGGATGAGTCAGCGATCTCGAACCACGTGACGACCTGACGTTCCGGCTCGAAAAGATCGGCGTAGGCGGGAAGGAAATCGGCGATCCACGACCCCGCGCTCAGCACGAGATGGTCAGCGACGTATCGGCCATTCTCGGTCGTGACTTCCACGCCTCCGTCGCGCTCCTCCCAGGATACGACGCGCTCATGCTCCCGGATCGTCGCTCCGTGCGCCGCGGCCAGACGCGCATGCGCGGCGACGGCAACCTCCGGAATCAGAAATCCGCCGTCCGGCTGAAAGACAGCAACATGGTCTGCTGGCAGGCGGTACCCGGGGAATCGCTGGCCAAGCTCCCGACTCGACAGCACTTCGTGACGTAGTCCGTGCATCTCGCACGAACGCCGTGATCCCTCGAACACCGGATCGCCGGGCGCACTGGCATCGATCGAACCCGTGCGCATGAACAATCGCTCTCCGGTCAGGCGCTCGAGCTCCGACCAGAGCTCGGCGGCTCGAATGAGCAGCGGCACGTACGACGGATGCTCGTAGTAGGCAATGCGAATGATCCGCGTCAGCCCGTGCGACGATCCCTGATCGTTCGGCACCCCAAACCGGTCGAATGCGATCACACTCCGCCCGCGCGTCGCGAGGTGCATCGCCGCCGCGCTCCCCATCGCCCCCGCCCCGACGATGATCACATCGTACCGCATCGGATCAAACCCTTGTTACGAGAATTGTAAATGGGGTCTGACCCCATTTTCGCCGCCGACCGCCCGTCGCCCGTCGCCTCAGGGAACGGTGAATACTTCCGACCGCCGCTCGTAATGCCTCTTATCGCCGCCGAGCAGGCGTGACACGAGCGTCCCGATGCCGTTACGGATCGCTTTGAGCGGATTCTTGCTCGGTGCCTCCGGTCCGCGGAGCCATTGCTGCAGCGCGTCCAGATCACTCACGGTCAACGTCTGCACGTCGAGCACGAGATTATAGTAGAACCTGCCCGAACCGTTGGGATGGAGGTCGACGCGCAACGGGCGGCCGATCTGCGACTCCGCGGCGGCGACCGTCGGGAAACCGCCGTAGTTCTCGAGCAATCTTCCTTCGTCGCCGCGCCGCACCGCGTTGAACATTTCGGCCGCGGGATCGAACGCCACGAGCACGTCCCATTCGGTGAGGCCGCGTCGCTCGTTGGACCATCCGCCTGTGCGCCACAGCTCGAGGCGATAATGGATCCGCGCGGGGAATCCATTGTGGAGCAACTCGCGCGTCTTCGAGTCACTGAGCAACGCCTCCGTGCTCACGGTCGCGCCGATGGTCGGCGCGCTCGCGGCCGCGAACGCCACGTCCAACTGGACGCGCGGCCGCTGCGCCATGAGCGGCGCCGACCACAAGGCGAACCCGACGAGCCAGGCGCGAACGGGGGCGGGGGGGCGCACGACTAGAACCGGTGTCTCAATCGAACGAAGAAGTTCACCGGTTCCGACGGCGTCGCCAGCGATTTGGCGGCATAGACACCGATGCCCTGAATGTCGAGACCGAATCCGATGTCCGACCGGAAGGTCGAGAGTGGCGGCAGCGACGTGCGCGAATACGTCAAACCGTTGTCACTCGGCCCGGCGCGCCAACCGCGGCCTGCGTCGGCGAATAGCACCCACACGGCGTCGCCGTGCGCGCCGTGATAGTAGCGCGGCCAATCGCCCCATATCCGGCTGAAATCAATGTGCAAATCACTGCGATACTCGATCTGCGCCAGCGCGATTCGGTCGCACTCGGCAGGCGTTCCGGGAAGCGACACGCCGGCGTTGCACGTGCCGACGTCGATCCCCGTACGCGATCCGTGAAAGTCGTATCCGGGCAGCGCGCCGGGGCCGTCGACCGACAACCGACGCTCGAGCGGCAGCTCATCGCCCCCCAGCAAGCCGGCGAACAAGACGCGCATGTTGAGTTGCGCGTCCGGTCCGAGGCGGTTGTAGCGGCGCACGTCGAAGAAGCCGCGCGTGTAGTTGACGGCTCCGACGCGCGGCGACACATCGGAGCTCAGTCCCGGTGATTCGATCGTGCCGCTTCCGTGTTCGGCGTCCGCGCGCACCCACCATCCCGACCATGGATCGTCCGGATCTGTTCTCGTGTCCACGCCGAGCGCGATGTCCGTGATGTGAAAGACGCCCTGGTCGACGATCGGGTTGGGACGCCACGGCTCGCCGCCGTGGAATATCGAAAACGGATTGTGGGCGGATCGCGCCGTCCACCGTTCGATGCCATACGAACCGGTGAGGCTGAGATCGCGCGCACCATAGAGCGTCACGTATCCGTTCGTGCCGTGGCGCTGGTAGTAGTCGCGGTAGTCACGCCGCACGACGACGGCAGCGAGCGCCGTCTCCACGTCGCTGAGCTGCCAGTCTTCGACCGGATCGACAATGTTGAAGACGCGCCCGCCGATGCCGATGCCGCGCTCGCGCCCGAATCGCACTTCGCCCGCCAACTTGTGGCCCACGTCGGCGTGCTCGGAGTTGAAGTTGCCCGTTCGCGTGATCGCCGCGGCGTCGGCATCGAAGCTTCCCCATGGGGTGAGACGGTGCGCCATCGGCCCGAGACTGATCGGCAAGCCTTCGACGCGGTTGTACGCGCCCGCCTGAACGATTCGAACCGCCTGGCTCCGATTGGCGTCCGCGTGTCGCTCGATGCGGCGCCACCAGCTATCGGTTTCGCGCGCGGCGTCCTCGACGGCGACGATGCGGTCTGCTTCTTCACGATAGACCACGGAATCGGCGAACACGCGCACCGAACCGACGACGCGCGCCGAGTCCCGTCCAGTCAGCGTTCCGCCGACAATGAGAATGTCGCCGTCGATCCGAGCCGTGGGACGAAGGGTGACCGAGCCGTTCACGGCGAGCACCGAACCGGCGACGTGACCCGCGATATCGAGGACGCCGCGTTGGAGTGCGACGTTGCCGTTGATCTCTTCGCCGCTTGCGATGTCGAGTCGCCGCGCCGCGCGGACGGCGTTTGGTCCGTTCCACCTCGCGACCACCTCGCGACGCACATCGAGCGGTACCGGACCAGGTCGTGCCTCAGTCGGTAAACGCTGTGCTCCGGCGAGCGCCGGGATGAACCCCGCCACAAGCGCCAGCCTTTTCGTCAACATGCCAACTCCAATTCGAATGTCGGACCCCGCCGCCCGCCCCGTCGCCCCCGTCGCCCGCTATTCAACCGCGCTGCCGACGGCGATTCCGAGCCGGCGCATGCGCCGGTACAGATTCGGGCGGTCGGTCTTGAGCCGCCGCGCGGCTTCCGCGACGTTGCCGCCGGTAACCGAGAGAGCTCGCGCGATCAGCGTGCGTTCGTAGTCGTCGAGCGTGTCGCTCAAGGAATGATCGAGGAGCGCGGGATCGGGAAGGGGTGTGGGCGGAGTAAGTCGCGCCGCTCGTTCCAGCGGAAGGACGGCCGCGATGTCGTTGTGTGTCACCGTGCGGCCGGCATGTAGAATAGCCAGACGTTCAACGATATTGGCGAGCTCACGGATGTTTCCGGGCCACGTGTATCGTGTCAGCGCGGCGACCGCCTCCTCGGTCCATGAGGGCATCGCCTGTCCGGTCCGCATCCGGTGCAGCGCCGAAAAATGTCGGACGAGCGCCGGGATGTCAGTCGGGCGTTCCCGCAGCGGCGGAATCGGGATGGGGATCACGTTCAGCCGAAAGAGCAGATCGTCGCGAAAGGCGCCTTCGCCGGACGCGCGAATGAGGTCCTTGTTAGTCGCGGACACGATCCGCACGTCCACGCGAATCGGCTTCCCCCCGCCGACGCGCTCGATCTCGCGCGCCTCGATCGCGCGCAGGAGCTTGGCCTGGGCCTCGGCGCCGAGGTCGCCCACCTCGTCGAGGAAGAGTGTGCCGCGGTGCGCCAGCTCGAAGCGCCCGATACGACGGTCGGTCGCGCCGGTGAACGCGCCGCGCTCGTGACCGAACATCTCGCTCTCGACGAGATCGCGCGGAATCGCGGCGCAGTTCACGCGCACGAACGGTCGGTCGCGGCGCGGGCTGCCGCCGTGGATCGCGACGGCAACGAGCTCCTTGCCGGTTCCCGACTCACCGGTGATCAACACGCGCGAGTCGGTCGGCGCCACGCGCGCGATGAGCGCGCGGACCTGCTGCATGCCGGGGCTCTCGCCGATCATTTCGCCGCTCAGCCCCAGATCGGCGCGCAGCACCTTCGCTTCGCGCCGCGCTTGTCGGAGCTCGAGCGCCGACGACAGCGCGAGCAGCACGCCTTCCGGACTGAGCGGCTTTTCCAAAAAATTGAACGCGCCAAGCTTTGTCGCCTTCACGGCGTCGCTCAGTCCCGCTCGTCCGCTCATCATGATCACCGGCACCTCGGGCAGCGACTCGCGCAACCGCGCCAACGTCGCCATGCCATCCAGGTCGCCGGGGATCATGAGATCGAGCAACAGCGCGTCCGGTTCGGCCTCGAGTGCGCGCGCTATGCCGGCGGCGCCGTCCTGCGCGTCGCGCACTTCGTATCCTTCACCGGCGAGCAGCGCGCCCACCATCCGGCGGATGTTTGGCTCGTCGTCGATGATCAGAACGCTCGGCATGTTCGCGGATTATGCCGGCGTTTGTGGCGGAGGCGAGGCACCGGGAAGGTTGCGCTGCTTCTGCTCGGCCAGGAGCTTCGCCGAGAAACGCTGCGCCTCGGCGATGCGTTCCACCTCGATGGCCACGGCTTCTACTGCCTGCTCGATGCGCTCGAGACGCGCCGTCGCGTCGGGAGACAACTGCGCCGGCGGAAGAACCGGTGCGGGCTCGAAGAATCGACGCAGAATCCAGCGAAACAGCGGCGAGCCGATCCCGAGGATCACACACCCGGCGAGGAAATACTGCCCCACCTGAATCGCGGCGCCAATCGCCTCGGGTGGGATGTTGACCGGCGGCCCCTGTGTGATCGGCACGCGTGGCTCTCCGCTCAGGATTCCGGCTTCGTTAACCCGGAAGCCGCGGGCGTGTTCCGCTCGGCGAGCAGCTTGGTCGTGAAGCGCTGTCCTTCCGAGATGCGCTCGACCTCGATCGCGATCGAATCCAGCGCCTGTTCCATCCGCTCGAGCCGTGCGCTGACGTCCGGGGGCAGCGACGGTTGCCGGGGCTCGCGCTCGATGCGACGCGCGTACGCTTTTGCGATCGGGACACCGATCGCCGTCACACCCGTCATGATGAACAAGACAATCGGCACCATCAGTGCATTAACTCCCATCGGTCACTCCGTTTCCATTGCGGTTGCCGTTCACCGGCAGCACGAAACGCACTTCGGTGCCGCGCCCCGGCGTGCTCTCTGCCGTCACCGTTCCGTCATGCGCGACGACGGTCTGCCGCGCGATGGCGAGGCCGAGTCCCGTGCCGCCGGGCTTGGACGTGACATACGGGTCCCAGATCCGCGACAGCTTCTCAGGCGCGATGCCGCAGCCGGTGTCGCGCACCGCGATCTCGACGGCGTCGCGGTCGGCGATCGGCGCGCGGCGCACACGGACGACGATTCGTCCGCCTCCGTCGCCGCACTGACGGCAGGCGTCCACCGCATTGAGCATCACATTCGACAGCGCGCGTGCCAGCGCGTCGTGGTGGCCGTCGATCATGGGGACGGCATCGTCGATCTCGACCTGCGATTCCATATTCGGCGGAATCGTCGCGCGCGCGGTATAGCGCGCGAGCTCTCCGACGTCGACCAGCGCACGCGGCCCTTCCGGCAGCCGCCCGAACTGCGCGAAACTGCGCGCCATGTCCTCGAGACGTTGCGACTCGATGCTCAAGACTTCCACAGTCTCGGAGAGATCCGGCGGCGCTTCCCGGCGTAGCCGGTCCACCGCGAAGCGTATTGGCGTGAGCGGGTTTTTCAGCTCGTGCGCGAACTGTCGGGCACTCTCGCGCAACGCGCTCGCTCGCTCGGCCTCGAGCTCCCTCGCGCGCGCTGTCTCGAGCTCGGCGGACATGTCGCGCATGCGACGACGAAGAACCTCGAACTCCGGCGCGCCTCGCCGCGGCGGCGTCACCGGCAACGGCTCCCGCCGGCCGATGCGTTCCGTCCAGCCCACGAGCTCCTGCAACGGCCGGCTGAGGTTGCGGCTCAAGTGGCCCGCAACTCGCGACGCAACCACTCCGATGACGAGCACCGCCACCAGCGTCGACAGCGCCAGCACCTTGGCTCCCTGCCGGAGCACGAAGTCGGCTTGACGCGAGTTCACGAGGCTTCGGTGCAGCGTACGCTCGTGCGCATCAACGTCCGCGCGTTGCTGCGGCGTCAACGGCGCCGAATGCACGGCTGCGATCGCGCGCTCGCCGGTAAACGCCACGCTGTCCCATGCCGCGGTGCCGGTGACGAGCGGAAGCACGAACGACCCTGTAGCGTTCCACGCGACGGAGATCAGAATCGACGGGATGAGGGCGAAGGCCAGCAGGATGAACAGGAGGCGGCCGCGAAACCCGATACGCTTCACAAGGGGTCTCCCTCCTCCCCAATACGCGATGGGTCAAATAGCGGTTTCGGGTCAAACATACGCTGCGCCGTTGGCACCAACCACCAGTAAGCGGAGGGGAGGGGGAGGCGACCACACATGAAGACACACACTAAGTATCTCACCTTCAACACCAAGAAGCGTCAGGAGATCATCGATATCACCGACGAAGTCGAGGAGTGCCGTTCCGCCGCGGGGATCAAGGAGGGAATGGTGCTGGTCTCGGCGATGCACATCTCCGCGTCCGTGTTTGTGAACGATCACGAGCCGGGCTTGTGGAAGGACATTCTCGATTGGCTCGAGCAGTCGATCGCACCGTGGGACCCCGAGCGCTATCGGCACAACAGCGGCACTGGGGAGGACAACGCGGCGGCACATCTTCGGTCGCTCACGATCGGGCATGAAGCGATCGTCCCGGTCACCGCCGGCCGCCTCGACCTCGGCCCCTGGCAGCGGATTTTCTATGGAGAATGGGATGGGCAGCGACCGAAGCGTGTTATTCTCAAGGCACTCGGAGACGGCTAAATGCGGTCGCCAATGGCTTTAGCTTCTTTTTCCCCCTAAGTTTCGTAGCCTGGTCCAAAGAGCCTTTTTGCATGAATTCTCGACATTCGCGAACGCCGACCCGGTCGGCAAGCGCCCTCATTCACCGCGGTCCGCAGGCGATGAGCGCCGCGCCGCAATATGCGGCGCCGATCCACGCACCTAACGCCGCGCTCCTCATCGACTTCGACAACGTCACGATGGGGATCCGCTCCGACCTTGGGAAAGAGCTACGAAGCCTCCTCTCGTCGGAGATCATCAAGGGAAAGGTCGCCGTCCAACGTGCTTACGCGGACTGGCGACGCTATCCGCAGTACATCGTGCCGCTGACGGAAGCGTCGATCGATCTCATCTACGCGCCGGCCTACGGGTCCTCGAAGAAGAACGCGACCGACATTCGCCTCGCGATCGACGCGCTCGAGCTCGTGTTCGTCCGGCCCGAGATCGGAACGTTCATTCTTCTCTCCGGCGACTCCGACTTCTCGAGCCTCGTCATCAAGCTGAAGGAGTACGGCAAGTACGTCATCGGCGTCGGCATTCGCGAATCGTCGAGCGATTTGCTCGTCATGAACTGCGACGAGTACTACAGCTACAACGCGCTCGCCGGCCTCGTGAAGGCGTCCGATGAGGAAGCCGCCGTCCGCAAGTACGATCCGTGGGAGCTCGTGACTGAAGCCGTGCAGCGCATGAAGCGGAACAACGATGTCATGCGCTCCGATCGCCTGAAGCAGGTCATGCAGGAGATCGACAACACGTTCGACGAAAAGAATCTCGGCATCTCGAAATTCTCGCGTTTCTGTCAGGAGGCGGCGCAGCGCGGTCTCCTCTCGGTCACGAAGCTCGACAACGGACAGCTCGAGGTAGACTATCCGGGCACCGTGACGGCCGAGGCAACCGTTCGGGCAGCGCCTCAAGCCGCGGCGGTGGCAGCGCCGGGTGAGACTGGCGAGACGCCGGCTCCGAGTAGTGAAGAACGGGGCGGACGACGTGGACGGCGAGGCCGTGGTGGTCGTGGACGCGACCGCGAGGACCGCGAGCCGCGCGGTGAGCGCGAACCTCGTCCGACTCCCATCGCAACCGATGCTCAGCCGCCGGTTGAAGACGAGGCGACTCCGACGCCCGCACCAATCGTCGAGCCGCACGCCGTCGATGTCTCCGCGGGTTCAACGGGTGAACGGCTCACTCGCCAGGAAGCGTTCGATCTCCTGCGCCGAACAGTCGCCGATCTCGTTCCCGGCGATGAGTCCGTGCGCGCGAGTGATGTACGCGCGCGCGCGCGCCAGCTGCTTGGTCGCGATTCCGAGAGTCTGAGCGACCGCATGTTCGTTCGCATCCTCAAGGACGCCCACGACGAAGGGATCATCGATCTTCGTCGTCGCGGCAACGACTTCGAGGTGGCGCGCGCAGCCGAAGGCGTTCCCGTGGCCGAACAACTGGCGAAATCGGAGCAGCGGGCTACCCCGGCTCCGTCGCAGCCTTCGACGCCGGGGCTCGGTGCTCCGCGCTTCGGCATGGGTCCGCGCGGTGCCAGACAGCGTGGGCGTCCGTCGGCACCACCTCCGGAGCTGTTGAACGTAGGCGTGGTTGATATCCCGGCACCGGTTTCCGCCGCCGCCGCGAGTGCGCCCGCCAGCGCGAATGGCGGTCCACCGTCCGAGGAAAGCGGACGCCGGCCGAAACGAGGTCGGGGCGGAGGGCGCGCCAAGGTCGAGGCGGCGTCCGGCACGGCCGAAGCCGCACCAGCGGCCAAGGCCAAGCGGGCCGGCGGAGCAAAGAAGGCGCCGCGCCGCAGCGGGGCCCGAGCAAAGAAGGGCGCCACGCAGACCGACGGATGACCGGAAACGCCGCGCCACGAGCGCGGCGTTTCCGTCTCTCGCCGCCGCTCGCCGCTTCATTCTACGATCGTCCGACCGAAACAGTCGCGCGAGAGTTGCTCGGCGCGGTTCTCGAGTGCCATACGCCGGACGGCAGCGCGTCAGGGCGAATAGTCGAGACGGAGGCGTATCTCGGCGAGCACGATCTCGCTTGCCACGCCGCCGCCGGCAGAACGACGCGCACAGCGCCGCTCTACGGTCCTCCGGGCATCGCGTACGTCTACTTCATCTACGGAATGTATTGGTGCTTCAACGCGGTCACTCGCGCTGAGCACGAGCCGAGCGCCGTGCTGGTTCGCGCCATCGAGCCACTCGACGGGATCGAGCTGATGCGGCGCCGGCGTCCAAAGGTGCGGCGTGACGTGGATTTGACGAACGGGCCCGGGAAGCTTTGTCTCGCCCTCGGCATTGACGGCGCGCTTAACTGCTCGCCGCTTCAACGTCCGCCACTGCTCATTCGAGGCGGCGAAACGATTGCCGACGCGAATGTCGTCATCACCCCGCGCATCGGAATCACCGAGTCCGCCGACTGGCCGCTCCGCTGGTTCGTGCGCGAAAACTCGTATGTGTCGAAGACTCCCTCTCACTTTCCGCGCTTCGATACAAGCAAAAAATGAGAAGGCCGGTCATCTAAGACCGGCCTTCTGTTGCAGCCCTTGTGTTGCACCGCCCAACGCCCACCGTCCACCGCCGATCAATCCCGATCGATCGACGTGCCGACGTTGTACCGGATGCCCGCCTCGATGCCGATATTCCACGGACGGCCATTGTACAGAATGAAGTCGTTTTGAGCGACCATCGCCGTGCCCTGGACGAATGCCGAGAACCAGGAGAGGCGTCCCTGCACGCCGCCGATGAACATCGGCGCGATGCTTACTTTGCGGTCCTGAATGGTCGCCTGCGCGAACGTGATCTGATCCACGTTACCGAACGGTCCCTGCGGCGTTGCGCTCGCGACCTGCGCGAGCGTGAAGCCGGCGCCGACATATGGGTGAAAACGGTCATGACGTCCCGGGAAGGCCATCAGCGCGATATCGAGCTTGCGCATGTTCTTCAAATCGATCACGCGCACGCCGCTGTCGGCTGGTGAGTTCGGATCGCGGAACGTGAATGCTTGCTGCGTGAAGAAAGCCTGGCTGCCGGACATGTACAGGCCGGCGTGACTCCGCGTGATGAGCCACTCGACACCGGCGAGCGGATAGGGCTTGTACTTCTCCGCGGTATCGGCGAGGACGAGGCCCCCGCCTTTGACACCCCAGAACCAAGCGTCCTTGAATTGCCGGCCATGCTGGGCGGCCGCGGCATTCGGAAGCACCGCGGCGATCGCGGAGGCGATCGTCAAGGCACGGATCGTTCGCATACGACTCCTCGACAAGTGGATGACGGCCGGCGAGCCGGCTCTGTGTGTCGGACGACAGGGCGGACAAAACAGTCACGCTCGCTAGCGCTAAATGCCCCATCGCGCCGTCCCGCGCGGCGTCAAAGAATTTTGCTATACCCGTGCCCGGACGGGCTGGCCGCTCGCGGTGACGGCCTTCACATTGCGGGAACGATGTCTTCGATTCTCCCCGGCACGCGCGAGTTCGAGACGGCCGTCTACGGCACCGTTTTCGGCAGGCGGACTGACGTGCTGCACCGGCTGCGCGTCGGCGACCGGTTGATTCTCGTCCCTGACCCGCCGGGAACGGACGAGCCGAACGTTTGGGTGCACGCGCCGGGCGGGGACGTGATCGGCCACCTGTCTCCGGACATCAACGCCTGGCTCGTCCCCTGGATGCTCGAGGGCGGCCGCTGCGGCGGGGTCGTCACCCACGTCGCGGGCGACGAGGTCGCGAGCTATAAGAGACTTATAATTACCGTACGATGCCGAGCTTAGCGCCAACTTTCTTGAAGACGCGCACCGCCTGATCGAGATCGTCGCGCGTGTGCGCGGCGGAGATCTGGCAGCGCACGCGAGCCGTCCCGTGCGGCACGACCGGGAATCCGAACCCGGTCACGAAGACACCTTCGTCGAGCAGCATGTCGCTCATCTGAATCGCCGCGGCCGTCTCTCCGACGATGATCGGCACGATCGGCGTATCGCCCGGAATGGGCTTGAATCCCGCTTCGATGATCTGCTCGCGGAAATACTTGGTGTTCTGCCGGAGCTGTTCCACGCACTCCGGGTGCTTTTCGACGAAGTCCACCGCGGCCAGCGCGCTCATCGCCACGGTGGGCGGGAGTGCATTCGAGAAGAGCTGTGGTCGCGAGCGCTGCGTGAGATAGTCCGCGAGCACCTCGGGACCGGCGACGAACCCGCCGGCCGCGCCGCCGAGCGCTTTGCCGAGCGTCGACGTGATGATGTCCACTTCGCCGAGCAGCCCGAAATGCTCGGCGGTGCCGCGTCCTGTTTTGCCGAGCACACCCGTGGCGTGCGAGTCGTCCACGGCGACGACGGAGTTCGTGTCGCGCGCGATCTGCAGAATGTCGGGCAGCTTGGCGATCGCCCCTTCCATGGAGAAGATGCCGTCGGTCCAGATCATCCGCCGTCTCGCCCCCTTTGCTTCGGCGAGCTTGGCGCGTAGATCGTCCATGTCGCCGTGCTTGTAGACGGCCGTGGTGCACTTCGTGATCGCTTTGGCGAGCCGCATCGAGTCGATGATCGACGCATGATTGAGCGCGTCGGAGACGAGGAAGTCCCCTTCCTGCGCGATCGTCGCCGTGAGTCCTTCGTTCGCGTTCCACGCCGACACGAAGCTCAACGATCCCTCGCAGCCGACGAACTTCGCCAGCCGGTCCTCGAGCTCGCGGTGAATCGTGAACGTCCCGCAGATGAACCGCACACTCGCCGTCCCCGCGCCGAACTTATGAAGCCCGTCGATTCCCGCCTGAACCACGGACGGCTCGTTGGCGAGTCCGAGGTAGTTGTTCGACGACAGAATCAACACCTCGCCGCGCCTCTCCATCTTCACGCGCGGGGCCTGTGGCGAATCGAGATGGTTGAGGCGCTTGTAGACCTTGTCGGCCTTGAGCTGATCGATCGTGCTCTTGAGAGAATTCGTGAATTCGGCGTTGAGACTCACGGCAAGTTCCTGGCTCGAATTAGAAACGACAACGGCAACTGCGAAAACCGGTTTTGAAACACAGAGAACACAGAGAACACAGAGAAAGACCGAGTCCACGGTTCATTTGCCACGAGCCCGGACAACCATTTCTTTGGAACTGCCGCTCGGGAGGCTTCGAGGCTCAGGCAGTTCTCTGTGTTCTCTGTGTTCTCTGTGTTTCAAAGCAGTTGATCAACTGTAAGTGATTGAGGGGCCAGCCACGCCGTCCGATCAAGCGATCTCGAAGATCACTTTCCCCGCCTCGCCGGCCTTGATCGCCCGAATCGCGTCATCGGCTGCGTCGAGAGGGAATCGGTGCGTGATGACGGGGGTCGGATCGAATTGGCCGGAACGGAGAAAGCGCGTCATCAGCAGCCACGTGTCGTACATGCGCCGGCCCACGACGCCGTACACCGTCAGCCCCTTGAAGATGATCTCCGTCGCGAAGTCCACGTCCATCGGCTTCGACGGAATGCCGAGCATCTGCACGCGGCCGCCGACGCGAACCAGGGAGAAGGCCTGATGAATCGCCGACGGCACGCCTGACATCTCGAGCACGACGTCGACGCCGAGCCCGTCCGTGTGACGCTTCACGACCTCCTCGGCTTCGTTGGGATGCACGACGTCGTGTGCGCCCATCTGCTTGGCGAGCGCCAGGCGTGTGTCCTTGACGTCGGAGGCGATGATGCGCGACGCACCGGCGGCTTTGCAGATCCCGATCGCGAAGCAGCCAATCGGTCCGCACCCGGTCACGAGCACCGTCGCGCCGGGAATTTCCGCGGTCAGCGCGGTGTGAAACGCGTTGCCCATCGGGTCGTGAATGCCGCCGACGTCGAACGAGACGTCGTCGTCGAGATGCCAGACGTTCGTCGACGGCATGGCGATGTATTCGGCGAAGCATCCGTCCCGGTCCACGCCGATGATCTTCGTATACGGGCAGACGTGCGAGTTGCCCGTCCGGCAGAGGAGGCATCGTCCGTCGACGATGTGTCCCTCCGCCGTCACGCGGTCGCCTTCGCGCACGTCGGTGACGAGCGAGCCGACCTGCACGACTTCACCGGCGAATTCATGACCGACGACGATCGGCGGCTTCACGCGACCCTGCGCCCACGGATCCCAATCGTAGATGTGCACGTCGGTGCCGCAGACACCAGCGCGACGAACGCGAATCAAAACTTCATTGTCTTTGATCGTCGGTTCGGGAACGTTCTTCAACGCGAAACCCGGTCCCGCCTTCTCTTTCACCAGCGCTTTCACGCGCGCCGCTCCAATGTCGATTGTCGAAAAAGTGATTCGTACAGCACGAAACGTCGCACGCGATGAGTGCTGATGGAAGTCGCCAACACACACGCGTCTATTGCGTGCGATGAAAACATTTCTATATTCGCTCTCAAGCACCCGAGTCACGCGTGTTTGCGTGTTGTCGCACGAAACGCACGAGGGTACTGCGTGGGTCAGTCTCGACGCGAATTCATCAAGTCGACAAGTGCCGCCCTGGGCGTGGCGGGAATCGCCCCACTCTCCGTCGGTCGCATCGCGACCGGCGCGCTGAATCCACCGCAAAACCGCAATGAGCACGCGATCGCGCCCGAGCCGAGTATCTCGGAGCTGGCCGCCGTCGCGCTGGACGCCGCGAAGGGCGCCGGCGCCGAGTACGCCGACGTTCGCTTCGTTCGCAATCGCAATCAGAACGTGTCCACGCGCGAGCAGCGCGTGTCGGGTGTCTCGGACAACGAGACCTACGGTTTCGGCGTGCGCTCCCTCGTCGGCGGCTGCTGGGGTTTCGCGGCGAGCCGAGATCTGACCAAGGATGAAGTCGCGCGCGTTGCGAAGCAGGCGGTCGCGCAGGCGCGGGCGAATCGCTCGGCGCTCGTGCGGCCGGTGCAGCTCGCGCCCGCGCCGGTCGTCGCCAACGGCACCTGGAAGAGCCCGATCCAGATCGATCCGTTCGACGTCGCGATCGAAGAGAAGGTCGCGCTGCTGCTCGCCGCGAATCAGGCGGCGCTCGGCGTGAAAGGCGCGCGCTTCGTGAACTCGAGCATGTTCTTCCTCCGCGAGGAGAAGACGTTCGCGTCGACCGAGGGCTCGAGCACGTTCCAGGTCATCTACCGGACGCAGCCGTCGATGACCGTGACGGCGGTCGGCAACGGCGACTTCGCGACGCGTGAGTCCAACGACATCGCGCCGCGCGGTGTGGGCTACGAGCACGTTCGTGATACAAAGCTGCTCGAGATGGCGCCCAAGTGGGCGAGCGACGCAGTCGAGAAGCTGTCCGCCAAATCGGTGGAAGTCGGGCGCTATGATCTCGTGCTGCACCCATCGCATCTCTGGCTCACGATCCATGAATCGGTCGCCCACCCGACCGAGCTCGATCGCGCGATGGGTTACGAGGCCAACTATGCCGGCACGAGCTTCGTCGCGCCGCCGGAGAAGGTCCTCGGTACGCTCAGGTACGGTTCCGAGTTGATGAATATCCGCGGCGACCGAACGCAGCCCGGTTCGTTGTCGGCGTGCGGTTGGGACGACGAAGGCGTCAAGCCGGAAGAATTCGACATCATCAAGAAGGGCGTGTTCGTCGATTACCAGACGACGCGCGAGCAGGCCCTCTGGCTCGACTGGTACTACAAGAAGCTCGGCAAGCCGGCGCGCTCGCACGGTTGCTCGTACGCACAGACGTGGGCGGCCGTGCAATTCCAACGCATGCCCAACGTTTCGCTGCTGCCGGGCGACAAAGACCTCGGCTGGGACGATCTCATCGCCGCCACCGATCGCGGGATCGCGATCATCGGTGACGGCTCGTTCTCGATCGACCAGCAGCGATACAACGCGCAGTTCGGTGGCCAGGTGTTCTACGAGATCAGGGGCGGCAAGATCGCCGGCATGCTCAAGGACGTGGCGTATCAGATGAAGACGCCGGAGTTCTGGGCCACCCTCGACATGGTCGGTGGCCCAAAGAGCTATCACCTGGGCGGCGCGTTCGGCGATGCGAAAGGACAGCCTGTCCAGGTGAACGCGATCAGCCACGGCGCGCCCGTGACTCGC
The DNA here is from genome assembly GCA_035554995.1 of Gemmatimonadaceae bacterium. Classification (GTDB taxonomy): domain Bacteria; phylum Gemmatimonadota; class Gemmatimonadetes; order Gemmatimonadales; family Gemmatimonadaceae; genus JAQBQB01. The sequence goes on from DATMHK010000167.1 coordinate 23,089, forward strand.
TTCCGGAACGTGAATGTCATCAACACGGGCCGGACGGCATGACGATTCGCTCGCTGTTCACCACCGCGCGCTATCTGTCGCGGGAGGAGTGCGAAGCGATCACCACAAAAGCCCTGTCGTTTTCGCATGCCGACGAAACCAGGGTCCTCGTCAGCAGCACGAACGTCAGCAATACCCGCTTCGCGGTGAACCAGATCTCGACCGGCGGCGACGCGTTCGACTCGGTCGTCACGGTGATCAGCAAGTTTGGAAAGCGAAGCGGCTCGGCGGCCACGAACCAGCTCGACGACGCCGGCCTGCGTGCCGCGGTCGAGATGTCGCAGCGCGTCGCCAAGCTGAGCCCCGAGGATCCCGAGGGGATGCCCGAGCTCGAGCCGCAGACCTATCGCGCCGGCGTGAACTGGAGCGACGCGACCGCTTCGCTCGATCCCGCCGCTCGCGCCGACGCGGTGAAGCGAATCACCGAGCCGGCGAAAGCGGCCGGTCTGGTTTCGACGGGCTTCATGGAAGCGATCACGAGCGCGCAGGCGGTCGCGAACAGCAAGGGTCTCTTCGCCTACAATCGCTCCACGGCCTCCGTGCTCACCACAACGGTCCGCACGTCGGACGGTACCGGCTCAGGCTGGGCGGGAGCGACGCATCACGACTGGACCAAGGTCGATCCGACGGCACTCGGCGCGCGCGCGACGGACAAGGCACGCAGATCCGTCAACGCGGTCGCTGTCGAACCGGGACGCTACACCGTCGTGTTCGAGCCGACCGCGGTCGGCAATCTCGTGCAGTTCATCGGTCGCGCGTTGAGCGCGCGCGCCGCCGACGAAGGACGGTCATTCTTCTCGCTGCCCGGTGGAAAGAACAAGATCGGGCAAAAGGTCGTCGACGACCGGGTGACGATCGTCTCCAATCCGTTCGAACCAAACCTCGCGAGTGGACCGTTCAGCGGCGACGGTTTGCCGACGAAACCCGTCGTCTGGATCGAGAACGGCGTTCTGAAGAATCTCGACTACGACCGGTATTGGGCGCAGAAACAACAACGCGCGCCGACCGGTGCCGGCGGTTCGATCGGTATGACGGGCGGCACGTCGTCGATGGACGATTTGATTCGCTCCACGGAGCGCGGCCTGCTCGTCACGCGCTTCTGGTATCTTCGCCCCGTCGATCAACGAACGATCCTCTATACCGGCCTCACGCGCGACGGGACGTTCCTGATCGAGAACGGCAAGGTCACGAAACCGGTGAAGAACATGCGCTTCAACGACTCGCCGATCTTCATGCTCAACAACCTCGAAGCGATGGGCGCGCCGGTGCGCGTGAGCGCGAGCGAGGGCGGTGAGCCGGGTCAGGCGATCGCCGTGCCGCCGATCAAGGTGCGCGATTTCAGCTTTACGAGCTTGAGTGATGCCATATGATGAAGCAGCGACTGGGACTTCACGCGACTCCGCGGAGTCGCGGGTAGCGGCGACCGACGCGAGCGAACGCGAGTTCACTCGAGCCGGCCGTCGTCTCGCCGATCCACCGGGGGATCGGTCGAGAGCAAGAACCTCCATTTCGGAGAGATGACCATGGCTGCACGTAAGGGAAAAAAGGCCGCGAAGAAAGGCGGACGTAAAGCGGCGAAGAAGGGCGGAAGAAAAGGCGCGAAGAAGCGCCGCTAGTTTCGCGGTTATTTAGAGAACAGGGAGGCCGGCGAAAGCCGGCCTCTTTGTTTTTGCGGGCGGCGGAAGGGCGAGCGCGAACCGCGCGGCTGCCGAAGGGCGCACCTGCCAAGGGGCGCGGCTGCCGAACGGCGCGACTGCCGAGAGGCGCAAGCGGCCTTCGGCCGAGGGACGCGCGACGTTGGGTGCAATGCTGATACGAGTCCGTCGGTGAGGAGGCTTTGCGTGCCCAGTCACAAAACCGGCCACGCTAGCAAATGGCGCGAAGCGCCCATGCGCCTCTTGGCAGTCGCGCCTTCTGGCAGGTGCGCCTTTCGGCAGTCGCGCCCTTTGGCGGTCGCGCGGTTCGCGCTCGCCGTTACGCAGTCCCCGCTACTAGCGCGAGTATCTCGCCGTCGCCAGCTCCAAAATTCTGCCAACGAGCGCCTCGTACTCTAGCCCGCCTTCCTTCGCCGCGCGAGCGAACTCCGCTGCCTGCTCGAGATAACAGTTCGGGTTCACCTCGATCACGTAGATCTCCCCTTCGTCCGAGACCCGGATATCGATGCGCCCGTAATCGCGCAGCCGTAGCGCGTTGAACGCTTCGACCGCGACATTTTGCATCTTCTCACGCAGATCATCGTCCAGATTCGCCGGGAAGACCGACTTCGTTCCCGCGTATTCCGCGCCCGAACCTTCGCCATCTTCGCCCCACTTCGCTTCCCAGCTGGCGATGCGTGGGCGGTCTTCCGGGAAACCGGTGAAATCCAGCTCGATCACCGGCAGCGCCTGCGCTTGCTCGTTGCCGAGGACTCCGACGTAGAACTCGCGGCCGTCGATGAATTCCTCGACGAGCACCGGCTGTTGATACTCGTCCTGGAGCTCGTGGATGCGCGACAGCAGGTCCTTGATCTCTCGCACGACCGACGTCGCCGTGATGCCGAGCGACGCGTCTTCCTGCGGCGGCTTCACGATCACCGGAAAGGAGATGTCGCCCGCCCAGTCGACCGCGCCGCGATACACCGTCGCGAACTGGGGGGTGCGAATGCTGTGAAAGCCGAGGATCTTCTTGGTCAGGCTCTTGTCGCCGGCGACGAGAAGGCCGGCCGGACTCGATCCCGTATAGCGGAGATCGAGCAGATTGAGCAGCGCCGCGACGTTCGATTCCAGCGCGCTCTTGCCGCCGAACGACTCGGCGAGGTTGAAGACGAGATCGGGCGCGTCGTCTTTCAGCGTGTGGACGAGCGGCTCGACGTCGGAGTCGACGGCCAGGCGCGTCGCCTCGTGTCCGAGCGATTCGAGCGCCGACGTCAGTTGTCCGAGCACCGGATCCTCCGGTGGCTCTAGTGCATCCGCGGTGTGGAGGAGAGTGATCTTCATTCGTCGTGCACGGATTCGGCGCTGCGTGACCGGCGCGAACCGTGCGACGTTGAACCTAGAGTGCGGGTGTACCGATAGTTCATGACGACCGCCGTTCCGAACGCGGTGAGCTCGATCAGCGTCGACGCCTCGAATCCTCCCACACGAAGCCCGAGATCGGCCGCGCGCTGACCGAGATGATCGATCAGCGAACGCACCACGCTCGGCGCTTCGCCTGTCCAATAGGATATACGCGAGACGATTTCACGGTAGTGGCGATGAATAAACCACTGCCCATGCTCGCCACCCGGTGCGTCGTGTGCCGCCATGAAGATCCGTCGCAGATCGGTGTCGAACTGACGACGATCGGCGATCGGAACCGTCCCATCTTGATCCGCATAGTGCTCGGCGATCGTGTACCGCATCGCCTCGACGGGCAGATCGTCTTCGGTCGGTTCGGGCGCGTCGGGAACGACGCCCGCGATCTCGTGCATGATGCGGTCGACATACTCGAGCTTTTGGAGCGCCGGCCACCCGTCGTACTCGCGCTGCCAGCTCAGGCCCGGCGTCAGCCACACGGCGAACGTCTCGGCGAAGTCTTCGTCGGGGTGCTTTTGCGCGTACCAGCCGAGGATATGTCGCACGAAATTCCGCGAGAACGGATCGGCGCGATAACGGTCCCGGTACGGTCGCGAGAACGGTCCGAATAGCCCGCGCCATTCGGGACGTTCGTAAAGTTTGAAGGCGTAGTTGAGCGCATGCCCGCATTCGTGACGCAGGTAGCGCATTGCTTCACCGTCGTCCTCGATGCCCGCCGACATCTCCGCCTCGATTCGCTCGAGGCGCGGGTCGACGAGATAGAACGGGACGCCGATGAGCGGGGTCCCGTCGGGGCAGCCCCACTGGTCGCTCAGATAGACCGTCGGTCGAAACGCGATGTTGCGCGCGGCAAGCTCCGCATAGAGCTCGTTCGTCAAGCGCTCTATACGCGAGCCTCGAATCGAAAGGCCCAGCTCCGAAATTCTGCGTCCGAGGAGAGCGGAGCGCTCTTCCTCCCAAGAGGTTTTATCGTCCACGGCTGACAAGGGGGCAAAGGCCATACCGAGCTAAGGTACCAAAAAAGCGACGGGCGAAGGAGAGGAAATTCCTTCGCCCGTCAAACTTTTGCCGGCCGGAAATGCCTAGGCGACCTTGCTCTCGAGCGCGTCGTCAGAGGGCTCTGGGGCGGGGCCCCAAACGTACTCGAACACGGCTGGAGCTTCTTCGCCCTCGGGGCCGCACGAGATCACGATCCCCATCGGCTCCTCGTCCAGCACGGGAGTCTGTTCTGCAATCATATATAGGATGTGGGCGAGCGAGTTGAGGGTCTTACGGGCCCGGCGGCGAGAACGGTTCGCCGCTCGGGCCCGGTCGCGAACAGCAGTCGATCACAACCGTGACCGGCCGCCGACGACGTTAAGCACCCCCAATGCCAAACTCGTGTGATAACGCAAGTTATTGTATTGCATTGGCTTGCAGAACGAGGCCCACTGGGGACGTCCGCGTTCGTGTCGCGGTGACACAGGGCATTGTGACACGGAACGTCAAAAAGAGACACGGGCGCTAGCCGAAAGCCGAGCGCACCGCCGCGAGCCGCAAGCCAGCCGTCGGCCGCCGCCGCCGACCATCGCCGATAGCGACGTTGCGCCTTTCCACGCCGCCTAAGCCACCGACTTCCGCGCAAAAAAGGTTTTGGCTCTCCCGTCGGTCTTCTCGACGGTGACCTCCCAGCCCTTGTACCGGCTGCGGAGCTCCTCTAGCGAGACCGCCCCGTTCGACTTGCCCGAAGCCGTGATGGTCTGGACGAGATGAACGCCACCGTCCATCGTCGCGCTCTGCAGCACGCGAATCACCCGGGCGCGCTCGGTCTGCGACAGGCCTTCGAGCGCCGATGGGTTCACGATGACGGCGTTGAGGGGAAGCTCGGAGGACGGTGTCCACGACGCCAAATCGCCGATTTCCGCGTGAACGCGGCCGGCCAGCCCGGCGCCGATCGCCGCCTGCATCACCCGGTCGAGCGCATCCATCTCCGGTGCGAGGGTCGTAACGTCGCACCCGTTCGCCGCGAAGTAGAGCGCCGAGACCTCATCCAAGGCTCCCGCAACCAGAACGCGCCCTTCGGTCGACGGCTGAAGAGCGCGGACGAGAACATCGTCGGGCCGGAGGCCCCAGTGCTCGGGTCGCCGAAGCTCGTCGATCAATTTGAGTCGCTTGCGTCGCCAGGTGTCGTACGCCGGAAGGCGGAGGCGCTTGAAGATGATTCGGTCCACCTCGTCGCACAGCAGCAACTCCGTGAGTGCGAACTGTGGCTGGGCGGAGAGCGACGACACCGCTTCGTCGCCGATTGTGAGGAGGACGCTCCTCGACACCGACTCCTTGTAGTTCTCGATTTCCTGCTCGACGAACCGCTCGTACTCGTACTTGAGCGAGCGCGTCAGCCGCTGAACTGTGGCCATGCCGTCACAGGGAGCGAGGAAAGGGGCGTTGGGCAGTAAAGTAGAAGTCATGGTCACATTCGCAAGTGCTCATGCCGGTTCTACATGCACTGTGACCTCCGACGTGCCGAACTCGCGCTCGATCGCCGCCTCCACGGCGTCGGCAAGGCGATGCGCTTCGTCGACTGACGTCGATCCGGATACCGCGATCGTCACCTCCGCGAAGAGTTGGCCCGATGCCGTCGAGCGCGACCGCACCTTCCGCACGTCTCGAATCTCCGGCACGGCGAGCACGACGCTCCTCAGCTCATGGGCGGCGATGGCGCGCTCGTCGACGAGAATGGGGATCGACTGGCGAAGGATGCGGTAGCCGCTCCAGGCGATGATCAGCGCCACCGCGATCGCCAATAGCGCGTCGAGGTGCGCCCAACCCGCGCGCGACAAGACGAGCGAGCCAAGCGCGAGCAGCGTGACGAGGATGTCGCTGCTCGTATGCGCCGCGTCGGCCAGCAAGAACGCGCTGCCCAACTCCCGGCCGCGCCGTCGCTCGTAGACAACGACGAGGACGTTGACGATGAGCGTGAAGACGATCACCGCGAGGTCGATCCCTCCGACGGACACCGGAGCGCGTCGCCCCATCAGCGACGACACGCCTTCCCTCAACAGCTCGAAGCACGAAATCGACAGAAATCCGACGATGCCGAGCGTGCCGAGCGTCTCGAACTTGTCGTGGCCGTACGGGTGGTCTTCGTCCGGGCCTCGGCCGGCGACGCGCACGAGCAGGATGCCGATCACGTTGTTGAACATGTCGAGGCTCGACTCGAGCGCGGCGCCGAGCACGGTGAGCGCACCGGTGCGAATCCCGACGACGACTTTTACGAACGCGACCAACGCGTTGAGGATGAGAACGACGATCAGCGTTCGGCGCACGGCCGGCGATCGGACGACGTCGCCGCGTGCCCGGGCAGCGTCGGCGCCGCGGGGTGGCGAAATTGTAGAGCGTGTGGGGGAGGAGGAGCGAGTCACCACTGCAAGTTGCCGGTTCCCGAGACTCGCGGTCAACCACAACCCGAACGAGGACGCGCGTGCCCGAGCTGCCCGAGGTTGAATCCGCTGTACGCCGACTCCGGCGCGCGCTCGTTGGGCGCAAGATCGTCGCCGTGAAACTGCTGCATCCGGCGTTGCGCCGGCGTCTGTCACCGGCCCGTGCGCGGTCGCTGCGCGGCTCGACGGTGGCGCGCGTCGAACGCCACGGCAAGCATCAGCTCGTCCACCTCGACGACGGCCGCGTGGTACACGCGCACTTCCGGATGACGGGCGACTGGACGATCGATAATGTGTCGGACGACTTGCCGCGCTTCGCCCGCGCCGCGATCTCGCTCGACGACGGCACGCGTGTCGTGCTCGACGACCCGCGCGCGTTGAGTACGCTCGACGTGCACCTGGCGAACGCCGCGCCGGCGCTGGGCCTAGGGCCCGAGCCGTCGGACCCTGCGCTCACGGCGGTGACACTTCACGAGGCATTCGCCAAACGCCGCGGCCCGATCAAGCCGGTGCTGCTCGACCAGCGTGTGATCGCGGGACTCGGCAACATCTACGCGGCCGAGTCGCTCTGGCACGCCCGCCTCGCTCCGACGACACCGGCGTCGTCGCTCTCGACGAAGCAGGTTGGAGTCTTGCTGCGCGCTATCCGCGCCGTGATCGCCAAGGCGACCGGCGCGCGCTACACTGATTCGTCGGTGTCGCGACTCGCCGTCTACGATCGGGAAGGGAAGCGATGCCGCCGCTGCGGCTCGCGCATCGAGCGAATCGTGCAGGCCGGGCGATCGACTTACTTCTGTCCGAAATGTCAGATCGGATAGATACGAGAGCAGGAACGGCGAACGTCGCTGTCGGCTATGGTCGGCGGCGGCGGCTGTCTGCTGGCTGGCGGCTCCCAGCGGTGCGCACGGCTGGCGGCTTTTGAGCGGCCGGCTGCGGCTTCGGGCGATGCGGCCGGCTCTCGGCTGCTCAACGAAAGTTGCTGTCATCCTGAGCGAAGCGAAGGACCTGTTGTCCCGTTGTTGTAACTAACTCGGGACAGTAGGACCTTCGTCGCTTCGCTCCTCAGGATGACACCGGTCTTGGCCGAGAGCCGAAGCACCACCGCAAGCCGCGGCCGCTAGCAAACAAGCCGACAGCCGTGCGCACCGCTGCCAGCTGCAAGCCAGCCGACCGCCGCCGCCGCCGACCATAGCCGCCAGCGACGTTACGCCGTTTCCCGGCAGCGACGTTACGCCGTTTCACTGATCACTCAAGGCACTCGACGAGCGCACCCTTCAAATACCCTGTTTCAGGAATCGTCAACACTTCCGGATGGTCCAGCGGCTGGCCGGTGATGGCGCGCAAGGCAAGGCGTCGCCCCGAGTCCGCGGCGGCAGCCGACAGCATCTCCAAGAACAACGCCTTGCCGACGTGAAAGCTGCAGCTCGCCGTGAACAGCATTCCGCCCGGCGCAAGGAGTCGCATCGCGCGAAGGTTGATGTCCTTGTAGCCGCGGAGTGCGGCGTCGATTGCGGCGCGGTTCTTGGCGAAGGCCGGCGGGTCGAGGACGATCGTGTCGAAGGTCTCGCGACGACGCTCGAGATCGCGGAGATAGTCGAACGTGTCGGCTTCGACGAGCGTGATGTTCGTGAGACCATTGCGCTCCGCGTTCGCTTTCGCCCGGTGCAGCGCATCGCCGGAGACGTCCACCGCCGTTACCGATTCGGCACGCCGGGCGAGGTGGAGCGCGAACGAGCCGTGATAGCTGAAGCAGTCCAGCGCGCGCCCGCGTGCGATCTCGCCGACGAGTCGCCGATTCTCGCGCTGGTCGAGAAAGGCCCCCGTCTTCTGTCCGGTCCATGGAGCCGCGAGGTATCGCACGCCGTGCTCCTCGATCTCGATCCACTCGGGTACCGCGCCGCGCAACAGCTCGACGCCGACCGGCAGCTTCTCTTTGCCGCGGAGCGCGACGTCGTTTCGGGCGAGGATGCCGTCAGGCTGAAACAGCTCCTGAAGCACCTCGACGATGACGTCGCGGTAGGCCTCGAGACCGGCGCTCATGAGCTGGACGACCAGCCACCGGTCGTACCGGTCGCAGATCAGGGAGGGGCAGGCGTCTCCCTCGCCGTGGACGATCCGGAACGCATTGGCCTGTTCCCGGATTGACAGACGTCGCGCCGCGGCGGATGCGATGCGTGAGTGCCACCACGCCCCATCGAGCGAGACGGTTTCGTCGGCATCCAACATCCTGAGGGAGATCTCGGAGGCGGGACTCCACAGCGCGACGCCAAGTGGCTTTCCCCGATGATCGAGGACGCGGACGGCTCCCGGAGGCCCGGCGGGCCGTGCCGCCACATCACTTCGATAGATCCATGGATGACCGGCTGCTACGCGGCGAGCTCCTTTCGCGGAAATGCGGGCGACGTCGACGGGCGCTTGTGGGGACCGAGACACGCGGGAAAGGTAGGCGGGATAGACAGATAAGGGGGTCTTGCGGTCCTGTGATACGGCTCACTACGTTCTTTGGCCGCGCTTGCTCCAGGCTGCTCGTCCCGCCTCAAAGCCGCTCAAGCGCGCACATGTGACCTTTTGTCATCACCCCAGAGTTTCACGTTCGATTCGCGCCTTTCTGTCTCGCCGGCGCGATCCGATTGTTTTTTGCTCGCTTTGAGTACCACGGGACGCTGCCCCGGAAGGGAGTAGCGGTCCTGATGTTCTGTATGGAGCTGCGTTCTCGGCGTGGCCAGATGGTACTGGGAGGGGTTGGGAGGGGGGGAGCGGTGCCCGAGCTGTTTCGTGTTCGTTTCGAAGCGCAGGTGCAGGCTGCAATTCTTTCCTTCTCGAGGGAGCGAGATGACCACCAGGATCACGACTAATCGTGCTCGTGTCTTCGCGTCAGCGCTGTTAGGGGCGCTGTTCGCGTTGCCCGCGGCGGCGCAGGCCCAGGGACAGAGCGCGGTGATCACCGGCAAAGTGACCAGTGAGTTTGGTCAGCCGATTGATCAAGCCAACGTGTACATCAATGACATATCGATCTCTGTGCCGACCAACGCGCAGGGCGTGTACACGATCACCGTCGCGGCCGTGCGAGTGCAGGGCCAGGCGGTGAACCTCCGAGTTCGCGCCATCGGCTACCAGCCGGCGGTCATTCCGATCCGCCTCACCGCCGGGAGCCAGACCCACGACTTCCAGCTGAAGCAGGACGTCAACCGACTGAACGAAGTCGTCGTCACCGGCGTCGTCGGTGAAGGCGTCGAGCGTGCCAAGGTGCCGTTTGCCATCGGCCGCATCACCTCCGAGGACCTCCCTGTCCCGGCGCTCGATCCGGTCCAGGCGCTCGCCGGTAAGGTTGCCGGCGTCCGCATCGGCCAGACGGGCGGCGCCCCGGGCTCCACGCCCGAGATCATGCTCCGCGCGCCGACGTCGATCAACGCGGCCGGCCGCGGTCAGGGCCCGCTCTTCGTCGTTGACGGCGTAGTGCTCAACGTCGGCAGCTTCGACGAGCTTGGCGGCCTCGATATCGAGTCCGTCGAAGTCGTGAAGGGTGCCGCCGGCGCCTCGATCTACGGCGCGACAGCCGCCCACGGCGTCATCGTCATCAAGACGAAGCGCGGCGCGAACCGCGACGGCGTGACCCTCACTGGTCGCACCGAATACGGGTTCAGCGACCTGAATAGCTTCGACTACGGCATGCCGCTCAACCACACGATGCAGCTGGACGAAACCGGCACGCGCTTCTGCACCAACGGCGCCGGTGCCGTCGCGTCCTGCTCTCGTTCGGTCAACTGGATGTCGGAAGTCTATCGTATCAACAGCATCGCGACGGACACGGTCCGTACCGGGTTCGGTCTGCAGTTCGGCCAGCCGAGCGGCACGGACCTCACCAATGTCTTCCAGGCGAGCATCTGGCCGGGCCAGTACTACAACACGATGGCCCAGATGTCGTCGCCCGGTGTCGTCGCCCTCCACTCGGTCGATGCGACCGGCCGCGTTGGCGGCGTTCGCTACTACGCGAGCGGCGCTTACACGGACGACAAGGGCGCCATTCGCGAGTTCACCGGCCAGCAGAACCGCCGCGCTCGCGTGAACCTCGACTACGATGTTCGCAGCAACGCCAACGTCTCCATCAGCACGATGTACGACCGTTCGACGCTGGACCTCCACACCGCGAACTTCGGTCAGCTACTTCGCGGCGCCACGCCGGGCACGAACTATCTCGCCCGCGACACCCTGGGCCGCCCGATCCTCAACGGTTTCGGTCCGACGTCGCGTCCGACGGGCAACGGCAACGGCGGCTTCCTCTACAATCAGGAAAACGAGATCTGGTATCGGGTCGCGGATCGCTTCCTGAGCAGCGCCACGGCCAACTACTTCCCGGCTGATTGGGTCACCTTCGACGGCACGCTCGGCTACGACAACCGCACGCGCGTCGACAAGGATTTCATCCCGAAGGGTTATCGCACGACGACGGTCAGCACGTCGACGAACTTTGGTAACGCCTCCGTTGGCAACACCCGTGAAGAGGCCGTGAACACCGCGATCGGCGCCACCTTCCGCCACCAGTTCACGGCGGACCTCAACGCCAAGCTGCAGACCCGCGGCACGTATGAGCAGGACGTCTTCCATAGCGATGGCGGAACCGGACAGCAGTTCGTGGTCAAGGACGTGTTCACGCTGTCGAACACCAGCACGCAGTTCACGGTTCGCTCGCAAGAACAGACCATCAAGCGGATGGGCTTCTTCGCCGGTACGAACTTCGAGTACAAGAACCGCTACATCATCGACGGTACGTACCGTTACGACGGCTCGTCGCTGTTCGGCTCCGGCAACCGCTGGGCGCCGTTCGGCCGCGTGTCGGGCGTGTGGCGTCTGTCCGAGGAGCCGTGGTTCCACCTGCCGCACGTGAGCGACTTCCGCCTCCGTGCGTCGGACGGTACCGCCGGTAACTCGCCGCAGTTCATCGCGCAGTACGAGACCTATAGCTGCTCGGCCACGGGCTGCTCGCTCGGCCAGGCCGGCAACTCGAAGCTCAAGCCCGAGACCACGCGCGAGCTCGAGGCAGGCGCTGACCTGACGCTCTTCGATCGCCTCGGCCTCGAGTTCACGCACGTCAACGCCAAGACGAACAATCAGATTCTGCCGGTCCCGACGCAGGCTTCGCTCGGCTTCTCGACCCAGTGGCAGAACGCCGGTACGCTCGAGAGCACCACGTGGGAACTGGCGGCGACGCTGCCTGTGCTGAACAAGCGCAACTTCAGCTGGACGATGCGCGGCACGTGGGACAAGTCGAAGTCGTTTGTCACGGAGCTGTTCGAGCCCGAGTTCTTCACGAACGGCGGCACGGGCCAGGGCACCGGCAACTTCTTCTTCATGACGTCGGACAAGACCAAGATGGACGGCTTCCAGCGCAACCAGTTCGGCTTGGTCTGGGGCCGTGAGTTCTACAAGGGCTGCGGCATGATGCCCTCGGCCCTCCAGGCGCAGTGCGGCGATGGCAAGGCCTTCCAGGTCAACGACAAGGGTTGGGTCGTGTGGGTCGGCCAGGGCAATAGCTGGCGCGACGGCATCACGAAGAACCTCTGGCAGACCAGGCTCCCGGCATCACAGTCGCCGTGGAACGTGCCGCTCAACTTCGGCATGCCGATCGTGGATCGGCCGCTCGCCGGAACGTCCTGCTCGGCGATCGCACCCCTTGCCTGCCCAGGCGAAGGTTTCGGTGCCCTGCACATCCTTGGCAGCGCGCTTCCCGACTTCCGCCTGACCTGGAACAACACGATCCAGTTCAAGCGCCTGACCGGCTACGTCCTGTTCGACGGAACGTTCGGTCACGTCCTCAACAACCAGGGCGAGCAGTGGGGCTTGCTCGACTTCAGCTCGCACAACTTCGACCAGGGTGACAACACGGTCGAGACGGCGAAGCCGACTGGCTACAGCTGGCGCGTCGGTCCGCCCGAGTCGAGCGGCATCGGCGGATTCTACGACGTGCTTGGGCCGACGAACTACAGCGTTGAGAAGGGCACGTTTACGAAGATCCGCGAGGCGAGCATCACCTACCACGTCGGCGCGCTCAAGGGCCTGTTCGGCGATTGGACCGCCGGCGTCGTGGGTCGCAACCTGTACACCTTCACGAACTACAGCGGCTACGATCCGGAAACTGGCGCTGGCGCGGGCACGACGGGCTCTGGCCTCATCAACCAGACCGACGCGTTTGGCTATCCGACGCTTCGTCGCTTCACGTTCTCTCTCTCCACGCGCTTCTAGGAGCTGTAGATAAATGAGACGGAATTTCCTTCCCTACGTCGCGCTGCTGGCGGCGTTCGGCCTCGGAGCGTGTGACGACAAATCGCTCGAGGTAACGAACCCGAACTCCGGCGAAACGCAGCGCGTACTCGGCACCCCGGACGACGCTGAGAAGCTGCTCGGCAGCTACTACAAGCGTTGGAACGCAGGTATGTACGGAGGCGCCAATCCGGCGCCTCCGGGAACCCTGGAAGGCATGGCCAACATCATGTCGTTCCAGAACTACTCGAGTTTGAACAACGAGTGCCAGAACTCGCGGTATCCGTTCTCCGGCGCCGCGAACGGCAACGCAGTTGGCAACAACTGCGCGAGCGACAACTCGAACACCTTCCAGATCGAAGAAGAGGTCGTTCGCGTCGCATCGAACTTCCTCACGAATCTGGAGAGCGGCGACCTGGTGTTCACGAGCCCTACACGTCAGGCTCGCGATCAAGCGTTCGCCGAGTTCTTGCGCGGTCTGGCGCTCGGCTATCTGTCGGTCATCTATGATTCGGCCGCCGTCGTCACAACCGGTTCGGCCGGCGACGATCCAGGCAAGCTTCAGGGATACAAAGAAGTGATGGACTCGGCATTGACCGCGTTCCAACGCGCGATTGACTTCACGAACGCGTCGGGCTCCGCGGCCGGTGACCAGGGCTTCCCGATTCCGAATACCTGGATTCCGACGCCCACGCCGCTCAACGCGACCGAATTCATCAAGCTGATTCGCTCGTACCGCGCCATGTTCCGCGCGCAGATCGCTCGCACGCCCGCTGAGCGTGCCGCGGTGAACTGGGATCTGGTCATCGCTGATGCGCAGGCCGGCATCACGGCCGATCACAACATCGTGACCAGCACGACGAACGGCCCCGGTGGTGGATGGCGCCGTATTTACGACGGTGGCAGCACGTGGCACCAGATGCCGCCTTTCATCATCGGCATGGGCGACGTCTCGGGCAACTACCTCACGTGGTTGCAGCAGCCGGTGGGCGATCGCGGCAACGGCAACGTCAGCTTCTTCATGGTGACGCCCGACCTGCGCTTCCCGCAGGGCTCGTCGCGCGCCGCGCAGCAGGCGGATTTCGACAAGACGAGCTGCGAGGTTGCGGGTGGCCAGGTCAACTTCTCCTGCCGCCGCTACTTCACGAATCGCCCGACTGGCTCCGACCAGTACACCGGTAACGGCTGGGGATGGTCCAACTACGACTTCAACCGCTTCCATTGGTGGGCCACGAAGGGCGACGCCGGCTCGTCGTACAACGGCACCATCGTGTACTACCCGAAGACGGCGCTCGACATGCTTCAGGCCGAGGGTTTGATCCGCAAGGGCAACATCTCCGCGGCCGCAGCGCTCATCAACGTTTCGCGCACCAAGAACGGCCTGCCGGCAATCACGGACTTCACGGCCAACGCGCCGGTGCCTGGTGGCGCCAACTGCGTTCCGAAAAAGCCGTTCGGCAACGGGGCCGGTGCAACTGTCACTTGTGGCGACATCATGGAAGCCATGAAGTGGGAAGCGCGACTCGAGAACGCGTTCATTCAGTTCGGCAACTGGTACTTCAATGGACGCGGCTGGGGAGACCTCGCCGAGAACATGCCGCTCTTCTGGGCGGTGCCGTACCAGGAACTGCAGGCGCGCGGATACGCGGCGAATGAGATCTACGGCGCCGGTCCGGGCGCGGGCAATGCGCCCAACTCGGCGGCGGCAAAGGGCACGTACGGCTGGTAACGGTCGAATCGTGCTTTCAGCAGCAGCTCGATTAGCGAGTGTCGTAGTCGCAACGACTCTGGTGGGTTGCTACACGTTGCAACCCACCGGAGGGCCGGTGCCCGATCCGGGCACCGTGATCGGACTCGACATCACTGATGCAGGTCGTGTCGCGCTTGGCGGTGCGATGGGTCCGGAGATCGATCAGGTGGAGGGCAAGCTGATCGCGAAGGACACCACCGGATATCTGGTTGGCGTCACCTCGCTGCATCTCCTGCGAGGCGGCGAACAGGTGTGGCACGGTGAACAGGTTCAAATCAAGAAGGAGTACGTGTCGTCAGTGTACCAGCGCCGGTTTTCACCGAGTCGCTCGGCTGCGCTGGCGGCAGTGGGAATAGGAGCGGTCGCTCTCATTGCAACTCGGTCGATTTTCCCGTCGGGCTCGATCAATCAACCGATGGGGCCTGATAGCTCTGGGACTTCAATTCGACGCCGGCGGCCGTAAGCCGGTTTGGCGTTCAACCTCGAGGGAGCACCAACATGCGAAGGCTTTTCCTACTTTCGACGCTCGTCATTGCCGCTGGCGTCGTGAGTGCCTGTAGTCCCGAAGACGTCGTCGATTCGCCGGTCGGTCCGACGGCGGGTGTCCGGTTCATCAACGCGGTCCCGGATACCGGCGCGGCGTTCGGACTCGACTTCCGCTTCGTGGACATTGTCGAGAACAGCGGGGCGTTCCGCATCCCGTTCCGGAACGGTCCACAGAACACCGTTATTCGGGCCGGCGACACCGTCACCGCGTCGGCGCAGATTCAGTACAAGGCGGCCAAGGCCGGCTCACGGCATTTCCGCATCTTCCTCGACGACACGCTCCAGGCGGTCGCTTCGACGGCTCTCAAGGATTCGACGGTCGACCTCACGGCAGCGCACAACTACACGTTCCTCCTCTGGGGCAACGCGCGCTCGAGCGGTTCTGACAA
>DATMHK010000168.1:0-3561 GCA_035554995.1 Gemmatimonadaceae bacterium
GACGACGCGGTCGGGGGCAGGTTGGGTCGCGTTCGCGTTGAGGAAATCGTCGAGACGCTCGTTTTCCGGCGCGCGGCGCCGCGAACGATCGCGTAGCCGCGCGACGGCTGCCTCGAGGCGCTCGCGGGCGAATGGCTTGAGAACGTAATCCACCGCGTACAGATCGAAGGCCTGAATCGCGAACCGCTCGAACGCGGTGACGAACACGACGTGCGGACGCTGGGCGGGTGCCAGCGCGCGAACGACGTCGAGGCCGGAGAGGCCGGGCATGGCTACGTCGAGGAAAGCGGCATCTGGTGCGGGTTGAGTTGCGCGAATCTTCTCGAGTGCTTCGAGGCCGTTGCGGCAGAGTGCAACGACGCGGACGCCGGGCATGGCGGCGAGCCGGCGAGACAATCCGTTCAACGCGGCCGGCTCGTCGTCCGCGATCAGAATACGAAGCTCGCGCATCACGCCGGGTGCGTTGCGTCGAGAGGAATGCGGATCGTCACGCGCGCGCCTCGGCCTGCGTCGCGACGCGCTTCGCACTTGAGCGACGCGGCCGCGCCATAACGAAGCGACAAACGGTCGCGCGTCGCGCTCAAGCCGACTCCGGCGGCGGCGAGCGGATCGCCACTGAAGCCCGGGCCGTCATCTTCCACCGTCAGCAGAAGCGTACGGCCATTGCGGGCCGCGCATACGCATACGTGCCCGGTCTCCACGCGTGGAGCGACGCCGTGGCGGACGGCGTTTTCTACAATCGGCTGGAGAAGGAAGCTCGGCACCGGCAGGTCGAGTACTTCTTGTGGCACCGCATAACTGACGATGAGACGTTCGCCGAAGCGCGCTTCCTCGATCTCGAGATACGTCCGCAACAGCTCGAGCTCCGTTCCGAGCGCGACTTCGGGCACGTCCTGCAGGCGAAGCGTGGCGCGAAGGAGCTCGGCGAGCTTCACGGCCATCGACTCCGCCGCTCGCGGCTCCGTGTCGGTGAGCATTGCGATAGCGTGCAGGGTGTTGAACAGGAAATGCGGTTGGAGTTGCATCTGCAGCGCGCGGAGCTGCGCTTGGGCGAGGTCGGCCTGGAGACGGACGGCATCGAGCTCGCGCCCGCGGCGCGCGGCGCGCTCGTCGAGTGCCATGTTCACTGCTACGACCGTTGCGTATGCGGCGAGGCCGAGCGCCGCGTGTCCGACGAGAAGGCGTCGAAACCCCGTGGCATACGTCTCTGCCGCAAGCGACGGTGGCCGCCCCAGCCAGATCATGAGAGAGCCCCACGCGGTGAATGCCAGCGCCGCGGCGACTCCGAACACGGTGTGTACGACAATGGCGCGAGTCCAGGGTCGCTCGAGCGGCGCGCGTCGCATGACTCCACGTATGACGGGCATCAGAGCCGCCCAGATCCACCACGACGCGAGGAACCCCGATGCGAAACGCCCAAGGTGGCCGTGCAGCTGAGACGGAACCGGGTAGAACAGCACGGCTACCGCGCCGGTGAGTAGCCCGGGAATCGTCCATACGGCGATCGAGAGGAGCGCTGCGCGCGTGCGTTTCACGCCGCGAATCTACCGCGCGGTCGTGTTCCGCGCCGAACCGGCGATCGACCCATGGAGGTATTTGTGGCCAACCGCGGCCACGCGCGGTGAACTACGCGAAGCGACGTCGGCTGCGCGTTAGCTTCGCCGGCATGAAACACAAAGACATGTTGGTGGCCTCGTCGCTGTTTTCGAATGTCCTGCTGACGTTGCACCTCGCGCAGGACGCCCTTCAGGCGAGACCGGGAACGAACCCGGCCGGCGCTGGCAACCTGACAGGAATCGCCATTCTGATCTTCCTCTTCTCCGGGCCGGTGCTACTCGCTGAGCGGCGAGTGGGGCGGATGATCATGATGTTCGGGGGAGTGGCCGCGATGGGTATGCCTGCCCTCCATTTCACCCTCGGCGCTGACCTGACCAAACATCGCGAAGCCCTCCTCTTCGTATGGTGCCTCATCTTGCTCGGCGTCATCGGTGCGCTCACGGTCATCCTCTCCGTCATGGTAATCCGGAGCGCGTCGGCCGCCCGTACGCCAGGGTGATGCCGCGGCGACTCGGCGACTCGGCGACTCGGCTGCTCGGCTACTCGGCTGCTACTCGGAGGTAGCGGTGGCTCAGCGAACGACAGTCAGTCCGCGAAGATTGTTGGGCGTCTTCGCAAAGCGCGCGATCAGCTGCCAAGTCGAACCGCTATCGTCCGACCGATGCACTCCGCGTTCGTCGGCTGCCCAGAGCTCACCGGCCGAGAGTCCCGCGACGAGCAGCGGCGCGATCGTGCGCGGAGGATCAGGCCATCCGGCTTTCACGCGTTCCCACCGTCGATTCCCCTCACGTCGATACAGGCGTCCGTCCGAGACACCGGCGACGTACGCCGAGCGAGGGCCGGTTGAGGCAGAGACGATGACGACGTCGGGGCGACCGGGATCGAGGGCGACGGCTCGGAGATACCCAACTTCCAACCCATCTTCGGGCGAGCGCCATGTCGCGCCGCCGTCATCGCTCTCGAAGTAGCCGTCGCCGGCGCTGACGCGAAGCGACATCGGGGCGGCCGGGTGAATCGCCAGCTCGTGCGTGTCCCACGGTCCGCCGACTACGCGGTCCCGCCATGTGCGTCCTCCGTCGCGTGTCGATACGAGCGCGCCCGCTTCGATGGCGATCCAGAGTTGGTTGGCGTCGTGTGGATGACAGGCGATCCAGCGAACGTGGTGCGTGTCCGGCTTGGGAGGGAACGACCACTCGGGAGACGACGGCAGTGTTTCCAACGGATCTGTCCGTTGCCACGTGTCGCCGGCGTTGTCCGAACACCACACTGCGCTCGGCTCCGTACCCACCCAAATGAGATCGCGCTGCGCGGGGCTCGCGGCGATCGACATGATGCTTTTTCCCGCGAGGCCGACGGCCCGCCACGACTCGCCGGCGTCGTCGCTGCGAAATACCCCGCCGCGGTGCGTGCCGCACCAGGCGCGTCCCGGCGCGAAGGGGTCGGCGGCGAGGCAGGTCGGGCGATCGTCCAGACGATTACTTCCGCCGACAACTCCCGTGGCGGCGTCGGCGACGAGGACAGTGCTCTCGGTGGCGACGAGGATCAGGGCCATACATATAAGTATATGATCGCGCGGCGGTCGCTCCGCGGCGGCCGCGTAACGCAGAGCTCACTTGGGCGGTTGATCGACGAGTGCGGCGAGGGCGCGCCAATCGAGCTTCTTGAGGGTCTGATACACCGCATTGAGCACCGGCGGATTTGACGTTCCCTCGAAATACACGTGGATGGTGCGCACCTCGGTTATCGATTTGCGCGCGCGCCAGAAGTCGTAGTTCGGCGTGAGGACCCGGTGCACGGTGGTGATGACGGTGTCGCGGTCGCGCATGCTCGCTCCCGTCGCGCGCCACTCCGTTCGGGCAGGATCGTTGTCGACGATCGCCGGCAGCCTTCGCTGCGCCGGCGTCATGCGATTCAGCTCGGCGCGCATGTCGTCGGTGAGCTTGAACGCTGTCTTGGCCTCTTCGCGGTCGTTGCTCTCGTTCTTCTTGAACTCCGCACCCGCGT
>DATMHK010000169.1:0-47273 GCA_035554995.1 Gemmatimonadaceae bacterium
GCCATCGTCATCGTCTTGCCCGATCCGGTGACGCCGAGCAGCGTCTGAAACCGGTCTCCCCGCCCCAGGCCAGCCGTCAGTTCAGCGATCGCCTTGGGTTGATCGCCGGCTGGTTGGAAGGGTGCTTGGAGGTCGAACTGGGCGGCCATGGGTGGAATATAACGGGTTTTGTTCGGGTGCGGTTAAGCTACCGCTATCGGCTACTAGCTAAAGCTATCAGCAAAAAGGAACGCGGCAGCCTTTGGCTGCCGCGTGCAATACCGCCTCGCTGATGGCTTTAGCTATTAGCCGTCCAGCTGTTAGCTACTCGGTGAGTCGCTCCCGCCGCGCAACTTCGGTAATCCCTTTCACCTTCCTCGTCGCCCGCATGATCTTCTCGAGGTGGGCGAGGTTCTCGACCTCGACGAGCATCGAGCCGCTGGTCCGGCCGTCGGTACTGCGGAGGTCCATGCTCTTGATGTCGGTGCCCGTGGAGCTCACGGCTGCGGCGACGTCGGCATAGAGTCCGCGGCGGTCGTTACCCTCGAGGGCCAGCCGGACGACGAACCGCTCGCCCTGAGCTTCCTGCCAATCGATCTCGAGGCGTCGTTCCGGCTCGTGGGCGAGGAGGAGCAGGTTCGGACAGTCGGCGCGATGAATGCTGACGCCGCGACCCCGCGTCACGTAGCCGACGACCGGATCGCCGGGCACCGGTTGGCAGCACTGGGCGTATCGCACCATCAAGCCGTCGACGCCCTGGATTTTTACGCCCTTCGTCCCGCGCACGCGGTCGACAAAGCGCTCGAAGACGTTCGGCTTCGGCGGCTCGACCTCCGCCACATCCGGGAAGATGTGCTTGAGCGCGAGCGTGACGTTCACGTCGCCCTGACCAATCGAAGCGCGGAGGTGCGTCGCGTCCATGAGGCTGAGCGCGCGCGCGGCTTCGTTCATCTTGTCGTCGTCGATCTTCCCGAGGCGCCGGCGCTTGATCTCGCGATCGAGCATCTCCTGCCCGAGCTTTTCGGCGGACGACTGGGCTTCGCGCTTGAGCACCTGCCGGATCTTGTGTCGCGCGCGGCCCGTGCGAACGTGGGCGAGCCAATCCTGTGTCGGCTTCGCGGTGTTCGACGTGATGATCTCGACCGTTTCGGAGTTGCGCAGCGGACGTGACAGCGGCGCGATGCGGCCGTTCACCTTGGCGCCGGCGCAGTGCAACCCGATCTCGGTGTGGACGGCAAAGGCGAAATCGATCGGCGTCGCGCCTTTCGGCAGCTGGATGACGTCGCCCGTCGGTGTGAAGACGAAGATCTCGTCCTGGTACAAGTCGAGCTTGAGGAACTCGAGGAACTCGTCGGGGGTGCGGGCGTCCATCTGCAGCTCGAGCACCTGCCGGAACCACGAGAGATGCCGATCGAGCTCGTCGCTCTTCGCGTCCTCCTTGTAGCGCCAGTGCGCGGCGATGCCGAAGTCCGCCGTACGATGCATGTCGCGCGTGCGGATCTGAACTTCGTACAGCTGTCTTCCAGGGCCGAAGACCGTGGTATGGAGCGACTGATAGCCGTTCGACTTGGGTTGGGCGATGTAGTCCTTGATGCGCTCCTGCACCGGCGTCCAGCCGTCGTGAATGATGCCGAGCGCGTGATAGCAATCGGGGACCGACTTGACGAGCACGCGAATGGCGAGGAGGTCGTAGATCTCCTCGTACGGCTTTTCGCGCTGCTTCATCTTCTTGTAGATCGACCACAGGTGCTTCGGTCGGCCGGTCACTTCGACGTCGCGAATGCCGGCCCGGGTCAGCCGCTCGATGAGCGGGTCGGCCAGCTGCTTGATCAGCGCCTCGCGCTCGCCGCGCTTCTGCGCGACTTTTTTGGCGAGGGCCTTGTACTCCTCTGATTCGAGATG
Organism: Gemmatimonadaceae bacterium; assembly: GCA_035554995.1. GTDB lineage: Bacteria > Gemmatimonadota > Gemmatimonadetes > Gemmatimonadales > Gemmatimonadaceae > JAQBQB01. The sequence continues at coordinate 1,882 of DATMHK010000169.1, forward strand.
TTTGAACGAGAGGTCCTCGAGCTCCCAGCGGAGCTTCGCCATACCGAAGCGGTGCGCGAGCGGAGCATAGAGGTCGCGGGTCTCCTGCGCGATGCGGCGGCGCTTCTCGGCCGGCAGCCAGTCGAGCGTCCGCATGTTGTGGAGACGGTCGGCCAGCTTGACGATGATGACGCGCGCGTCCTTGGCGATCGAGAGGAGCAGCTTGCGGTAGCTCTCGACCTGGCGCTCCTGAGTCGACCCGCCCGACGGCAGCTTGGCGATCTTCGTCAGCCCGTCGACGATCGCGGCGATCTCTTTCCCGAATTCCGTTTCGACGTCGGCGAGCGTGAGTCGCGTGTCCTCGATGACGTCGTGCAGGAGACCGCTGGCGACGGTGATCGAGTCGAGCTGGAGGTCGGCGAGGATCTTCGCCACCTCGACCGAGTGCGTGATGTACGGGTCGCCGGAGTTGCGCAGCTGGCCGCGATGGGCGCCCTCGCCGAAGCGGTAGGCGCGCACGAGCAGCTCACGATCGAGCTTGTCGTGGAGCGGCGACTCGCTCTCGCGCCATCCGGGAATCAGCTCTTGCACCGCCGTTGCCGTCACAGCAGACCTGCCTCCGCGAAGCTCGTGTACCGTCCTCGCCCGATGATTACGTGATCGTGTACGGGGATGTCCAGCAATCGGCCGGCCGCGACGAGCTGCTCGGTGACCGCGCGATCGTCCGCCGAAGGCATCGGATCGCCGCTGGGATGATTGTGGACGAGGATGACCGCCGCCGCCCGCTCGGCGATCGCCTCTCGAAAAACCTCGCGCGGGTGCACGAGGGACGACGACAACAACCCACGCGTGACCGTCACATCGCGTTCCAACCGATGCTGCGCGTCGAGCACGGCCACGTGAAACTCTTCGACTGGTAGATCCTCCATCCGTGGAGCGAAGTACGCCACGACATCCCGCGGCGATCGCACCGGACACCCTTCGTCCCGCGATTCCAGCGCCATGCGCCGCCCCAGCTCGAGCGCCGCATGAATCACGACCGCACGCGCCGTTCCTACCCCGGAAACAGCCGTCAGCGCCGCGACGGGTTGGCGCGCGATCCACCGTAACGCTCCGCCCGCCTCCGCCAGCACCGCATGGCCGAGCTGAACCGCGCTGCGACCCGCGCTCCCCGATCCAACGACGATCGCGATCAGTTCGGCGGTACTGAGGGACGCCGCGCCAAGATCCACCAGCCGCTCCCTCGGCCGCTCCGACCGGGGGAACTCTCGAATACTTAATGATTTTTCAGGGGCAGGACTAGACATAGAGCCCCATTTTGGTGTCGCGGAGCGCCCCCGGCGGCACCATTTCTCCCCGCCCGGAACCAACTGTGCACGTTACCGCCTCTCACCAGCGTCAAACTTGTCACGCCGATCCGCGCGATCCGGCAAATCCGTGCTGTTATCAGCGTCAAAATGTCGTCATCTGCGGATCTTGGTGGCCGACAGGCTACTCCGAACCTTAGGCCGAAGGGTTTTGACACGGATGAACTGCACGGATTGCGCGGATCGGCGCGGATACGGCGTTTGAACGTGAACGGCAGATTTTGGAAATGAAAAACGGGCGTCGACCCGCGACGCCCGTTCTCTTTGTCGGATTGAAAATGAACTACAACTGCGCTCCGTGACACTTCTTGAATTTCTTTCCCGAACCGCACGGGCACGGGTCGTTTCGTCCGACCGTCGACCAGTCGACGTTGGCGGGAGCGGGAGCGGGTGAAGACGAGAGTGACCGCGCGCGACCGGCCCCGACGATCAGCGGGTCCTTACGCGCGGCGACCGGCTTCGTGGCTGGAATCTCGGACGGGCCGACGTCTTCGACAGCGACCGCGCCACCATTCTCCGACTCCGCCGTCTCTTCGGCGGGAATGTCCTCGAGGATCCCGAGCGCGTTGTACCGCTTCGTCGGCCCGCCACGCGGACCGCCGCCGCCGAGCACGGGCGGTGGTGGCGCAGGCGGCTCGACGATGAGCTGCACCTTGAGGAAACGCTCGCTGAACGTGTTGTAGATGTCGTTCATCAAGTCCACGAACATCGTGTACGCTTCCTGCTTGTACTCGATGAGCGGGTCCTTCTGGCCCCACGACCGATAGTGGATCGCGTTGCGGAGCTGGTCGAGGTCGTAGAGGTGGTCCTTCCACTTTTCGTCCAGCACATTGAGCATGACGAGCGACAGCAGGCGGTCGCCGTACGGCTGCCCGTTCTCGTCGAGCACCTTATCGAGGCTCTCGAGCTTCGCCCAGAACGCCTTCTTCGCCGCGTCGACCGCAAACCGCTGCGCCGCGACCTCCTCGGTCGGACGGTGGTCGGCGTTGTCGTACTCCGGTACCTGCACGAGGTACCGCATGAGCAGGTCTTGCCGCAGGAGATCGAAATCCCACTCGGCGGCGTCTTCGAACTCGGCGAGACTGGTCTCGACGCGGAAGGTGATCGCCTTGTCGATCATCTTCAGCGCTTCGCCCTTGAGCTCTTCCCCGCCCTCGAGCGCGAAGCTGCGCAGCGAGTAGACCACCTCGCGCTGCTGGTTCATCACGTCGTCGTAATCGAGCAGCCGCTTACGGGCTTGGAAGTTCTGGAGCTCGACGCGCTTTTGCGCGCCTTCGATCGAGCGCGTGATGAGCGGATGCGTCAACACTTCGCCTTCCTGAGCGCCGAGCCGGTCCATGAGGCTCGCGATGCGCTCGGAGCCGAAGAGACGCATCAAGTCGTCTTCGAGCGACAGGAAGAATTGCGACGCACCGGGGTCACCTTGGCGCCCCGACCGACCGCGCAGCTGGCGGTCGATACGGCGCGACTCGTGTCGCTCGGAGCCGATGATGTGGAGACCGCCGGCCTCCATGACATCGACGTCTTTGCCGTCGGGATCTTTCACCGTGGACGGCTTCCCCTCCTTCACGCCCAGACCGAGTTTGATGTCGGTACCACGACCGGCCATGTTCGTCGCGATCGTCACCGCGTTCGGCTGACCCGCCTCGGCCACGATCTCGGCTTCCCGCTGGTGATACTTGGCGTTGAGGACGTTGTGCTGAAGGCCGGCGCGACTGAACAACTTCGCCAATGTCTCCGAGGCTTCGACGCTCGTCGTCCCGATCAGCACAGGATAGCCGAGGTCGTGCAGGCGCCGCGTCTCCTCGACGATCGCGTTGTATTTCTCGCGACGCGTCTTGTAGACGAGATCCTGCCGATCGTCGCGGATCATCGGTTTGTTCGTCGGGATGACCGCGACTTCCAGCTTGTAAATCTGGAAGAACTCCGTCTCTTCGGTTTCGGCTGTACCGGTCATGCCGGCCAGCTTGTCGTACATGCGGAAGTAGTTCTGGATGGTGATCGTCGCCATCGTTTGCGTCTCGCCTTTGACGCGGACGGCTTCCTTGGCTTCGACGGCCTGGTGCAGTCCTTCGGACCAGCGACGGCCCGGCATCGTGCGGCCGGTGAACTCATCGACGATCAGCACCTCGCCTTCCTGCACGACGTAGTTCACGTCCTTCTCGTAGAGGGCGTGGGCGCGCAGGAGCTGGTGGACGATGTTGAGCCGCTCGGCCTTCGACGCGTAGTCGATCTCGACCTGCCGGCGGGCCTCGACCTTCTGTTCGCCCGACATCTCATGATCGTGATCGATGCGATGTACTTCCTGCGACAAATCCGGCAGCAGGAAGGCTTCGTGCTCGTTGGGCGACATGTAGTCCACCCCCTGATCGGTGAGATGGACCGAGTGGCCCTTCTCGTCGAGCACGTAGAGGAGATCATCCTCGATGTCGCCAAGCTGCTGCTTGCTCGGCGGCAACCGGCGGTCGGCGATGTGGTCGAGCTCCTGCTTCTGCACGAGCTGTTTGACACCAGGCTCCTGCAGCGCCTTCATCAGCCGCTTGTTCTTCGGGCTTCCGAGCTGGGCTTTGTAGAAATGAAGCGCCGCACGAGCGGTGTCGCCTCGCTCCATCTCGCGCTCTGCTTCGCCGACGAGCGTATTGACGAGCTCCGTCTGGCGTCGCACGAGGCGCGCGACAGCGGCGTTGTGCTCGAAATAGATCGCGTCGTTCTCGTTGCCCACCGGGCCCGAGATGATCAGCGGCGTTCGCGCTTCGTCGATGAGGACCGAGTCCACTTCGTCGACGATCGCGTAGACGTGGCTCCGCTGCACGCGCTGGTCGAGCGAGACGACCATGTTGTCGCGCAGATAATCGAAGCCGAACTCGTTGTTCGTGCCGTACGTGATGTCGGCGTGGTACGCCGCGCGGCGTTCGGGCGTCCCTGGCTCGGTGTCGTCGAGGCAGGAGACGGTGAGGCCGAGATAGTTGTAGACGTGACCCATCCACTGCGAGTCGCGGCGGGCCAGGTACGAGTTGACGGTGACGAGATGCGCGCCCTTTCCAGGGAGCGCGTTCAAGTACAGCGGCAGGGTCGCGACGAGCGTCTTGCCTTCGCCTGTCGCCATTTCAGCGATCTTGCCAAGGTGCAGCTCGATGCCGCCCATGAGCTGCACGTCGTAGTGCACCATGTCCCACGGCATCTCATGCCCGGTGACCATGACCGAGCTACCCATGAGGCGGCGCGCGCCCTCGCGGACCGTGGCGAACGCCTCGGGAAGGAGCTCGTCGAGCACGTCGCTGATCTCTTCGCGGAGCTTCCCTTCGACGCCGCCGCGGCCGTCGCCGCCGCCCAATTCACTGTCGATCCGGTCGCGCTCCTCCGGGTCACGCGCGGCGTTCTTCTGCTCTTTCAGCTCGGCGACGCGACGCTCCAGCTCGCCGGTTCGTTCGGCGATGATCGCGCGGAATTTCGCCGTCTGGGCGCGGAGCTCGTCTTCCGAGATGCCATGCAGGCGCTCGTAGTGCTCGTTGATCTCGTCGACAATCGGCTGGATCTTGCGGCGCTCACGATCGTGCCGCGTTCCGAAGATCCCGTGGATGACTCGCTTGAACATTCAGTCCTCTATCGGTACAACCGCTCCGCGGCGATGAACTCCGCCACCGCGTCGGGAACAAAGCCTCGAACCGACTTGCCCTCCTTCACACGCTGGCGAATCTCGGTCGACGAGACGTCCACGCGCCGCGTCGCGAGACAGCGCATCCCGGCCGGCAGGGTTCCGCCGGCGATGTCGCCGGCCCGCTGCAACACGACGACGGTCGCGAGCTGAACGATCCGTTCCGGCTGGCGCCACTGCGCGAAGGACGACACGATGTCCGCTCCGACCAGCCAAAAGAGCTCCGCCGACGGCCAGCGGAGCCTCAATGCCGTGAGCGTATCGACCGTGTAAGATAACCCGCCACGGTCGATTTCGATCGCATCCACGTCGAAGCGCGGGTCGCTTTCGGCCAGCATTTTCGTCATGGACAATCGCTGCTCGGCGCTCGCCGTCGTGCGATCGACTTTGAGCGGCTGAACGGCCGCGGGAATGAACACGAGCCGATCGAGATCCAACGCCTCATGGGCGTCGCTCGCCGCGAGCAGATGGCCGACATGTGGGGGATCGAAGCTCCCCCCGAGGAGCCCGATCCGCACGGCTCAGAGCGCCGGCGGCTTCGCCGGTTTCGCCGCCAGGCTGTCGGCCCGAACGACGTCAGGGATGCCGTTGCACGTTTGCCTTACGTCGCCATCGCGCGGATAGCGCTGGCGCAGCTCCGTACACATCTCGCTCGCGTCTTCGCGGTATCGGATCTTCTTGTACGCCTCGACGAGCCTGAGCGCCGCATCCCGCGCCGTCGGCGAGTTGGCGTACTTCGTCAAAACGTCCTTGTAGTAGATGATCGCCGAGTCGTACGCCTTGCGGCGGAAGTAGATGTTTCCGGTGTCGTAATCCTTGATTGCGAACTTGTTCTCGAGCTCGCCGATCTCCTTCTGCGCGATCGGGACGAGGTTCGAGCTCGGGTAGAGACCGATCAGGGTGTTATAAGAAGCGAGGGACGTTTCGCCGTATGTCGGATCGAGTTGCGGCTTTCGCCACATGCGCGCATACGATCGCGCCGATTCGAGCGCGGCATCGTCCGCGAGCGAGTCGTCGGGAAAGGTCTCGACCAGGCGGCTCCAGCTTTGCGCGGCCAGCAAATGCTCGCCCTGGTTCTCGTGCGACGACGCGAGGTACCAGTACGATCGCGGCAGGAGCGAATCGCGAGCGGGCAGATCCGTGGTCAACTTCTCGAATCCGGAGATCGCGTTGTCCCAATGATGGCGCTGATACTCGCGCAACGATGCGCTATACAGCGACTCGTTGTTCGTGAACTTTTTTAGCTCGAATTCCGGCCGGCACGCCGCAAGCGCCATCAACGACAACGCCGCGGCGAGTCTCCAGGAAGTACGTTGCATATCGGGGGTTAGTACCCAGAACGGTGACAGCGGTTTCTACGAACCGCGAAAGATAACCGGTCGCCCGGTTGAACCCGTCGCTATCCGCGTGCCGGAAGGTCCAAATCGTCCCGAACGACTCGCCCAATAGGTGAAATCGACGGGGCCCGGACCGGGGGCACTTCCCGCCAGCCCGCCGTGTCCAGGATCTGCGCCGTCAGTCGGTCCACGGTCTCCGCTTCCTCAGCCGTTTCGGCGGTCGCGGCCGCGAGGTCCAGCCAGGAGAGCGCCTCGTCGTGCGCGAAACGGTTGGCGCAGGCGTCGGCGGCCAGGAGGGCGTAGCGATAGCTCATCGCCCGGTCGCCCGCTTCATCGGAGTGCCTGGCGATCTCTCCGGCATCCTCGCCAGTTGGTCCGCGCGGTGGAAGCAACAGCTCGAGCGCCAGAGCGAGCGCGCGATGGACTTCGCGTCGGCGCGACGTCGTGAGCCCGCTGCGCACCACCGTGGCGATCGTCGGGTGCGCGCAGTGATACCGACCGTCGTGCTCCTGAACGAGGTGCCGCTCGACGAGTGAGTCGCCCAGCGCGGCGGCGTGCAGTCGCGAGATTCCGTGCAGGTGCGACAGGACGTCGGCCGCACATCCGCGTCCCGACACGGCGATGCTGACGAGTAGCTCATGGAGGGGAGCGGACAAGCACTCGATGCGCTCCATGATCGTCTCGTGAATCGTCGGTGCCAATTGCGCGGGCGAATGACGACTCAGCGCCGCCTCTCGCACGATCCAGGCACCAGTCGCCTCGTCGACGCTGAGAACTTCCTGAGCGAACAGCGTCTTGAGGAGCTCGACGACGTAGAACGGATTGCCCGCGGTGACCTCGAATACGCGACAGGCAAGGCGTCGGCCGCCTTCGGGTTCTGTCACCCTGCTCAGCTCACGAATGAGGCGCCACACCTCGTCCTCAGTCAGCGGGCGAAGAGTCATCGTCGTGCTACCTCGCGCGGCGCGCAGGGCACGCGCGAGCCGGGCCGCCGGAGCGTCGCGTTCCATCGTGCCTGCGGTGAGCGTGGCGCACCACAGGACCGCTGCCGTTTCGAGACGGCGCACGAGAAAATGCACCAGACTGCAGCTGTCGCCGTCGCACCATTGGAGATCGTCGATGAACACGGCGACCGGATTCTCCTCGGCGATCGCGATGATCACCTGCGCGACGGCCTCGAACAGGCGCCAGCTCTCCGTCGCGCTCGCGTCGGCGCGGGTTTCCGGCAGATTCGCAAAGCGACGTCGTAACTCGGGGAGGAATCGAGCTACCTCGGCGAGCCACTCCGGATCAACACCAGCGAGCGCCGGCGCGTCGAGTGCGCCGCGCAGCGCCTCGACCACCGCGCCGAACGGTGCCCCGCCGCGCGCGTCGTATCCGCGCCCTCGAAGCGAGATCCCGCCCTGCGTCGTCACCCACCGAAGAAAATCGCCGGCGATTCGCGTCTTTCCCGCGCCCGGCTCGCCTTCGATGACCACGATGCGGCTTTCGCCCCGAGCAGACGCCGCCCACGCTCGCTTGAGCCGCTCCCAGTCCATCTCGCGTCCGACCAGCGCGCCGTCGAACGACGGCCCACGCTCGAGCCATGTCTCGCTCGGGCGCGGCGATCCGGTGGTTGCGGTCGCGCGTCGTAGTCGCGCCGAGAGCTCGACGAGCGCCCTTCCCGGCGTCCGCCGCACCTCGGCGGCAAGACGAGAGGCGTGCCGCGAATAGGTCGCGAGCGCCGCGTCCGGATCGCCCGAGAGGAACTGGGCTTCCATCATGGCGGCGACGGGAGCATCGGCGAGCGGGTCGAGAGACGCCCACCGTCCAGATAGTTCAGTCGCGTCACGCCACGCGTGCGTCGCCAGCGCATCCCCGATGGCAGTGTCGAGTAGTCGGCAATACCGCTCGACGAGCGCCACGCGCTTCGCGTTGGCCCAGTCGTCGAACCCAGGACACGAGCGAAGCGAGACGCCGGTCAAGAAGCTCGCTACATCGATCGCGAGCGCCGCCTTGGGATCGGAGACTGCAAGCGCTTCGAAATCCGACACGTCACAGACCAGATCGCCCCGCAACTGGATGGTTACCCGGTCGCCGATGATCAACTCGCCGACGGCGTCGCGAAGACGGGTCAGCGCCTGGCGGAAGGAGGTCTTGGCCTTTTCGTCGGCGTATTCGCCCCAGAGGAGCGCGGTCAGCGCCTCTCGTCGGTGCGGCCGGGGCTCGAGTCGGAGGAAGGCGAGCAACGCCAATGTCTTGGCGCCAAGTGACGGCTCGACGGCGTTCCCGTCGACCGTCAATTCCAGACCGCCGCACAACCGAAGGGCAAGCGTCGCCATGGATACTCTGGGGGCCCGAAGCGACCGAGAACTTACGCGCGCCCGGAGGGAGCGGATAGACGCTGCGTAAACCTGGAGCGGTGGCGCCCGCGGACGTGGTAGCAATCAGGTGTTTTCGCGCGGTAATTCACAAACGGCTGCGCCGCGTTCACGGTCCATTCACGGCAGCGATTCATCGTCACCGCGTTCGAGTTCGACTTGGCGACTACCCGTTATCGGGAGACCGACGATGACTCGATCCACGGATCACGAAAACACAGAGGGCGAGATCATGGAAAAGCCGAAGCAGCGGATCCGCATCGAGTTGACGGCCGAGCAGAAGAAGCAGATCAAAGAAGCGTCGGGCGAGGATGTGCAGGCCATCGAGCTGACGGCGCAGGAGCTCGAGGATCGCATCGCTCCGATTTCGTACCTCGGTTAGTTGCTTCACTTCCTTAACCCACTTGAGACCACCATGACCAAGCAAAAAGACAAGGAAGTCATTCGCATCGACCTCACCAAGCAGCAGAAGGAGCAGGTGAAGAAGGAGATCGGCAAGGAAGCCGAGGCCATCGAGTTGACGGCCGAAGAGCTCGAGTCCCGGATCGCGCCGCTCCATTTCTAAGCGCGCTCCCTGAAAGAACGCCTCGCGAACTCCCTCCGCGAGGCGTTCTTTTTTTGGGCGTGCCTGCGCCAGACGGCCCGGCCTTGCCGCGAGCCGTCCCCAGCGCCACGTTAGCGCCCGCCCATGGTTCTCGGAGCGTAAGTGGGAGCCGCTGACATGACCGCCGCCGCAACACCGGCACTTGGCATTGGCGCCGTCGCCACGCCGGCGGATTCCCTGCACACAATCACACTCGACCTCTTCGCCTCCGACGACACCGGCGAAGTGGCGGGGAAAGCGCTGCTCGGCGTGCAACAACTCATCGCCGCCGACACTGTCTCGCTGTGGGTTCCCGACGAAGGCGAGTATGAGTGTCGCGGCGCATTGGGCGAGCAACGCGACCTCCTCTCATCAAAACGCGTCGGCCCGTCGGCCGTTGGACGGCCGATCGACGGCGAGCGTAATGTTGCCGTCCTGACGGCGGGCATCGCACCCAACGGGCAGCTCGCCGCGGTTCTCCGCGCGACTCGTCCAATCGACCGCGACGGCGGATTCACCGACGCCGAGCAGGAGCTGGTTCGCCTGCTCGCCGATACCGCCGCCGCGGCGATCGCCAACGCGGCCCGATTAGAGTCGTCGCAACGTTCGGCGGCGCAAAAGACCGACGACCTCGCGCTCGTCACCGAGATGAGTCGGGAGATCACCTCGACGCTCGATCTCGACCGCGTACTTCGCACCGTCGTCAACCTGGCCGGTCGCGCGGTCAAGTTCGATCGCGGCGCCGTGGCGCTGTACGAGAAAGGCACGTGCGACATCCGGGCCGTCGCCGGGGTGGATGGCGTCGATCCGAAAGATCCGAAGCTTCAGGATCTCGCCGTTCGCGCGGCGTGGGCGGCGGGGATCGGCGAAGCGTTCTATCTGTCCGATCGCGACGACATCGCGTCGGATGCCGAACGGACTTTCGTGCAGATCTTCGGTGAAGATCTGGTTCGCGACGGGGTCGCGAGTGGCCTGTACCTCCCGCTCCGCGACGAAGAAGGCATCGTCGGCATCCTCCTGTTCGAGGCGAATCGAACGGAGTTCGCCGGAGCGCGAGAGCAGGGCCTCGCCGGAATTCTCGCCAATCAAGCGACGGTCGCTGTCCGCAACGCGCGGCTGTACCACCAGGTTCCTCTGGTCGAGACGCTCGGTGCACTGAGCGCTCGGAAGGACGCGTTCTTCGCCCTGCCGCGACGACGACGGATCGCCTACGCGACGATCGCCGTCGCCATCGTCGCCGCGAGCACGCTCATCCGATGGCCGATGCGAGTCGCCGGCACGAATCCGGTATTTCGGCCGTTGTCGCGCGCCGGCGTTCGTCCAACGATCGCGGGCGTCGTGGACCGCGTGCTCGTGCGCGAAGGCATGTCGGTAGAGCGCGGAGCGCCCGTCGCTCACCTCCGCGATGAGGAGCTGCGAGCGCGCCGCGATGCCGCCTCGTCCGACGCCGCCGCCGCCGAGCGTTCGGCCACCGTCGCGTCGTCGCGCGGCGACGCCGCCGACGAACGCCTGCAGCGCCTGCGCGCCGACGTGCTTCGACGCGAACGCGATCTGCTCGACGAGCAACTGCGTTCGATGACGCTTCGCGCGCCGGTAGCCGGCGTCGTCCTGACGAGCCGGCCCGAGGAGCGAATCGGCGCGCGACTCGATGCCGGCGATTCGTTGGTCATCCTCGGTCGCACCGACTCACTCGAGCTCGAGTTCGGAGTCCCGGAACGCGACGTCACACGCATCCATCCCGGCGACGAGGTGCGACTGCGGATCGCCGCGCTTCCGCAGCGGACCTTCAGCGGGCGCGTGCGAGTGATCGGCGAGTTGTCCTCGGACGGCGGAGACGAGCGTGTTTTCCCCGTCCTGGCCGTCGTGCCGAACGGCGAAAGCCTGCTCCGACCGGGAATGGCCGCGTACGCGCGAGTGTTGACCGAACCGGCATCGGCGGTGTGGCGCGTCGCGCGGGGACCGCTCCGGTCGCTTCGACTTCTCTGGTGGAGGATCTGGTCGTGAGTCGTACCACGTTCGGTGTCCCCCTCTTCGCTGCCGTGTGTCTCGCAAGCGCGATCGGCTGCGGAGGAGAGGCCCGCTCCGCCAGCCCGCAACAAACCGGCAAACAACGAACGGTGCCAGCCGCCGGCGAGTTCCTCGCCGACACGATGACCGTGCAGCAGCCAATCGAGCTGCCGGCCCAGCTCTACGTCGAGCACGACGCAGTGGTGGTCGCACGCTCGGCCGGAACGATCGATTCAGTGGCCAGCGAACTTGGCGATCGCGTGTCGACGGGCCAGCTGCTCGCCCGCCTCGAGAGCGCCGAACAGGAGATCGCGCTCGCCGGGGCCGAAGCGGCACACGACAACGCCAACCGTTCGGTCACGCGCGCGCGCGCGTTGACCAAATCCGGCGGTATCACGCAAGCGGACTCCGAGCAAGCGGAGTTTCAGCTACGCCAGACGGAGATCGCCGTGCGCAAGGCGCGCCGAGACGTCGATCTCACACGAATTGCGGCGCCATTCGCCGGCGTCGTCACCTCGCGCGCCGCGCGTCCGCGGCGGTTCGTGGCTTCGGGCGACACGCTGTTTCGCGTGACCGAGCAGACTCCTCTGCTGGCGCGAATTCGCGTCCCGGAATCGAGCGCTCGCGCCATACGCTTGGGCGAGAGCGCCTCGGTCGTCGGCAGTGGCGGCGCGATCGGCACGGCGGTTGTCGCGCACACAGCACCATTCGTCGACGCGGCGAGCGGAACGCGCGAGGTTGTCCTCCGGCTCGTGAACCCCGGTACCTCCGAGATGGTCGGCGGCAGTGTCACGGTGCGGCTCGGACGGGAACGACGTCGCGCGATTGTCGTCGATCGTGCGGCAGTGGCGCCCGACGGTTACGTCGTCGTCGTGGATGGCGGGCGAAGCACGGTGCGTCCCGTGACCATTGGTCGCGACGTGGGAGGCGGCCGCGTCGAGGTGCTCAGCGGTCTCTCGGCCGGCGAACGTCTGGCTCGACCCACGCGGTAGACGATGAGCGCGGCGACGCCCTGCCTGCGCGCTGATCTCTCGATCGTCGAGCAGACGTATCGCGGAGCGACCAGCTTCGTCGTCAAGGATCTCGCCGCGCAGAAGTACTATCGGTTCGGCGCCAGCGAGATTCGCGTGATGCGCTGCTTCGACGGGCGTAGAACGCTCGCCGAGATCGCGCGCCTCCTGCGCGACGAAGGGCTGCGCGTCTCCGTCGGCGCGGTCGAGGGATTCGCCCGGAAGCTCGCCGGCAATGGTTTCCTCGAGCGAACCATCGAAGAGCGTACGACGCTGCAGCTGGAGCGGCTGCGCGCCGAACGGCAGAAGCGCCATCGCCCGCGATTGTTCCGCGGGGAGCTGTTGCGGATGCGATGGTCGTTCGGAGATCCCGACGCCTTGCTCGCCCGTACGTTGCCGGCAATTCGCTGGATGTTCACGCCGGCATTCATCGTCGGGTCTCTCGTGTTGTTCGTGGTGTATGGCCTGATTCTCGGTCAGGGCTGGCACACGTTCACTGCCGCGTTGTCGTCGAGCTACTCGCTTCATAATCTGACCGTCGGCAGAGCGGTGCTGTTCTGGGCCGGGGCCGGTTTGGTCATCCTGATCCACGAGCTCGGCCACGGCTTCACCTGTAAGTACTTCGGCGGTGAGGTACGCGAGCTCGGGTTCATGCTGTTGTATTTCCAACCTGCTTTTTTTTGCAACGTGAGCGACGCGTGGAGTTTTCCGGAGCGACGCGCGCGATTGTGGGTGACGGCGGCCGGCACATGGATTCAACTGGTGGTGGCGAGTCTGGCAGCGATCGTCTGGTGGGCAGCCGCGCCGGGAACCATCGTCGCCGACGGCGCGATCGCCGCCATGGTGGTTGGCGGCGCCACGACAGTGCTGACGAACGCGAATCCGCTCCTACCGCTCGACGGATACTTCGCGCTCTCCGACTGGATGGAGATCGGCAACCTCCGACACCGCGCCTTCGCGCACCTGCGGTGGTGGCTCAGGGAGAGGCTGTTCCGGCTCGAATCGCCCGAGCCGCCCGCGACGGCGCGTGAGCGTCGCGTCTTTCTCGCGTACGGCGCCCTTGCTTCGGTGTATATCAGCGGGCTGTTCGCCTTCATGGCGGCGCTCGCGCTCGGTTGGGCGCAGCGCGCGCTTGGCGCGGCGGGAGCCGTGTTCCTGGTTCTGGCGTTGCTCATTGCGACGCGGAAGACGATCGCCGAATGGGCGCGGACTATCGTGCTCGCCGTCCGGGCCGCCCGTGCTCGGCGGCGTAGGTCCACGCCAATTCTGATTGGCGTCGTTGTCGTTCTCATCGCGCTGATGTTCGCTCCGTGGAGTCTGACGACGGGTGGCCGGTTCATTACGGCCGCGACGCTGACGCAGGCGATCGTGGCGCCCGACAGCGGTGTCGTCGCGGATGTCTTTGTATCCGGCGGCACACGCGTCGCCGCTGGAACGCCGTTGCTGCGTCTCGTCGATCGTGCGCTCGATCAGGAACTGCTCGCCGCCGGCCGATCGATCGACTCCCTGTCCCGCGCCGAGATGACGGCGCGCGCCAACGGCGCGCCGGGAGAAGTCAGCCGGCTCGCGGCTCGCCGCGCCGCGGCGTCAGCGGCGTTGGCCGCGTTGCAAGAACGCTCATCCCGATTGACGATTCGCGCGTTCGCCACCGGCACGGTGGCGACGCCGCGGCCCGAAGAGCTCAGCGGCCGCCGCGTCCTGGCCGGCGATTCATTGCTGACGCTGATCACCGCCGATTCGATCGAGCTGCGCATCGCGCTGCCGCGCGCCGGTTCCGTTCGCGTCCATCCGGGTCAACTCATCCACGCGGTGTCGTACGCCGACGTCCACCATCCGTGGACCGGAGAGATTTCCACCGTTGCATCGAGCGCCGACCCTGGCGCCGCTGCCGGCGTGATCGAGGTTCGCGCGCGACGCGCGGCGGACGACGCCTGGCGCGTTGGATCTTCGGGGGAAGCGAGCGTCGTGCTGCGCCGCTCGACGGTGTTCGGCGCGCTCTGGTGGAAGGCGCGCCAACTCCTCAGAACCGACCTTTTGCTGTAGCGCCTGCCGCCCAGCGCTCGCTAACGCGGCTCCGCCATCGTGCGCGCCGAGAGCTTCGACTCGGCGAGCAAACGCCGGAAATATTCGATCGTCCGCGCCACGCCTTCTCGCACCGGGACTTTTGGCTCCCAGCCGAGGGTGGTGCGTGCCCGTGTGATGTCGGGGCGTCGGAGCTTGGGATCGTCGGCCGGAAGCGGTTGTCGCGTGATCGTCGATGACGATCCGGTCAACTCGAGCACGATGTCCGCGAGCTGCTGCACGGTGTATTCGTCGGGATTCCCGATGTTCGTCGGCTTCGAATCACCCTTCATGAACAGACGATAGATCCCTTCGACCTCATCGTCGACGTAGCAGAAGCTGCGCGTCTGGCTGCCGTCGCCGTAAATGCTCAATGGTTCGCCGGTCAACGCCTGGACGATGAAGTTCGACACGACGCGTCCGTCGTGCGGTCGCATGCGCGGACCGTAGGTGTTGAAGATGCGAACGATCCGCGTGTCGACGCCATGATGGCGGTGATACGCCATCGTCACCGCTTCACCGTATCGCTTGGCCTCGTCGTACACCGAACGGGGGCCGATCGAGTTGACGTTGCCCCAATACGATTCCGGCTGAGGATGCACGGCCGGGTCGCCGTACACTTCCGACGTGGAAGCGAGAAAAAACCTCGCGCTTTGCTGGCGCGCCAGCTCGAGGCAATTGTGCGTACCGAACGATCCGACTTTCAGCGTCTCGATTGGAAATTCGTAATAGTCGATCGGGCTGGCCGGCGAGGCAAAGTGCAGGATGCCGTCGAGCGGTTCGTCGAGCGGGATGCGCACCGAGACATCCGCCTCGACGAGGCGGAAGGAGTCGTTATCCGCGAGGTGCGCAATGTTGTCGGGCGATCCGGTCAGGTAATTATCGACGCCGATCACTTGGTGGCCGTCGCGGAGGAAGCGGTCGCACAGGTGCGAGCCGAGGAACCCCGCGGCGCCGGTGATGACGACTTTCACGCGATCGTTCTCCGCCCGATCGAGTAATACCGGAAGCCCAGCTCGGACATGCGATGCAGCGCGTAGAGATTGCGTCCGTCGACGATCACGGGGCGCCGCAGCGTCTGCTTCATGCGCGGGAAGTCGGGATGCCGATACTCGTTCCAGTCGGTGACGACGGCCAGCGCGTCGGCGCCGTTCAGCGCGTCGTAGCTGGTCGCGGCGAATTCCACGGCCGACCCGAGCTTGTGCTTCGCTTCGTCCATCGCAACGGGATCGTGGACGGCGACGGACGCCCCGGCGCCGAGCAAATCTTCGATGAGCGCCAACGCCGGCGCCTCGCGCATGTCGTCCGTGTTCGGCTTGAACGCCAGTCCCCAGATCGCGATCCGCGTCCCGGTGAGATCCTCACCGAGCGCCTGTCGCAACTTCTCGAACATGCGGCGTTTCTGATCCTGGTTCACCGCCTCGACGGCTTCGAGAATTCGAAGACACGTTCCCTGGTCGCGCGCCGTACGCACGAGCGCCTTCACGTCCTTCGGGAAGCATGACCCGCCGTATCCCGGGCCGGGGAACAGGAACGCCGAGCCGATCCGATCGTCGCTGCCGATACCCTTTCGAACGAGGTCGACGTTCGCGCCGACCCGCTCGCAGAGATTCGCGACGTCGTTCATGAACGAGATGCGCGTCGCGAGCATCGCGTTGGCGGCATACTTCGTCATCTCGGCCGACGGAATGTCCATAAAAATGATCGGACGCCCCGTGCGCACGAACGGCGCGTAAAGCTCCGTCATCACGCTCCGCGCGTGGTCCGTCTCGGCGCCGAGTACGACGCGATCCGGCTTCATGAAATCGTCGACCGCCGCGCCTTCCTTGAGGAATTCCGGATTGCTCACGACGTGGAACGGGTGCTTGGCGTGCTTCGCCACGCAGTCCGCCACTTTCGCCGCCGTGCCCACGGGCACCGTCGACTTCGTGACGACGACCATCTCGCGCTTCATCGCCTTTCCGATTTCCTCGGCGACGGCCAGTACGTGGCGAAGATCGGCTGAGCCATCTTCTCCGGGCGGCGTGCCGACGGCGATGAAGGCGACCTCGCTGCGACCGATCGCGTCCCGGACGTCGGTCGTGAAGCTGAGACGACCTGCCGCCTGGTTCCGCTCGACGAGGTCCTCGAGCCCCGGCTCATAGATCGGCAGGATGTTCTGCTTCAGCCGGTCGATCTTCGACGCGTCGACGTCCGCGCCCGCGACT
Organism: Gemmatimonadaceae bacterium; assembly: GCA_035554995.1. Lineage (GTDB taxonomy): Bacteria > Gemmatimonadota > Gemmatimonadetes > Gemmatimonadales > Gemmatimonadaceae > JAQBQB01. Next base: position 18,448 of record DATMHK010000169.1, read on the forward strand.
TGGTTGCCCGTCTCGGCCAGACACGCGCCGACGACCAGCCCCACGTATCCGGTTCCGACGACGGCGATGTTCATGTCAGGTCAGAACGCGAAGCTCGCCGCCGACTTGAGCGCGGAAATGGATAACACGCGCGCCTTCGACTTCCGGAGACCAGCCGTCACGTTGCGGCTGTCGACGATCAGCGACGCGTGGTCCACCACCATCTGATAGTCGACAGAACGATGGTCGGTGACGATCACGACCGCGTCCGCCGCGGCGAGCCGCTCGGGCGTGAGATCGACCCCTTCGCGCACATGCTCTTCTTCGCGGACGCAGTCGATGTACGGATCGTGGAAGTGCACCGTCGCGCCCTGCTCCTCCAGCAACCGGATCACGTCGAGCGCCGGACTTTCGCGCACGTCGTCGATGTCGCGCTTGTACGCGACGCCGAGGACCAGCACGTCGCTTCCGTTCACCGGCTTGCGCTCGGCATTCAACGCGTGCGCGACTTTTTCCACGACAAAGGCGGGCATCTGGCTGTTGATCTCACTCGCCAGATCGATGAACCGCGTCTTGTAGTTGAGGGTGCGCATCTTCCACGCGAGGTAGTGCGGATCGAGTGGGATGCAGTGGCCACCGATGCCCGGCCCCGGCGTGAACTTCATGAAGCCGAACGGCTTCGTGGACGCCGCGTCGATCACTTCCCACACGTCCACGCCCAGCTTGTCGCAGATGATCGCCATCTCGTTGACGAGGCCGATGTTCACGGCGCGGAAGGTGTTCTCGAGCAGCTTGGTGAGCTCGGCGGCCTCCGGCGACGACACTGGAACGACCGTATCGATGCAGCTGCTGTAGAGCGCCTTCGCAAGCTCGATGCAATTCGGCGTCACTCCGCCGACGACTTTCGGCGTGTTCTTCGTTTGGTAGACCGGGTTACCCGGATCGACGCGTTCGGGGCTGAACGCGGCGAAAACGTCTTCACCCACGGTGAAGCCGCGGCTGGCGAGCGCCGGCACGAGGATCTCGCGCGTCGTGCCGGGATACGTCGTGCTCTCGAGCACGACGAGCATGCCCTTGTGCGCCTGCCGCATCGCCGTGTCGGCGGCGGAAAGCACATAGCTCATGTCCGGATCACGCGTCTTGCTGAGCGGTGTCGGCACGGCGATCGAGATCGCGTCGGTTTCGGCGAGTCGCTTTTCGTCCGTCGTCGCTTCGAACTTGCCGGATTTGACGAGCGCGGCGACCTCCTCGCTCGGAACGTCCTGGATGTGCGACTCGCCCGCGCTGAGCAACGAGACGACGCGTTCGCTCACGTCATAGCCGATGACGCGGAACCCGGCCTTCGCGAATTCCACCGCGAGAGGCAGACCGACGTATCCAAGCCCGATCACGCCGACGACGGCCGAGCGGTCGTTGATCCGCTCGAGCAATCGCTGCTTCGTGGATGAATCAGCGGCCATAGAACGCTCGGACGGCATCGATGACCTCGTTGAGCTGCGAGTGAGTCAGCTCAGGGTAGATGGGGAGCGACAGCACCTGCTTCGCCGCCTTCTCGGCTTCGGGGCACTGCCCTTCTTTGTACCCGAGGTAAGCGAAACACGGCTGAAGATGCAGCGGAAGCGGATAGTAAATCGCCGAGCCGATGCCGCGTTCCTTGAGGAATGCCTGCAGCTCGTCGCGGCGCTCGACGCGAATCGTATACTGATTGAAGATCGATTCGTTCGCCGGTTCGACATACGGCGTCACGACGTCGTGCAGCTCGGCGAAGGCCGCGTTGTAGTACGCGGCATTCTCGCGCCGCTTGGCGCTCCACGCGGCGAGATGCGGCAGCTTGGCACTGAGGATCGCGGCCTGGAGCGAGTCGAGGCGGCTGTTGAAGCCGACTTCGTCGTGGAAATACATCTTGGCGCCGCCGTGCATGCGCAGGCGACGCAGGCGCGTCGCGAGACGCTCGTCCTGCGTGACCATCATGCCGCCGTCGCCGTACCCGCCGAGGTTCTTCGACGGGAAGAAGCTGAAGGTGCCGATCGTGGCGATCTCGCCGGCCATGCGCCACTCGCCGTCGATCGAGCGGCGCGCGCCGATCGTTTGCGCGGCGTCCTCGATCATCGGAACACCCGGCAGCGCCGTCATCACTTGCTCGATCGGCGCGATCTGTCCGAAAAGGTCCACCGGGACGACGGCCTTCGTCTTGGAATTGCGCGCCGCGCCGGCCGCGTCGGGAAGGATGTTGTACGTACGCGGATCGATGTCGACGAACACCGCGGTGGCGCCGGCGTTGTGAATCGTTCCGGCGGTGGCAAAAAAAGTGAACGGCGTGGTGATGACCTCATCGCCGCGGCCGATGTCCAGTGCGCGCAGGGCCAGCAAAAGCGCATCCGTCCCGCTCGCGCAACCGATAGCGTATTTCGTATGTGAAAGCTCGGCGACCTGTTGTTCGAGCCGCTCCACAGGCGCGCCGAGGATGAACAGCTGGGATTCGACGATCTCCATCATCTTCGGCACGATCTCGTCGCGGATCGTGGCGTGTTGGGCACGCAAGTCAAGCAGTGGTACAGGCATCAGTCAAAATCCAAGTGAGAAACAGCGTCCAAATTAGACAGGGCGGATACCGTTGCCGTCACGAACGTATTCAGTGCCGCACGCGGCACACCGTCCGACCCCCGAATCCGGGAGGCGTTCCCCGCACTGGCACATCCACCCGATCCGGCGGGCGGGGACGCCGGCCATCAGGGCGTACGACAGGACATCCTTGGTCACCACGGCTCCGGCGCCGACGAAGGCGTATTCGCCGAGGGTGACTCCGCAGACGATCGTCGCGTTGGCGCCGATCGACGCCCCGCGCCGGACCAGCGTGCGGCGGTACTCGTTTTTGCGCGGAACATGGCTTCGCGGATTCATCACGTTCGTGAACACCATCGATGGCCCGCAGAAGACGTCGTCCTCGAGCTCGACCCCTTCGTAGATCGAAACGTTGTTCTGAATCTTGCAATTCCGGCCCATCCGCGTGCCGTTCATCATGACGACGTTCTGCCCGAGACTGCACTGGGCGCCGATCACCGCGCCCGGCATGACGTGACAGAAGTGCCAGATCTTCGTGCCGGCGCCGACCTGCGCGCCGTCGTCGACGTACGCCGACTCGTGGATGAAAACGTCGCTCACGCGTGTATGCCGTCGGTAACCGCGGCGGCCTCGTCGAGCATCGCCTGCCATTCCTGCAGCGATTTCACCGAGCTGCGGCGCGACCGCAGCGAAAGAATGGCGTCCGACGCGGCGTTTGCCGCCGACATCGTCGTCGTGTACGAGACGCGGTGCACGATGGCCGCCTGCCGCAACAGATAGTCGTCAAGCTGCGCGTGCTTACCCATCGGCGTGTTGATGAGGAGCTGCACGTCGCGGTTCACGATCATGTCGAGACAGTTCGGCCGGCCTTCGTGCACCTTGAAAACCCGCTGCGCCGGAATGCCGCGCCCGCGGAGATACGCCGCTGTGCCCGCGGTGGCCAAGACCTCAAAACCCATCTCATGGAAGCGGCGCGCGATGGGCGTCACGGTCGGCTTGTCCGAATCCACCACGGTGATGAGCACCGCTCCCTGAAGCGGAAGACCATTCGACGCGGCGAGCTGCGCCTTCGCGAACGCCGAGCCGAACGAGTCGGAGATCCCCATCACTTCGCCGGTCGAACGCATCTCCGGACCAAGCACCGGGTCCGTGCCGGGGAACTTGTTGAACGGGAAGACGGCCTCCTTCACCGACACGTATGGAGGCATGACCTCCTCGACGAATCCGATCTCATCGAGCGTCTCGCCGAGCATGACGCGCGCGGCGAGCGACGCCAGCGGCACGCCGATCGCTTTCGAGACGAATGGAATGGTGCGGCTCGCGCGCGGGTTCACCTCGAGGATGTACACGACGCCGTTCTTGATCGCGTATTGCACGTTGATCAGGCCGACGACATGCAGCGCCTTCGCCAACGCCACCGTTTGCTCGCGCATCGTCTGCATGTCGCGCTCGCCGACGAGATACGGCGGCAGCACGCACGCCGAGTCACCCGAGTGGATGCCGGCGTCTTCGATATGCTGCATGATGCCGCCGATCACAACCTGGGTGCCGTCAGAGATCGCGTCCACGTCGCACTCGAACGCGTCCTCGAGGAACCGGTCGATGAGCACGGGTCTCTCTTCAGAGACGCGCGCCGCGGTCGCGAAATACTGCTGGAGCGACGGACCGTCGTAGACGATCTGCATCGCGCGCCCACCAAGCACGTACGACGGACGCACGAGCACCGGATAGCCAATTCGCTCGGCCGCGGCGAGCGCTTCGTCGACGGTCGTCGCCGTGCCGTTGGGCGGCTGCTCCAGACCGAGATCGCGGGCGATCTGCTCGAATCGCCGGCGGTCCTCGGCGATGTCGATCGCGTCGGGCGACGTGCCGAGAATGTGCACGCCGGCCGCTTCCAGGTCGCGCGTCAGTTTGAGGGGCGTCTGGCCGCCGAGCTGCACGATCACGCCTTCCGGCTGCTCGCGCTGGACGATCTCGAGAACGTCCTCGAGCGTCAGCGGCTCGAAGTACAGTTTGTCCGACGTGTCGAAGTCGGTCGACACGGTCTCCGGGTTCGAGTTGATCATGATCGTCTCGAACCCGCGCTGCCGCAGCGCCATTACGGCGCGCACGCAGCAATAGTCGAACTCGACGCCCTGCCCTATTCGGTTCGGACCGCTGCCGAGGATGACGACCGAACGGCGCCCGGACTTCGGCGACTCGCTCTCCTCGTCGTAGCTGCCGTAGAGATACGGTGTGGCCGACGGGAACTCGCCGGCGCAGGTATCGACCATCTTGTACGCCGGCCGCACCTCGAGCGCCCAGCGCCGCTCGCGGACGTCACGCTCGCTCTCGCCGCGCAGCGCCGCAAGCTGGCGATCGGAGAAGCCCATGCGCTTCATGCGACGCAGTACGGTCGCGTCCACCACTTCTTCCGTCGCGTATTCGCGCTCCGCTTCGACGAGCTCGCGCAGCTGCTCGAGGAACCACGGGTCGATCGCCGTGAGGTCGTACAGGTCGGCCACGCTGAAACCGAGTTCGAGCGCGCGCTTCACTTGGAAGATCCGCTCGGGCGTCGGCTGACGCAGCGCACCGCGCAGCACTTCCACGGTATCGTCGGTAAGCCTGTCGTCAACCGGCCGCGCCGCGGCGATCCAACCGGCGCGTCCCGTCTCGAGCGCACGCAAGCCTTTTTGGAACGCCTCCTTGAACGTGCGACCGATCGCCATCGCCTCGCCGACAGACTTCATCTGCGTCGTGAGGTACGGATTGGCCGACGGGAATTTCTCGAACGCGAAGCGCGGGATCTTCACCACGACGTAGTCGAGCACCGGCTCGAAGGAGGCGGGCGTCGTCTTCGTGATGTCGTTCGGGATCTCGTCGAGCCGGTAGCCGACGGCGAGCTTGGCGCCGATACGCGCGATCGGGAATCCCGTCGCCTTCGACGCGAGCGCCGATGAGCGCGACACCCGCGGATTCATCTCGATGACGAGCATCTCGCCGTCCCGAGGATTGACGGCGAACTGGATGTTGCACCCACCCGCGTCGACGCCGACCTCGCGAATGATCGCCACCGCCGCGTCGCGCATCTCTTGGTACTCGCGATCGGTCAGCGTCATCGCCGGCGCGACGGTGATCGAGTCGCCAGTGTGCACGCCCATCGGATCCAGATTCTCGATCGAGCAGACGATCACGACGTTGTCGTCGTGATCGCGCATCACCTCGAGCTCGAACTCCTTCCAGCCGATCACGCTGCGCTCGACGAGCACCTGGTGCGTCGGCGACAGATCAAGACCCCGCCTGACGATTTGCTCGAATTCTTCGCGATTGTAGGCGATACCGCCGCCGGTGCCGCCAAGAGTAAACGAAGGACGAATGATGGCCGGGAATGCCGTCTTGTCGAGGATCGCTTCGGCTTGATCGTAGCTCTCGGCAATCCCGCCCGCGGCGCAGGCGAGCCCGATGCGGTGCATCGCCTCGCCGAACAGCTTGCGATCTTCGGCGATCGCGATCGCGTCGGCCGTCGCGCCGATCAGCTCCACGCCGTACTTGTCGAGCACTCCGTTCTGCGACAGCGCCATGGCGACGTTGAGCGCCGTCTGGCCGCCCATCGTCGGCAGGATCGCGTCGGGGCGTTCGCGATCGATGATCAGCTCGACGAACTCCGGCGTCACCGGCTCGATGTACGTCCGATCCGCGAACTCCGGATCGGTCATGATCGTCGCCGGATTCGAGTTGATCAGGATGACCTCGTAGCCCTCTTCCTTGAGGGCTTTGGTCGCCTGAGTTCCGGAGTAGTCGAATTCGGCCGCCTGACCGATGATGATCGGACCGGAGCCGATCACGAGAATGCGATGCAGGTCAGTCCGTCGCGGCATGGGCGGTTGTGAAACGAATCACGTCGTCGATGATGTCGAGGTGCGTCTTCTGCGGCGCCCAGCCCGTGTCCTTCGTCAGCTTGGCGTGTGAACCAACGAGCATCGGAATGTCGGTCGCGCGCTGGAGCGCTACATCCGTGGAAATGTCGGCAGTCGCGCCCACCCGCAGCAAGACATCCGCGGCGAGTTGTCTCACGCTCACGCCGCGTCCGCTGGCCACGTTGTATACGTCGCCGGGCGTTCCGCGCTCCAGCAGGGCGAGATATGCGAGGACGACGTCGTCGACGTGGAGATAGTCGCGCACCACGTCGTTGCCGAGTTTGAGCGTCGGTTCGCTCCCGCCGCGGACCCCGCGCGCGCGGGCGACGAGCGACGGAATGAGGTAGTCAGCCGTTTGTCCGGCGCCGGAGTGGTTGAAGCTCCGTACGCAAATCACTCGGAGCCCGGAATCCCGACACGCCTGGAGCGCCGCAACCTCCTGGGCCACCTTCGAGGCCGCGTAGACCGATTGCGGCATCTGTTGCGCGTCCTCGGCCAGCGGCATCGCCGACTCGGGGTGCCGCCCGTACTGCGCTCCACTGCCAACGACGAGAACAACGGGATCGATCGTCCCCGCTTTCCGTCGCGCCGTCACCGCGTCGAGCAGCCGAACCACACCGAGCGCGTTGACGTCGTAGGTCGCCAGCGGTGCGCGCTCGGCTTCGGGAGGAAAGCTGATCCCAGCCAGATGGACGATCGCGTCAGGCCGGCTTTCTTCGATGGCTCGTGCGACCGCTTGCGCCTCACGAATATCGGCGCTCACCCATCGCACGGCGCGTCGCTCCTCACCACTGAGAAGCGGAGGGTTGGTGAAACCTGGTCCGAGTCCGGACAGCGTTACGGTGTCGCCGGCGGCGAGCAGTGCCTTGGCCAGCCACTGCCCCACGAACCCGTTGCCACCAGTGACCAGAACGCTCGACATCACCCGCGCTGGCGAAGCCTTTCGAGATCGGCGTCCACCATCATCCTTACGAGCTCCTCGAACGACACCGTCGGCGTCCAGCCAAGTTTGCGCGCCGCCTTGGAAGGATCGGCAACCAGGAGATCGACTTCCGCGGGGCGGAAAAAGCGCGGATCCTGGACGACGTGCTCTCGATAGTCGAGTCCGACACAGGCGAAGGCCGCCTGACAGAGGTCGCGCACGGAGCAAGTGTGCCCGGTGCCGATCACGTAGTCGTCTGGTTCGTCCTGTTGTAGCATGCGCCACATCGCGTCGACGTAGTCGCCGGCGAAGCCCCAGTCGCGGCGCGAGTCGAGATTGCCGAGCCGGACTTCCTTGGCCACGCCAAGCTTGATGCGCGCCGCGGCGTCGGTGACTTTCCGCGTCACGAACTCCAGGCCACGGCGCGGACTCTCGTGATTGAAGAGGATCCCGGAGACCGCGTACAAGCCGAAGCTTTCGCGGTAGTTCACGGTGATCCAGTGACCGTAGACTTTCGCGACACCATACGGGCTTCTTGGGTAAAACGGCGTGCTCTCGCGCTGCGGTGACTCGACAACCTTGCCGAACATCTCGCTCGAGCTGGCTTGATAGAAGCGCGCCTTCGGCGCCGCCTTTTTCACCGCCTCGAGCACCCGCGTCACACCCAGCGCCGTGAACTCGCCGGTCAGCACTGGCTGCGACCAGGATGTCTGCACGAAGCTCTGCGCGGCCAAGTTGTAGATCTCATCCGGCGCGCAGTCGCCGACAACGTCGGTCAGCGACGTCTGATCGAGCAGATCGGCGGAGACGAGCTCGATCTTGTCTACGAGATGGGCAATCCGTTCGTACGGGGTCGTCGAGCTCCGACGAACGATGCCGACGACGCGATAGCCCTTCGACAGGAGCAGCTCGGCGAGATAGGACCCGTCCTGTCCCGTGATCCCTGTGACGAGAGCGGTTGGCATAGGCGATCGGATCGGAAGAAGTGCCGCTTACCTAAAAAAAGGGGAGCCCGAAAGCTCCCCTTTGAAGACTCGAATCAGCGGCGAGCTCTGTATCACGCGACGGCTTCGCCGCGCGGAGCCCGCTTGATCTTCCCGGCATTCAGACAGCGGGTGCACACCTTCACCTTTTCGACTTTGCCGTCGATCATGGTGCGCACGACCTGGAGATTCGGCTTCCAGGTGCGACGGGTCTTGTTGTTGGCGTGGGACACGTTGTTCCCGAACGCTACGCCCTTTCCGCAGGTGTAACAGCGGTTTCTCTGGATAGCCATTGCTCAGCCCTCTCCCCCGACCAGCTCGATGCGCGCCATCTCGGCGCCGTCACCCTTGCGGTGGCCGGTCTTGAGAATGCGCGTGTACCCGCCGCGGCGCGTGGCAAACCGCTTTCCGAGATCCTGGAAGAGCTTGTCCGCCGTCTCGCGCTTGTGAACGTGGCGCACCGCCTGCCGGCGATCGTGCAGCGTGCCCGAGCGCGCCTTGGTGATCAACTTTTCGACGAATGGCCGGAGCTCCTTGGCCTTCGCCTCCGTGGTCTCGATCGCCCCGTGCTCGATGAGCGACGACGCGAGATTCCGCATCAGCGCGAGCTTCTGCTCACTGGTCCGCCGGAGCGCACGCCCCGCCTTACGATGCCGCATTGCCTTACTCCTCCATGTCGTCGGGCGCGGCAGCCGCGGCGCGGCTGGGCGGTGTGCCGAAGTCGAGGACACGGACGTTGCCGTCCCCACCTTCCTCGAACCGCATCCCGAAATTCAGGTTCTCACGCTCGAGAAGATCGGCGATCTCCTGAAGCGATTTCTTGCCGAAGTTCTTGACCTGCAAAATCTGACTCTCGGTCTGGCGAACCAGATCGCCGAGGGTCCGGATGTTCGAATTCTTGAGCGAGTTGACCGAGCGGACGGACAGCTCGAGGTCGTCGATCGGCGTGCGGAGCAACCCGCCAAGTCGCGCGCCGTCGCCCGAAGCGCCATCCGTGGACGGACCGATCGGGGCGAGCGAGTGCGAGCCGAAATCCGCGAAGTACTGGAAGTGCGTCTGCGCGAGCGCGGCGGCGTAGCTCACCGCTTCCTCGGGCGAGATGGTGCCGTTCGTCTCGACCGTGAGCGTGAGGCGATCGTAGTCCGTGCGCTGACCGACGCGCGTTTCGGCCACGGTGAAGTTGGCGCGGCGAACCGGATTGTAGATCGAGTCCACGCGAACGAGATCGACGGGAAGACCGCGGTCGAGCGGGTGCTGATCGGACTCGACGTAGCCGCGGCCCTTGTTCACGTAAAGGTCGACGTTGAGGTCCCGATCGTCTTGCAACGTAAAGAGATGGTGCGCCCCATCGACGATGCGGACTCCGCCCGAGCTGCTGACGTCGGCCGCGGTGACCGGGCCGGCTTCCGAACGCGAGATGTGGAGAACAACGTCCTCGACATCGTCGGGTAGCGTCAGCGTGAGCGTCTTGAGATTCGCGATAATCTGGTGGACGTCTTCGACGACACCCGGAATCGTCTGGTGCTCGTGAACGACACCGTCGATGCGGAAGGCCCACACGGCAGCGCCGCGTAGCGACGACAGCAGCATCCGGCGCATCGAGTTGCCGAGCGTGTGGCCGAAGCCGCGCTCCAGCGGCTGGAGCCGGAACTCAGCGACGTTTGGATTGTCCTCGCGCTTGGTTGCTTCAACCAGCTGCGGACGGACGAGACCGCGAAGATCGATCGTGTTTGGCATTTGGATTTTTACCTATGGTCTTGCCGGATTAGCTCCGGCATCGCCCTACCCCGCCCTTCACACGCGGTAGGCTCGAATGGAGGTGAAGGCTCCGACCTGCAGTCATCCTCCGCCGCTTCGCGGCGGAGGATCTACTGTGATAATCGCCGTGGCATCCCACTGCGAAGGGACAATAGATCCTCCACTCGCTTCGCTCGGGAGGATGACTGCCTGACTGTCCGACGCTACTACTTGGAGTACAACTCGACGACCAACTGCTCCTGCGCCGCGATCGGAATGTTCGGGCGAGACGGACGCTCGAGCATCCGGCCGCTGAACGTGTCGCGATCGACCGCGAGCCAGGACAGCGCGACGCCGCGCGCCGACTGTTCCATGGCGGCAAGGATCGGCTGGACCTCGCGCGACTTCTGGCGGATCCGAATCTCCTGACCCGGCGCCACGGCGAAGCTGGGGATGTCGACGTTCTTGCCGTTGACCTCCACATGCCGGTGCCGGATGAGTTGACGCGCAGCTTTACGGCTCGGCGCGAAACCCATGCGGTAAATCATGTTATCCAGGCGGCTCTCAAGTGCTGCGAGAAGGTTGTGTCCCGTGATTCCCGGCAGCGTCGAAACGCGCTCGAAGGTGTTCCGGAACTGCTGCTCGCTGAGGCCATAGATCCGCTTGATCTTCTGCTTCTCACGGAGCTGCTTGGCGTACTCCGACGACTTACGTCGGCGCGCCGTGTTCTGCCCGTGCTGGCCGGGAGCGTACGGACGACGCTCCACCGGGCACTTCTCCGTGAAGCACTTGGTGCCCTTCAAAAAGAGCTTGGTTCCTTCGCGGCGGCACTGCTTGCAGCTCGCGCCAGTGTAGCGACCCATAAATCAGACTCTCCGGCGCTTGGGAGGACGGCAGCCGTTGTGCGGAATCGGCGTCACGTCCTTGATCGATTTCACCTGAAGGCCGGCGGTCGCCAGGGCTTGGATCGCCGACTCACGGCCGGACCCAGGCCCCTGCACCTTCACGTGCACGCGCTTCACGCCAAGGCTGAGCGCCTCACGTGCCGCCTGCTCGGCCGCGACGGTCGCGGCAAACGGCGTGCTCTTCTTGGAGCCCTTGAAGCCGGCTTTGCCGGACGAGCCCCACGAGACGGCGTTGCCGTGTGAATCCGTGATGGTGATGGTCGTGTTGTTGAACGTCGCACTGACGTGCGCCACGCCCTCCGCTTCCACGACGCGCTTTGTCTTTTTCCCAATTGCCATATGCTGTTGTTGTCAGCCGTGTTGTCATCCGCCGTGCGGCGGAGTTGTCATCCTCCGCGGCGAAGCCGCGGGGGATCTATTATCCATACCCAGTGGCTTGCCACTGAGCTTCTCACGGTAGATCCCCCCTCGGTTCGCTCGGGAGGATGACTGCCGGACTGCTCTACTTCGTGACCTTCTTCTTGCCAGCGATCGCGCGACGCGGGCCCTTCTTCGTGCGCGCGTTCGTGTGCGTCCGCTGACCGCGGACCGGCAGACCACGACGGTGCCGGATGCCGCGGTACGAACCGATGTCCATCAATCGCTTGATGTTCATCGCCACTTCAGTCCGCAGCGCGCCTTCGACCTTGTAGTCGCGCTCGATCACGCCGCGGATCTTGTTGACGTCCGCGTCCGTGAGATCGCGCACGCGGAGCGTCGCATCGACGCCAGCCTTCTGAATGATCTCTGCCGCGTTCTTGCGGCCGATCCCATAGATGTACGAGAGACCGATCTCGAGCTTTTTGTCGCGCGGAAGGTCGACGCCGGCAATACGTGCCATAATTAGCCCTGACGCTGCTTATGCTTAGGGTTGCGCTTGCAGATGATTCGGGTCACGCCGTTGCGCTTCACAACCTTGCAGTGCTCGCAAATCGGCTTGACGCTTGTTCGGACTTTCACAGGCGCTCCGGACAATACAGATCAAAGAGTTTTCGGACAGACCCTAAGAGTAACTAGCGCGGTAAGTCCAATCAAGGGGACGGGTTGAGTAAAGCCGGCGACTCGGCGACTCGGCGGCTCAGCCCAGCTCAGCGTGCACGGCGGCCATCGCGGCTGCCCGGTCCGGTGCAGCGGTCACCATTCGGCCGACGACGATATACGTCGCGCCCGCCGATGCCGCTTCACGCGGAGTGACCACGCGTGCCTGGTCCTGGACGGCCCCGCCCTCTGCGCGAACCCCCGGAACGAGAACAGCCAAGTCCGCGCCGAAACGCTGACGGACCGAGCGCGCCTCGCGGCCGCTGCACACAATGCCGTGAGTCCCCGCGTTTGCCGCGAGCTCGGCGAGGCGCAGGACCTCGTCGCCGACGTCGACCGGCGTCCGACCCCACGACCGTGCGACTTCGTCGGCCGTCAGTGAGGTGAGCACGGTCACGGCGAGAACGCCGCAATCCGAACCGGCTGCCTCAGTCGCGGCGCGCAGCATCGCCAGCCCGCCGGTGGCGTGCACGGTCACCAGGCGCGCCCCCATTGCGGCAGCCGCACGAACACCGCCGGCGACGGTGTTCGGAATGTCGTGCAGCTTCAGATCGAGGAAGACGTCGGCGCCGCGATCGCGAACGCGCCGAACCACGTCCGGCCCGACGCTCGTGAACAGCTCGTTGCCGATCTTGTAGAATCGGCACGCATCGCCCAGCTCGGCGACAAGCGAGAGTGCTTCGTCACTCGAGGGTACGTCGAGCGCGATGATCGGAACGACGCCTTTGCGCTCCGTCACGAAGCCCATTGCAGCGCCCCCACGATCTCTCCAATCGACGATACGCCGTGCCGCGAACACCATTCCCCCATCTCGCGAACGATCCGTTCCGGCGCACTCGGATCGCGCATCGCGGCCGTGCCGACGCCGACGAGAGACGCGCCGGCCAGGATGTACTGAATCGCGTCCGTGCCGGTCGCCACACCGCCTACGCCGAGGATGGGCAGCTTTACCGCGCGACGTACCTTGTGCGTCGCCAACACACCGACGGGCAGAATCGCGCGGCCGCTCACCCCGCCGGTGCCGAAACCGAGCGCCGGCTTTCGCTGCTCGACGTCGATCACCAATCCGGGAATCGTGTTCACGACGCTGATCGCGTCAGCGCCGGCATCCGCCGCGATCGCCGCCGCGTCGCCGATATCGGATAGCGTCGGCGACAACTTCACGAAGATTGGACGTCGCGTCGCCGCGCGGGCAGCCGCGACCACGGCGCGGAGCGACGCGGGATCGGCGCCGAATTCCAGTCCGCCGGCTTTCACGTTCGGGCAGCTGACGTTCAACTCGTACGCGTCGACTGCCTTTTCGTTGCCGTCTCGCACGACCCGCTCGAGTCCCGCCACGACTGTCGGATACTCGTCGATCGCGAACCCGACGACGTTGACGATCTTCCGCGCGTTGGGCAGATGCGTCGCAAGCCACGGAATCTTCTCGCGGCCCACAGCGTCGAGCCCGGGGTTCGCCAGGCCAACGGCGTTGATCATGCCGCCCTCGAACTCGGCGACACGCGGAGCCGGCGCACCGGCCCGCGGCTCCGCCGACACGGCCTTCGTCACGAGTCCGCCGAGTGCGTCCACCGACATGACGCGCTCGAGCTCTTCACCGTAGCCGGCGGTGCCGGCGGCGAGGACAATTGGATTTTGAAAGGAGAGGTCGGCGACGGCGATCCGCAGCGCCGATGCGCCGCTCACCGCATCGCCCCGGCGCCGGAGCGTGACCCACTCACTCGACGCGCGTAACGGTCGAGATACTCCATCGCGGCGCCGGCCACGGCACCTGCAATCGTGTCCTGCTTGCGCGGATCCGAGATGAACTGCGCCTCGCGCGGGTTGGTACCGAATCCGATCTCGACGAGCACGGCGGGCATGTACGCGGTCACGAGAACGCGGAACCCGGCCTGCTTCACGCCCCGACTCGGACCCGGATGCATCGTCCCCAATCGCTGCTGGATCAAATCCGCCAAGTCGCTCGACTCCCGGAGGTGCTCGTTCTGCTTCATGTCGCTCAGGATGAATCCTAATGGGTCATCCTTCCCGACTTTAACAGAAGATTCCTCGAACCGAACGGCGGCGTTTTCCATTTGCTCGACGCGCCGTGCATCCTCCGTCTTCGCCTCGGAGAGGAAGTACGTCTCGTAACCGCGAGCGCCGCCGGGATCCTTCCACGTCGGGTTGGCGGCGTTGACGTGAATCGAGATGAACAGGTCGCCGCCTTCGCGGTTGGCGATTCGTCCGCGGTCGTCCAGCGCGATCAACGTGTCCGTCGTGCGTGTGTAGATGACGTCAACGCCTTGTCGCTTCAGGACGGCGCCGAGCTTCATCGCGACGGCGAGCGTGATGTCCTTCTCGTAGATCTTGGGAGCGCCGCCGATCGGCCCGGTCATTCCATTGTCGACGCCTCCGTGTCCGGCGTCGACGATCACCACCCACCGGTCGTTCCGTTGCGCGGGCCGTTGATTGCGCGGATCGGGTACCGGCCGCGGGCGGGGTGCGTCGTCGTTCGCCACGACGCGCCTCGGCAACTCGGGAGTCGCGCCGGGAATCGACGTGGTAAAGACCACGAGCTGTGAGCTGGCCGAGTCCCAACGGGTGTTCGGTACCACGTCGGGAAAGACATCGGACAACAGTTGCAGCGGGATGAGCAGATGGCCGTCTTTGAGAATTGGTGCGGTCGCGAGCTGACGCGCTTCCCCGCCCACGCGCACGATCGGAATGCCGATCTCGAGTCCGAGGCGAACGTTCCACACGCTGAGCGTGTACTCGAAGGCCGACTCGCGCTTTACGTCGATCGCGATGAGCGGACGCAATGCTTCGGGCCGCACCATCGGTCCGTTCTGGGTTGGCGTCGTCGGCACGCGCAGCGACTGGCGCGCGTCGCGCACGACGAGCGTCTGCGATCCCCCTCCGGTCGCAAGCTGCAGCGCGAGGCCGAGCGCGAGGATCATCGGCTGCGCACGGCGCGCGCCATTTCGCGCTCGGCGTCACGGGTACGTTCGGTGTCGCGCTTGTCGTGAAGTTTTTTGCCTTTCCCGAGCGCTAACGCCACCTTGGCTACTCCGTTCTTGAAGTAGAGCTCGAGCGGGATCAGGGTCAGGCCCTGCCGCTCGACGGCTCCTATCAAACGACGGATTTCCTTTCGATGGAGCAACAGCTTACGCGTTCGTCCGGGCTCGTGATTGGCGTATCCGCGGCTCTCGTATGGCGAGATATGCAGGTTGAGCAAAAAAGCTTCGCCGTCCTTCACGATGCCGTAGGCGTCGCTGATGTTCGCCTTTCCTTCGCGAAGCGATTTGACTTCGGTCCCTTGAAGGACCAGCCCGGCCTCGAACGTTTCGAGGATGTGGTAGTCGTGGCGCGCCCGCTTATTCCGGGCGATAGAGTGGATCTCCGGCTTCCCGGATGCTTGCTCTTGTTTGGCCATCGAACGACTGGAGAGTCCGGCGCGGCAGGGCTCGCGCGATGTCGCAACTTAGGCGAGCCATGTGCGCGCAGCAACACACGATACGTTGACGCTGCCACCGACGACGACTAGCTTGATTGGCTCTGCCGAAGTGGTGGAATTGGTAGACGCGCTGGCTTCAGGAGCCAGTGGGCGCAAGCTCGTGGGGGTTCGAGTCCCCCCTTCGGCACTGCCCGTCATCCTGAGCGAAGCGAAGGATCTATCGTCCTAGTCAAGTAACCAGCCCTGGACGGTAGGTCCTTCGGTCGCTTCGCTCCCTCAGGACAACAAACGAGAGTCAGCTAGTGGCTCCGTCCGCCGGGACCCGCTAGCGCGCTTGGCGGCAGATTCTCGGGCAACGCAACCGCGCCAAAACTCGCGCGGAGCGCGTCGTTCGCACCCGTCAGATAGGACGAAAGCAACTCGCCGGCGCGAACGATATTCGAGTCCTGAAGCTTGAAGCTTCCGCCGGCGAACGCGAACAGCGTCTGGCCCATCCGGATCCACGTCGGTGCGCCCGCGCGCGATGCCAGTCCGTCTCGATACGCGCTCAAACGAGCGTTGAACTGGGTGTGCGCGGTTTCGAGCATTCCCGCCGCGATGTTCCGATCGCGGGAGAATGCTTCACTAATCTCCCGCGCGACGATCGACGCCGTGCGGTCATCGAGGGCATCGCGCTGCGCCGCGATCATTCCGAGGGCGCGCCGCGCATAGCGAAGCTCCCACTGCGCATGATCCACGTCACCGCGTGTGGCGTTCTGCGCCAGCCACTCCACATCCGCTTGCTCCGGCTCGGCGAACAGGGCGGCGACGTAGCCGGCCGCCTTGCGCTGGAGATCGCGCTCCGCTCGCCACTGCGACAGGAACGCCACGGCTACCCCAAGACGGGGAGCGCGCGTCCCGACTCGGGAGCCTCCGCCAATCCGACTCGCGTGCGAACCTCGCCTTCTTCCGCGAGGAGATCGGCGAGACAGACCGCCGAGAGCACGTCGTCGATCCGCCGCTGGAGCAGCATCCACACGGGTCGGATGCTGCAATTGTGCGACGACGAGCAGCGCTCCTCTTCGACCGGATGCGTCACGCAATGGAGGTCGAACGTCGTCATCTCGGACGCCTCGATCACGTCGCGGATCGAGATGCTTGCCGCTTCGCGGGCTAGCGCGTACCCGCCGCGTGCCCCGCGCGTGCTGCGCACGATCCCGGCCCGGCGCAGGCGCAGCAGGATCTGCTCCACATAGTCGCCGGGCAAACGCTCGACCTCGGCGATCTCGCGGCCGGTGATTGGTCCCTCCGACGCACGACGCGCGAGGTGGAGCGCACAGATGACGCCGTATTCGGCAAGCGTAGTGATGCGCACGAATTAGGAATATAGTCAGCCGCCGGCAGACACGCCGTGTGCCCCGCCGGGTACCCCGATTTCCGTCATCTTGCGAAGGTCGAGCACCTCGTCCACTTCGTCGGGCGGAAGAATGCCCTCGCGCTTCACGAGGTCGCGAATGAGCACGTTCTCCTTCACGGACTGCTTGCTGATCTCCGCCGCTCGCTGATAGCCGATCTGCGGCGCGAGCGCCGTGGCCAGGGCCGCCGACCGCTCTACCCAGTACGCGCACATGTCGCGGTTTGCTTCAATACCGGCGACGCACTTTCGCGCGAGCACCGTCGCCGCGTTGGTCAGGATGCGCATCGATAGCAGCACGTTGAACGCGATGACGGGCATCATCACGTTGAGCTCGAGCTGGCCGTGCTCCGAAGCGATGGCGACCGTCGTGTCGCAGCCCATCACCTGGAAGCACACCTGGTTCACCATTTCCGGAATCGACGGATTGACCTTGCCGGGCATGATGGACGAACCCGGTTGGACCGGCGGAAGCTTGATCTCGTCGATGCCGGTACGCGGGCCCGCCGCCATGAGCCGCAGATCGCTCGCGATCTTGCTCAGATCGATCGCCAACACGCGCATCGCGGCGCTGAACGCCGCCACGTCGCCCATGCTCTGCATCAGCTGCACGCGATCCAGACCGACGCGCAGCTCGAGTCCGGAGATTTCCTTCAGGTGCTTCACCATCAGCGCGGGATATTCCGGCTCGACGGTGACGCCGGTGCCCACGGCGCTCCCGCCAATGCCGAGGTCACGGAGGTAGTCAGCCGCCTCCTTCACGCGACGAATCCCGCGGTCGATGGAACCAGCGTATGCCGCGAACTCTTGCCCCAGACGGATCGGCATCGCGTCCTGGAGGTGCGTACGTCCCGCTTTCACGATGTCGTCGAACTCTTTGGCTTTACCGACGAGGGCGGCGCGCAGCTCCTCGAACGCCGCGACGAACGCGCCGAGCTGCGAGAGCGTCGAGAGCCGGATGTTCGTCGGAATCGTGTCGTTCGTCGACTGCGCCATGTTCACGTGATCGTTCGGGTGAACCGGCGAGTACGTCCCGCGCTCGAACCCGAGGAGCTCGTTGGCCCGATTGGCCAACACCTCGTTGGCGTTCATGTTGTGCGAGGTGCCCGCGCCCGCCTGGTATGGATCGACGATGAACTGGTCCAAATGCCGGCCCGCCAGGACTTCGTCCGCAGCCGTCCTGATCGCATCGGCAAGCTTGGGGTCGAGGCGGCCCGTTTCCCGGTGCGTGAGGGCGGCGGCTTTCTTGATCCACACCTGCGCGATAATGAACGGCGCGAGTGGCCGTAGCTCGCTGACCGGGAAATTCTGCTTCGCGCGCAATGTCTGCACGCCATACAGGGCGTCCGCGGGCACATCGAGAGGTCCGAGCGGGTCCTTCTCGCGACGAGTGTCAGGCATGGTCAGTTGAAAGAAGAGAATTCGAAGTCAGAGATGATGGGCGCATGTCGCGCGCCGCAATCATGGTGCGAGCGAGTGCAATGATTGCCACGAGGCCGGCGATCATCGCGATGCCGAGCAGCCCGACGCTCAACGCGTGCAAGCGGCCAAATTCCACGCGGCGAGGGTCGGCCGGGTCGAGCTGTTCGATCGGTCCAGCGATCGCGGCGCGGACGCGCTCGATGCGCGGCGAAAACACAAACTGCGCGACGCCGCATGTCAGCAGCATCACGAAGTCGGTCGCGAGACGACCGACGTAGTGCGCGCCGCGGAGCTCGATCACGGCGTCGATCGCCGCGACGAGCATTCCGGCGTAGAAAATCACCGGCAGCACACGGCCGACGACGAGTCCGGCAAGCGTACGCGTCGGAAGCACATCGAACAGTGCCGGTGCGACAATCGCGGAGAACAGCGTCGCCGCGCCGAGCCAGAAGGCGAGCAGCGCCAAACGAACGAGCAGCGACGCTCCGCCCTCGGCTGCGCTCATGCGATGACGCGCTTGACCGGCCTCGCGATCCCGGTCAAAAACGGGTTCGACATTTTTTCCTCGCCGATGGTCGTCACCGGGCCGTGCCCTGGATAGACGACCGTAGCATCGTCGAGCTGCGCGATCTTTTCGAGCGAACGCTCCATCGCCGCGGGGTCGGCGTACGGTAGATCGGTCCGGCCAATCGACCCCGCGAAAAGCAGATCACCGCCAAACACGGTCGTGCCGTGCCGAAAGACGACGTGCCCCGGCGCATGGCCGGGCGTGTGGACGACGTCGAACGCCAGCGTGCCGACGACGAGCCGCTGTCCGTCCTCGATCATTACATCGGGCGCGTCAGGGACCTCGAACGGGATGCCGTACATCGCGGCCGATACCGGCGCGCGCTCGAGCACAGGCCGATCCGCAGTGTGCATGTGTACCGGCACCTTCCAGACGCGTCGAACGCCGACGATTCCGCCGACGTGATCGAGGTGCGCGTGCGTGAGCCAGATCGCCCGCAGGTCGGCGCCGGACTTTCGCACCAGCTCGACCAGGACCTCCGGCTCGGCGCCGGGATCGATGAACACGGCCTCGTTCGTCGCTTCGTCGATCACGAGATACGCGTTCTCCTGGAACGCGCCGACCGTTTGCGACAACACCTTCATACCGCATACCCTCCGCTGCCGACGATCGGTTCGTCCGGATCGCCGTCCGCCAACGCCTTCAAATACTTCTCGACCGCGATCGCCGCGGTCGTCGCGTCGCCCACCGCGGTCGTGACCTGACGCGTCAACTGAGCACGCACGTCGCCCGCCGCGAACAGACCACGAATGCTGGTCTGCATGTTCTGGTCGGTGCGCAGATACCCCATGTCGTCGTGCTCGACGTGGCCGTCAATGATGCCCGTGTTCGGCCGGAAGCCGATGAACACGAACATTCCGGTCACGGGAAGGTCGCGGACCGCGCCGGTCTCGACGTCGCGCAGCTCGAGGTTCTTCACCAAGCCCTGCTCGTCGCCATTGACGCGTTCGACGACGCTGTTCCAAATGACTTCGACTTTCGGATTCGCGAAGAGGCGCTGCTGAAGAATCTTCGATGAACGGAGCTCGTCGCGACGATGAATCAAGTACACTTTGTCCGCGTAGCGCGTGAGGAAGTCGGCTTCCTCGGTCGCGGCGTCGCCGCCGCCAATCACCGCGATCGTGTGGTTGCGGAAGAACGCGCCGTCGCAGATCGCGCAATACGAGACGCCCTTCCCCGCGTACTCGATCTCACCGGGAACGCCCAGCTTCACTGGCGTTCCGCCTGCGGTGATGATCACGGCCTTCGAGTTGTAGCTGTCGCCAGAGTCGGTGCGCGTCTCGAACGTGCCATCGGGCATCCGGCCGACACACTCGACCACAACGCCGTTCCGGAACTCCGCGCCGAACTTCTGGGCGTGCTCGGCGAACCTGTCAGCCAGCTCGTGGCCAAGGATTCGTTCGAATCCCGGATAGTCTTCGATGAGCTCGGTGTTGAGGAGCTCGCCTCCCGGAAAGCCGCGCTCGAGGACGACGGCCTTGAGCATGGAACGCCCCGCGTACATCCCGGCGCACATCCCGGCCGGACCGGCTCCGATGATGACTACGTCGTAGTTGTAAGTCGCTGGCACGTCCTGTCCTCGAAGTTCGGCGCGCGCCTCAGTGCGCTGCGTCTACTCGGAATGTAGCGATCGGGGGAATCGTCTCGTCGTGCGGCGCCGGGATCACCAGACGCGTCAACGCACCATGACAGTGCGACACGGTGCCGATCACGAATTCGGCGGAATTCACCTCCGCCGTCGAGGCAATCGACGCGTCCGCCGCGATCACTTCGGCCGTGTCGAACATGCCGACGCCATACGCGCGGTGCCGACAAAACAGTACGGCGGCGCTCACGTTTCTTCCCGTCGCGCGGGCCTGACGTGCGAACTCCTCGACCGTTGGCGGCATGCTCCACGATCGCGGCCCTCGCGTATGCGGGCAGGTTCGAGGCTCGACGCAATTGATCGGGCACATCCAGGTCGCGAAGCTCACGTAGTGCGTGCCATCGTCGCCGGCGCGCGACCACGGCACCACCGGTACTTCGTCGAGCGGAGCCGTCGTGATGCGGCGGTCGGGCCAGCGTCGTTTGGATCGCTCGACCAGCCACTCCGCCATGAGGTGCGGCATCAAGGGCGAAGGTACGATGGCGTCATCCGCGGCCGACGACGGTTCGCCGGCGGCGCGTGACAGATAGTCGTCGAAGAACGAACGCCAATCGCGCCGGTCGAGCCTCACCAGCGGCGTTGTCGATCCGTGCTCGCGCGCGACCGCGCACTGCGGGTCCTTGTCCACCACCAGGAGCTCTCGCGCTTCGACCGCGCCGGCCTCAATCGCACGCAGCAGCTGCCGTACGTAGTAGCTGCCGTAGCATCCTCCGCCCACGATGACGACGCGGCCATACCGCTGCGGCGACGCGTCATCGTCGGACATGCCGCCCACCGTCGACGATGATCGTTTCCCCGGTCAGGTAATCGGATTCGAGAATGAAGAGCATCGTGCGCGCGACGTCCTCGGGACTCCCTTCACGCGCGAGGGGCGTCGTGCGACGAAGTCTCGCGGCGTCTTGCTCGCTCCAGCCTTCCGGCAGCAGTACCGTGCCGGGTGCGATCGCCGCGACGCGCACCTCCGGCGCGAGCACGGCGGCGAGCGCGCGGGTGACGTAGACGATGCCCGACTTCGCGATACCGTGCGGGATGTATCCGGGCCACGTCTCGAACGCGGCAAGATCGGCGATGTTCACGACGACACCGCGCGCCTTGCGAAGATGCGTTGCGGCGGCCTGCGTCAGAAAAAACGGCGCGCGCAAATTCAGATCGATCGTCTGATCCCAGCGTCGTGCGTCGACTTCGCCGAACGGCATGCGCACCATGATGGCGGCCGAGTTCACGAGAACGTCGATGCCGCCAAAGCTGGTCACCGCGGCATCGACGACCTTGGGGATCTCGTCGACGTTCGTGAGATCCGCGCCCACGGTGACGGCTTCACCGCCCGCCGCTTCGATGGCGCGAGCCGTCTCGCGTGCGCCGTCCGCGGTGGCGTTGTAGTGGACGACAACGCGCATGCCTCGCTGACCGAGCGCGAGGGCGAGCGCACGACCGACGCGGTGGCCCGCGCCGGTAACGATGGCTGTTCGACCTCGTAGCTCCATGGTCCCTCCCCCTCCCCGCGATCGCGTTCGACGGTCAGGCCGCGCGCGCGCGAACCCGGCCGTCTTGACGGGCGAGCCACTCCGCCGGTACACGCATCGTGCCGAGCGTGCGTGCACCGTCCGTCGCCCCATGCCAATCTGAACCGCCGCTCGGTACGAGCCCGAAGTGATCAACGAGAGCGCTCAGCCGCGCGATGTCCTCGCCGGAGTGACTCGGGTGCCGCACTTCGACTCCGTCGATCCCCGCGGCCACGAATTGTTCGATTCGTTCGCGCGTTCCGCCCTGCGCCGGATGCGCGAGGACGGCCAGACCACCAGCGCGGTGGATGAGCGCGATCGCGTCGACGACGGCGAGCCGTTCCTTCCCCACGTACGCGGGCCGCCCGTTGCCGAGATAACGATCGAATGCATCGCGAAAGTCGATCGCCCATCCCTCGGCGATCATCGCCCGCGCCACGTGCGGCCGGCCGATCGCGCCGCCGGCGGCCTGCTCGAGCACCGCCGTGAGCTCGATGCGAACACCGAGCTCGTTCAAGCGCTGCACGATTCGCTCGGCACGGTTCCGTCGCATGTCGCGCAGTCCGCGCAACGTCGCTTCCAGCTCGCGCGTGTCCGAGAGATGCAGCCCGAGAATGTGCGTCTCGACGTCGCCTTCGACTGCGCTCAACTCGACCCCGGGTACGACGCGCACACCGAGCGCAACGCCGGCGCTCGTCGCGTCGTCGATTCCAGCGACGGTGTCATGATCGGTCAGCGCGATGGCGGACAACCCCGCGCGCTTCGCGGCGGCAACCACGTCCGCCGGCGGACGCGATCCGTCGGAGGCAGTGGAGTGGACGTGAAGATCGACGAATCCGCTCGGCGTCGGGCGCGTGGTCTCGATCGCCGTCACGCCGAGTAGTTCGCTTCCGGCGACGTATCACTCGGCTGCGACCACTCGAACAGTCGCGCGAGGTCGGCGTCGGACAACTCGAGCAGCGAACGCTCGCGCGAACGCGAGCCGACCGGTGAATAGCGCGTCACGCGCACGCGCCGACCGGAGCCGGTGCCATGCACGAAGAGCAAGCCGAACTCGTCGCGGTCGTTCTGCGTCACTCGCCCGGACGGAAACACGAGCCACGTGTTGCCATCGACGGTGATGGATCGGGTGGGCATCAGCGAAACTCCACTTCCGTGTACACGCGATTGGGATCGAGGACCTGCTCGGGCGCCCCGCTGTGCGCGCGGAGGAGCGTCGCCGAATCGGCGGCCTCGAAGAATTCGAGAAAAGCACCGGGGAGTCCCGCTTCCTCGAAAACCCAGAACCGGCAGTTGGCTTTCTGGTAGTAATCCCGCTTGGCGCGAAGTCGCTCCTGGAAGCGCTCGCGTTCGCCTGGCGTGACGAGGGTGCGTTGGATGGTGAGAGCGCGAGACATGGTCAGAGGACGGCGTCCGGGAAGTTCTCGAGTGATTTCTTCACGAAGGCCATGAACTTGTCGGCGTCGGCACCGTCGACGATGCGGTGATCGAACGACAGCGAGAGATACGAGCAGGTGCGAATAGCGATGGTGTCCTCACCGTCCGGACCGGTCAGCACTTTTGGACGTTTTTCGATCGCGCCGAGGCAGAGGATACCGACCTGCGGCTGATTGATTATCGGCGTGCCGATGAGAGAACCGAAGACGCCCGGGTTCGTGATCGTGAACGTGCCGTCCTGCACTTCGCGCGGGTCGAGCCGTTTGGCTCGCGCGCGATTCGCCAGATCGTTGAGCGATCGCGTCAGTCCGGTGAGCGACAGGTTGTCCGCCCCTTTGATCACCGGCACGATGAGTCCCCAATCCAGCGCGACGGCGACGCCGACGTTGATCTGCTTGCGGTAGATAATCTCGCTGCCGCGCACCGACGCGTTGAGCACCGGGTGCGCTTTGAGGCCGTCGACGACCGCTTTGATGATGAACGGCAGATAGGTGAGCTTCTCGCCGGTCGCTTTCTCGAACTCGGCGCGACGCGTGGCGCGGATGCGCGCGATGCGCGTGAAGTCGACCTCGAAGAACGAGCTGACGTGCGCCGACGTGTGGCGCGACGCGACCATGTGATCACTGATCAACTGCCGCATCTTCGACATCGGCTCGACGACGTCGCCCGGCCACGGCTCGGGGAGCGGCAAGCCGTGCGACGGCGCGGACAGGCCCCCCGTCGGGGCGTGAGGCGGCGCCTTGGCGCCGGACTCGAGGAACTGCAGTAAATCCTTCTTGGTAACGCGGCCGGCGATGCCGGAGCCCTGGAGGGCCGTGATCTCGACGCCGTGTTCGGCCGCCATGCGGCGGACGAGCGGCGAGGATTTGGTGCGGAGGCGCTCCTCGAGCGAATCGCCGTTGGTGTGCGCGGAAATGGGTGCGCTGGCGGCGATTGGGTGCGAGGGAGCGGGGGGTTGCGGCGTAGATTCTTTGCGGGGGGGGCCCCCCGCACCACCACCAACCGCCGCGCCCTGCCCCGCCGGCGCAGCCGCGGCAGCCGGTGCACTCGGCGCCGCCGCGGGAGCCGCGACCGCCGCCGTGACATCCGTCTCCAACCGCGCTACGACCGTCTGGACCGGCACCGTTTGCCCTTCCGTGACCAGAACCTCGGCGAGCACGCCGGTCGACGGAGCCGGGATCTCGGCATCGACCTTATCGGTCGAGATCTCGAACATCGGCTCATCGCGCTTCACCTGATCGCCGACCTTCTTGAGCCACTTCGAGAGCGTGCCTTCGGCGATCGACTCGCCCATTTGAGGCATTACAACGTCTATGCGTGCCACCGCATCATCCTCGTTCCGGGTTTTGCTCGCGCTGTCGCCCTCGTCGGAATCGCCAAAGCGCGACCGATGGTAGCAGCACGAGGCCGATCACCGCCCCACGAAGCCAGTATGTACCCCATCCGCACGGCGCGCCGGTCTCGACGTCGGGCGCACAGCGGCTCAGCGCCCCAACCACCTTGGCGACGAGCACCGCGATCATCCCGCCGCCGGCAAAGCCGCCGATCGCCGTGATACAGCCAATACCAAAATACGCTGGCCAAAGCCCGCCCGCCTCTGGCGACCGGTCCCCGGGGGGTGTCGGCGACGACATCAGTAGGCCGCGACGGTCCGCGCAGCCCGGACGATATCCGTCGTCTGCGGCAGCACGAAGTCCTCGAGCTGCGGCGCGTAGGGGAGCGGAACGTCATGCGCCGTCACCCGAAGCACCGGCGCATCCAGCCAGGCGAACGACGTCTCGTTGATCCGCGCCGTGATCTCGCCGGCGATCCCGCCCGTCCGTGTGTCCTCGTGGACGACGAGCGCGCGATTCGTCTTGCGAACCGTCGTCTGAATCGCTTCATCGTCAAGAGGAGCGAGGGATCGCAGGTCGATGACCTCCACCGACAGCCCGTCTTCCTTTGCGAGAGTCTCGGCTGCTTCGAGCGCTTTCCACACTGTCGCGGCGTAGGTGATGATCGAGAGATCCCGACCCTCACGCGCGACGCGCGCCTTGCCGATCGGCACGACATGATCGCCCGCCGGCATCTCCGCCTTGATCCGGCGGTACAGGTACTTGTGCTCGAAGAAGAGCACGCAGTCGTCGTCGCGAATCGCCGCTTTCATGAGGCCCTTCGCGTCCTCCGCCGTCGACGGATACACGACCTTGAGCCCCGGCGTATGAATGAATCCCGCCTCGGGATTCTGCGAGTGGAACGGGCCACCACGCACGTAGCCGCCGCTCGGACCGCGCACGACCATCGGGCACGGTAGAAACGCGCGATAGCGCGCCGTAGCCACGTAGTTCGTGAGCATGTCGTACGCACTGGCGATGAAGTCGATGAACTGCATCTCGACGACGGGACGCATCCCCATGTGCGCCGCGCCCGCGGCCGCGCCGACGATTCCGGTCTCCGAGATCGGCGTGTCGATCACGCGCGACTCACCGAACCGGTCGAGCAGTCCCTCAGTGACTTTGAACGCCCCGCCATAACCACCGATGTCTTCACCGAGGCAGAACACGTTCGCGTCGCGGTCCATTTCCTCGAATAGCGCTTCGCGGATCGCCTCGAGGTACGTGATCTCCGCCATCAGGAGCTCGCCTTCGACGCGTTGAACGTGCCCCACCCTTCCGCTCGCTCGTGCGCAGCCACCGCGGCGTCCTGGCCCTCGCGATACCAAAGCGGCTTTTCAGACGGCGGATCCGCGTAGATGCCGACCAGCCCATCGAGCGCCGCGGGCGGGCCGGAGCGTTCGGCCACATCCGTCGCTTCGTCGACTTCGCGACGTACACGGTCGTCGATGGCCGAGATCTCGTCTTCGGTGACATCGAATTCGTCTCGCAATCGAGCGATGTAGCGCGTGATCGGGTCGTTCTCGCGCTCCCACTGCTCGATCTCGCCATCGGGCACGTACGACTGGTTGTCGTGCTCCGCGTGGCCCTTGCGTCGATACGTCATCAACTCGACCAGCGATACGCCTTCACCGCGACGGGCGCGATCGACGGCCCGGCGCGTGACATCGTAGACGGCGAGGACGTCGTTGCCGTCTGTCCGTTCGCCCGGAATTCCGTACCCGATCGCCTTGTCGACGAAGCGCGTCGCCGCGGTCTGCTTCGACGTCGGCGTCGAATAGGCATAGCCGTTGTTCTCGACGACGACGACGAGCGGGCAACGCTGCACCGCGGCGAAGTTGATGCCTTCGTGAAACGGACCGGTCGACGTGGCGCCGTCGCCGACGTACACGAGACCAACGCGATCCTCGCCGCGCATCTTGAAGCTCAGCGTTACACCGGCCATCACCGGCACCATGTCGCCGAGCGGTGAGATCTGTCCGATGAAACCGCGTTCGGTATCGCCGAAATGGATGTTCAACTCGCGGCCGCGTGTCGGTGAGTCACCCTTCGCCATGTACTGTTTCAGGATTTCGACTGGCGTAGCGCCCTTCACGAGCATCGATCCGAGATTGCGGATCAGCGGCGACAGGACGTCGCGTCGCTCGAGCGCGTACGCGCTGCCGACAGCGTCCGCTTCCTGACCAAGCGATCGAAAGAGTCCGCCGACGACCTTCGTTTGGCGATAGAGCGCGACGAGACGCTCCTCGAGCGTCCGCGTCAATCGCATCCAGTAGTACAGATCGAGCCGCTGCTCACTGGAGAGCGCGGCCGACGGCTTGCCTGCACCGCGCGCCGCGGTTGCCGGACCGCTCGTCGCGGCCCGGCGCGGAGTACGCCGGTCCGTCGGCATCAGTAGTTGGGGCTCAGCGCGTGAGTCGGGTCTTCAGTCCGGTGCAACGTCACGAAGAACCGCTTGGCATTCCGATCGAGGCGGCTCTCGCCCATCTGATCGGTCTCCACCTGGACGAAGGTGTAGTGGCCGCCCTCGGCGCGCACGGACAGACGAAGTGTGCCGAGCGCACCGGTATAGGTGCGCGATTTCGGCGCCGTCGTGTGCTGCGAGAGACCGATGCCGGGAAAAAACTCGTCGGCCATCGCGAGCACGTCCGCGAGCTGAAGGTTCGAGCGATAGAAGTGTCGCATCAAGGAATGTTCGAAGGCCGTTCGTTGATTACGTCCTGCATCCAGTCGATCCGCTCCAACGGGTGCAGCGAATCGCGACGGAACCGGATCGCGACCGCCCACGTGCCCGGGATCACGAAATTTAACTTCGCATGGTACACGCCGACCTCGGGACCATAGGCGAACCCGTCGTAGGTCTTGGACTGCGGCCCCGACGGAATGTCCGGGTCGATCGGTTTCCCGGCGAACAGCTGGCCCTCGCCGCTCTCGATCGGCTGGCGCGTCTTGCGGTCGAGGATGGTGATCGAGTAGTGGATGTCGTCGCGCGCATGCGGCGGCGCCTGGTCGGGACGGATCGTGTAATCGTAGCTCGCCGAATACTGGTGCATCGCCGGCGGGCCCGGCGGTCCGCTGTTGCACGATTCGATGACCGACGCAACGAGCGCGACGCTTGCCAGCGTCGCGCCCAAACGAACCACAGCAGCCACCTTCATGGCGGTACCCTCCCCGCTCAGGACTGGTAGTACTCCAGGCCGAGGTGGGTGATCTGTTCCTCACCCATCAAGTGCCGAAGCGTGTTCTTGAGCTTCGTCTGCTGGATGAAAAGATCGTGTTCCGGCTGCAATCCGGGAGCGGCCATCGGCGACTTGTAATAGAAGCTTAACCATTCCTGAATGCCCTTCATCCCGGCGCGGTGGGCGAAGTCGGAAAAGAGCGCGAGGTCGAGCACGATCGGCGCGGCAAGGATCGAATCGCGGCAGAGGAAGTTGACCTTGATCTGCATCGGATAGCCCATCCATCCGACGATGTCGATGTTGTCCCAGCCTTCCTTGTTGTCGCCGCGCGGCGGGTAGTAGTTGATGCGCACGACGTGCGAGAAATCCTTGTACAGATCGGGGTAGGACTCGGGCTGCAGGATCGTGTGCAGCACGCTGAGCTTCGACTCTTCCTTCGTCTTGAACGAGGCCGGATCGTCGAGCACCTCGCCGTCGCGGTTGCCGAGGATGTTCGTGGAGTACCAACCCGACAGCCCGAGCATGCGGGCCTTGAGCATCGGCGCGAGCACCGTCTTGAGCAGCGTCTGGCCGGTCTTGAAGTCCTTGCCGCAGATCGGCACCTGGTTGTCCGTGGCCAGCTTCACCAGCGCAGGCGTATCCGCGGTCAGGTTCGGCGCACCGTTGGCGAACGGGATGCCTTCCGAGAGCGCCGCGTACGCGTACAGCATCGAAGGCGCGATCGACGGGTCGTTCTTGAGCATGGCGCGCTCGAACGACTCCAGGCTCTGGTGGGCCGGCCCCGGCTGCAGGAACACCTCGGTGGAGGCG
>DATMHK010000170.1:0-33921 GCA_035554995.1 Gemmatimonadaceae bacterium
AGCGGGAGCTGCAGCGCGACCTTCGGCGGGCGGTCCGCCGGTGTTGCCCGCGTTCGCCATGTTGGAACCGGTGTCGGTCGTCGCTGCGTTGTTCGCGCGACCGTTCCCGCGTCCTTGTTGCGCCGCGGCGCCAGGCGTACCGGCTGCTCCGCCGGCGTCGGCGACCTGCGGCGTCGGCGCGCGCTCGGCGCCGCGCACGCGGAAGCCGCGATTGTCGACGGGCAGCGCCGGCCAACCCGTCACGCCGGGGAAATTGAAGCTCGGCATGTTCGGGTAGGTGAAGCGATGATCGCCGATCGGGGTCGCGAAGTACACGACGTAACCCATCGGCGTGCGGGTCTTCTTCGCGAAGATGTCGGGGAAGGTTTTCCCGAGCCACGGACCGACGCAGTACACGAACGTGTCCGCGCGCAGCGTGCCGCCGGTATCGAGCGCGATCTCCTCGAGCTTACCGCTCGAGACCTTGGACGGTGAGGCGCGGCCGATCCTGATCTTGCCGCCGAGGTGCTCGAACGCAGCGGCTGCCGCTTGCGCCGCGCGACGCGCGCGAACGACGCCCGCGTCCGGCTCGTACAAGCATGCCGTGATGTCTTCCATGCCGACGACGGGGAACGCCTTCCGAACGTCGTCCGGGTTCAGGATTTGGTACGGGATCTTGTTCTTGTCCCACCAGAGCTTGCACTGGAGCTGGAAGTTGTCCCACTCGGTGCGGTAGATGATGTCGCCGGTGACGTGGAACAGGTTGAGCCGGAGCTCGCGACCCCACTCGTCGTCGAACTGGATCCAGCGCTTCATCGACTCACGCGCCCACAGCGTCCACAGCTCGCCCAGCGTGCCCCTCTTGTCGCCGTACGACGAACGCACGCCACGCGTCTCATCGCCGGAGGTCGACCGCGCGTTGCCCGGGCCGTACGCGTCGACGACCGTGACGTTTGCGCCCATCTTGCGCAGATGGTAGGCGGTAAAGCTGCCCCAGAGTCCGGCACCGACGACGACAATGTCGGGGGAGGCCGAGGCGGAGCGTACGGAACGCGTTGCTCTCGGGTTGGGGATGTTTGCGGCGGCGCTGCCCGCACCTGAAACCAACAGGGCACCCGCGCCCGCGCCGGCTACCTTGAGGAAATCGCGGCGAGGCAGAGCCCCTTCGTCACTTTGGCCGGCTTTGGTCACGGCCGAATTGTCGGCGGAATTCGATGAATCGTTCGTCATGGACGTAACGAGTGGATGATGCGAGGGATACCGACCAACTTGACGCGGCGCACGAGTGAAATCAACGCGTATGGTTCGGCTCGACACGGCTGGCGTCACCCCGTGCCCCCGTCTAATATGGGTGCCACCTCGTCACCGCCCGCGCGGTAGGAGTTTTGATGCGGAAGTCTCGCCCCCGCCTGCTTGTCCTCGGCACCATCGCCGCCGTCGTCGGATGCGCGGCTGCCACGACAAATGTTCGCCCACCGCTCGAGGCCCGATTGGGCGCCGGATCGAAGACCGGCGCGCCGGTTCCACTCCGCTTCGATCCGACCGCGAAGGTCGTGATCACGCGCTATGCGAACCTGGCGCCAGCACCATACACCGCGGCACAAGCGGCTCGAGGCGAGCAGGTGTACAACTCGACGTGTGGCGCTTGCCATCAAAGCGAGAAGTTCGTCGGCAAGGAGTTCGTCGATAACTGGGGGGACCGCCGCATCGGCGACTTCTACCAGCTCGTCCGCCAAACGATGCCGGTCGACAATCCCGGCTCGCTGAAAGACCAACAGTATCTCGACGTCACGGCCTACATTCTCAAGGCAAATCACGCGACGGCGACGACCGACTCGCTGAGTGCCGACACGACGATCATGCGCGGCCGCAAGATCGGCGTTCATCCATGACCACCCGATCCACTGGACGACCATGCAACGACGCGCCTCCGCCCGACTGATACTTCTCGTCGCGATCGCGGCGCCGGTTTTCGCACGCGTCGTCGGCGCGCAAGAAACCAGCATCCGCCCGCAAAACGATCTGCCCAATCCGTATCGCACGCTCGACACCTGGGCGAAGATGCCGGGGGGACGGACCTGGGGCTCGGCGAGCGCGGTCGACATCGACAAGGACGGCGTGAGCATTTGGGTCGCCGAGCGGTGCGGGGCGAACAACTGCGCGACATCGACGCTCGACCCCGTGATGAAATTCGATACGACGGGGAATGTGGTCGCTCATTTCGGTTCGGGGCTGATCGTCTCGCCACACGGCATCTTCGTCGATCGCGACGGCAACATCTGGGTGACGGACTGCAACTGCACTGGCGGGGGCGGCGGACGACGTGGTGGCGGCCGTGGCGATACGTCGGCCGCGGGACGCGCGGCGGCGCCACCGACTGCGCCGGCCGGCCCGCCAAAGGGTCATCAGATCTTCAAGTTCAGCCCGGACGGCAAACTGCTGTTGACGATGGGCGTCGCCGGCGGCGGCCGCGACACGGCGTACTTCTTCCAGCCGAACGACATCCTCGTCGCGCCCAACGGCACGATCTTCGTCGCCGAGGGGCATTCGTCGGGCGCCGGCAGCACGGCGCGGGTATTCAAGTTCTCGAAAGAGGGAAAACTGATCACGACGTGGGGCCAGCTCGGCAAGGGCCCGGACGACTTCGACCAGCCGCACGCGCTGGCGATGGATTCGCGTGGACGGCTGTTCGTGGGCGATCGCGGCAATAATCGGATCAAGATCTTCGATCAGGACGGGAAGCTGCTCGACACGTGGTATCAGTTCAGCCGGCCGAGCGGGATCGCGATCGATGCGCAGGACAACATTTACGTCGCGGACTCGGAGTCAGGCTCGGTCAACCCGGCGCACGGAGCGTGGAAGCGCGGGATTCGCATCGGCAGCGCAAAGGACGGTTCGGTGAAGTACTTCATTCCCGATCCGAACACGGCGGCCACGAACACCAGCTCGGCCGAGGGCGTGGCGGTCGACAAGCGTGGGAACATTTACGGGGCCGAAGTCGGACCGCAGACGTACGGGGCCGACGCGGTGGCGCACATCAAGAAGTACGTGAAGCCCTGAGGTCGTTGAAAAAGCGCAACGTCGCTGTCGGCGATGGTCGGCGGCAGCGACGTTGCGCCGTTTCCGCAACGAACGACGTTGAACGTGATCATGGCTTGCACGTTTTCGTGTTCGGGTCCCAAACCTGTCCGACGGGACAGGAACCGGTCGTCATGGTTTTCGGGGGCGGCTGGTACCCGCATTGGGTCGACGACGACACTGTGGCGACGCCGCTGTATGGATAGAAGTCGCCACCTTCGGCCATGTCCCGAATGACGACCGTGCTGCTTCCACAATGCGGCGCGCCGGTGAACGCGAGCGTAGTGGACGTGCGCGACTGAATCGACGTATTCGTCATCGTCGTCCGCCACGCGTAAATCGTCGCGACGTCCATTCCGGTCCCGGAAACCGTGAAAGGCGTTGGGGTGCCAGCGACGACGCCGGTGTTCGGCGAGATGCCGCTCACGGTGCCAACGCGAAGCACTTGCACCTTTCGCGTCAGATTTCCCGTGGCGCAATCCGTGAACGGAGCGAGCGTACAGTTCACGTGAACCGCGAGGTCGATCTGGCCGCGAGCCGCTCCGTCGGGAACCTTGAGCCGGACGCGAAGCAACGCGCCGTCGCTGTTGAACAGCGGCTTCTTCTCGAGGATCGTCTGCGGAACACCGCCCAGCATGACGGCATCGGCCCAATCCACCCACGGACCGTAAATCCAGTACTCCTTGGCCTGCCCCGGAGCCACATAGGGCGTCGTGACCGGCGCCTGCAAATTCGACGCGTTGACGGTCTCGATGCGCTTGATTCGCGGCGTATCGAACCGATGATAGGGCGTCGCCAATACAACCGCGGCTGCAGCGCTCAACGTCAGTCTCAACATGGTGCCCCCAAGAAAGGAATTGCTGCGTTGCCGGAGCCACCGTGCGCATCGGCACGGCGTCACTCCGAGGAGATCAATCAGTGGGTGGTGCCCGCCGACGGCGTGATCGTTCGCCAACGACTCCGGCGTAACTCTCGACCGTTGAAGTCGAGCGCGACCACGGTCCAGCGCATTGTCTTTCCGGCGGCGCGCTCGAAGAGGAACGGCGGCGCCTGATACGTGACCGCGCCCGGCGGTGCGATAGCCGCGAAGACACGGAGTCCGTCACTCGTCTCGAACTCCACACGGTAGAACGCGGCGCGGCGATCGCCGATCCAACTCACCGTCAGCGCCGAGTCGCGGGAAACGGTCGCTCCCTCGCGAGGAAGCACGAGGGCGAGCTCGTTTCCGGTTTGCCCGCTCGAAACCTCGCCCGCCGCCGCGCCAACGACGTAGCGCAAAACGGGCAGCGGAAATCCCGCGACTGCGCCACTGTGTACGACGCCAAGTCCGGCGCCGACCGCCGAGCGATCCGAGTCGCCGTCCTTGTCGTCGGTCGCTTCGATGCGCAGAAGAATCAGGTACGTTCCGGGAACCGCGGTCGGAATGCGCGAGACATCCGGGCCAGGTAAGACGACGCGTCCCGTCGGCTGAAGGAAGACACTGAAACGCCCGAGCTGCGTATAGCGTCGCTGACTTCCGCGCGCTTCCGGCGGCAGCGTCGCCTCGGTGAGCAAATCCTCCGGCTCGGGAAGCTCGTCGCCGGGCAACACGACCTCCCATCGACCGTGAAGACGTCCGGATCCGTTGAATGCGATGTCGGCCGCGAGCGGAGGCACAGTCGCATCAGGTTCGACGAACAGCACCGGCGTGTTGGCATCGAATCGGACGTCGACGTCGGTGAGCGAGAACGGAACCCGCGCTCCGCCGCCGGCGAGCCTGCACGTGACGGCGACATATTCGTCGGGGCCGCCGGCGGTGCTCACGAATCGCCGCACGTAATAGAAGCTCGACGTGTTGCCACGTTCGGCGTCCTGGTACGCGCGGCGCGACACGGACGGCGGGATGCTCATCACGTCGCTGAGCACTCCGCTCGATAGCTGCGACTGATTGTACCGAATCGGCAGTTGGCCGAAGATCGTCGCCGGATTGCAGCGCGAGCCGCGCGCCGGAGCGGCGGGAATCAACGCGCCGCACCAGAATGCCTCGATTGGGATCTGGTTGCGGAGGCCTCCGTACGTCAGGAAGACTGTCGTCGCGCCCTGAGTGTTGACATTCACACCGGTCGGGTTGACGCGGACCTGTGCCGACACGTCGACAGGACAAACGAGACGAGCGACGACGGAGACGAGGATGATCGAACGGAATGACATGGCGAGGTCAGTAGAGGCGAAGTGACATGCCGGAGGTCAGCGTCCAACCCGCGCGCTCCGTTCGCGAGAACACCGGTCCGCCGGGAAAAGCCCAGTTGGTACCCGACGTGTTGCCGTAACGCAGGAAGAACTGCCCGCGCGTACCGCCGCCCGCCGGAGTGCGCCCGAGGTTGAATCCCTGCGCGAGCTCGAGTCGCTGCTCGGTGCTGGTCACGTCCGAGGTCAATGGGTCGTCGCGCGTCACGTTGATCGACGCCAAGCTCGTGATCGTGGTGAGCGCGGTTGGCCGCCAGGTCAGCGTGCCGCCGGCGTGACGAGTCCGGTTCGTCTGCGACGTCTCGCGGCTCGTCTGATGCTCGCTGCTCCCCTCGTACCCCACGTCGAAGTTCGAGCGCACGCTCACGTCGACGGAGATCGCGTTCGAGACGCCGAAAAAGTCGGCGCGTTCTCGACCGGCTTGCCGGTTGTCCTGGATGTTCTGGTTGTAGCGGTACTGCAGACGCCAGCGTCCGATCTGCCACGCCGCCGCCGCGTTGTGCAGGTCGTTCATCTGATCCGGCACGTGCGTGGCCGAGAACTCGCTGTTGAGCGGAATACCGGCGCCGAATTGATGAACGCGATTGAGGCCGTAGTTGACCGCGGGCAAGAACGACGCACCGCGTTGAATCCTGAGAAGCCCGGCGAGCGGAGCGCTCACCTGCACCGTCGACATGCGATTGAGCGTTTTCAGAATCGACGCGATGTCGTTGAGGTTGTCGTGATAGCGGTTGTGCGAGAGCTGCAGATTCACGACGCCGACATTGCCCGCGATCTCATAAGTATCCTGGACGCGGTCCGACTGTGTCTGCGCGGCGACCGTGCGGTACATCGGGTCGACTTGCTCGCGCCGGTAGACGGCGTTGACGCTCGTCGAGAACAGACCGCCGACGCTCGCGTTCTGAAGTAGGCCGGCGTTGGCTTCCACGTAGTACGCGCCCCGACGCTCCTCGCGCACGGGCACGACTGTCGTGTCGCCAGTCAGCTCGTGGTCCTTCGCCGGATTGTTGAACCGACTCTTCGAGAGACCACCGGCGACGCGAAGGCGCTGGGACGGCGTCGCCGCCGAGAATTGGACTCCCGCGCCGGTGCTTCGCTCGGCGTCGACGACCGCGCCTTGCGTGAACGAAGTCTGCGGCAGGAGAGAGCCGTTCATGAGCGTCGCGTCCAAATGGATTGCGCCAGGCCGCGACGGAACCAGCTCGAGATTCAGCGTTCCCGACTGCACGCGGTGATCGCCGTTCTCCAGTCCCGTGAAGTTGTTCCAGCCGACGACGCTCGAGCCGTTGAGCGCTGACACCGTCACGCTCGCCCGAGTACCGCCGACGCGCGCCTCGACGCCGCGGCTTGCGAACGAATTGATCAGATGGCGATTCGTTCCCGCCGACACGTGCCCGAGCGACAGCGAGGCTGGTCCCCGCTCTAACTGCAGTACGTAGTCCGACAGATCGATCTTCGGCGCGCGATCGTGCCGGTCACCGTAGCGCAGCGCCTCTTGACGCCGCGATGCGCCGACGTAGTTCGATGTCGTCTGAAAGCGCCAGCCGTCGCGTTCGTGAGTGGTCTGCAACCCGCCGCTGAAGCCCAGATCCTGATAGGTCGCCGGGTCGGGGGACGGCTGGAGTCCGGAATGCCCCTCGGCGAGCTGGCCTTTGTTGTTGATCGAGGCCGATGGCTTCGCGGACGCGGCGCTGAAGCCGGCCGGCGTGAGAACCTTGATCGCCAGACGGGCCACCTCGGTCCACCGTCGGCTATTTACGGTATAGACCACGACTTCACTTTCGCCCGACGGAAGCCGCAGAGCGCGAGATCCGTAACGAAGCACGGTTCCGGAACGCTCGAACAGCGATGTTACGTCCGTCGACCCGATCAGGACCGCGACACGCCCCTCGTCCGAGGTGAGCGGACGACTCAGCATCAGCGCGATCGGCGAGTCTGCCGGGATCCAGCGCTCCGGCGCGAACGAGGACGTCACGCTCAGCGCGGGCACTCGCGCGGTCGTCGAATCCTGGCCGCGGGCCGAATCTGCCACGGCCGGCAGCAGCACACCCACGGTCAAAGCGATGACCGTCCACCGCGTGGACTTCACCGCGCACGGCCCGGATCGCGACCAACAAGCGTATCGGAAATACCCGCCATCTCGACGCTCCGTCAGTGTGGGTTCGACGGGGCGGACGATACCGGCGGAGAAGGAACTGGCCGTGAGTTACGGCGTGAGCTGAACGTGAAGCGGCGTCACCGTGCGACTCAAACGCACTGAGGTTCCCCCGCGCAGCGAGTTAACACCGGGCTCACGGCGCGGCTCACGCCGGATTCCGTGTCGCGCCGCAACGTTGTCGCAACAATTCACTGAGCGGCGCGAAGGCACCGGTCGATGCCTCGACTCAAGTCTTCCAGCCGCGGCTCTCAAAAGGAGACTCTATGTCGCGACTTCTCGTACTGGCCGTAGCGGCCGCAATCGGAGCGACGGGCCTTGCCGCCACGTTCCACCCGGCTCGGCTGTCGGCCGCGGCCGCTGTGAACGCGGAGGTCTACTGGCGATGTCCGTCGGGCTACGCGTTCGAAACGTCCGGGTCGGCGGTACACTGCAAGAAACCCGCATGGACGGAAACCAAACCAGCGATGTCCTGCGTGATACCGACCCCGAACCTCAAGTTCGACCTCGTCGGTACGACTGACATGTGCTCTGGCGGGATTGGGATCGCCGTTACCGCGGAACCCCTCTGCTACCCCACCGATCTGGCGAACGGCTACGTCAAGCACCATGTCGCCGGCAAGGACTTCTGCGGCAAATTCCACCCGGTCGAGATCATCGCGCCGAATCAGGTGATCACTTTCTAGTCGGTTGCGGCAGGTCGGGCGGATGCGCTTCTCGCATGATCCGAACGAAGCGTGGGTCGTCGCGAATGGGATCGAAGTCGGGAGCGAGGGCGTAGAACCAGAGCCAAGCCCCGCGCGGTCGCGCGCGTTCCATGAGGCGAATCGCATCTTCTCGCCGGCCAACCGCCATCAGGGCGCTGGCGATGAATCGGGCGTCGGTGGGAGACGGCGCGCTCGGGTCGGGGACCTCGGACAGCGCCCGTTCGACCTCGAGTCGGGCGCGCGGCGTCGATCCGCTCCGGGCAAGTGCGATGGCGAGGACGGAGTGCGGAGGGATCGAATATCCGTCCTCGACGTGCACCGCGGTCTCGGCGTCCTCGAGGCCGCCCGCGATGTCGCCACGATGGACACGCAACAACGCGCGCGCGCTCAGGACGTACGACGCTCCCGGATCGGCGACCAAGGCCGAGTCGTAGAGCCGCCTCGCTTCCTCGGGACGGCCTCGCTTCCACTCGATCGACGCCATCGCGACGTATGGCAATGCACGATCCGGCTCGAGAAGGAGCGTTCGGTGCATGGCGTCCATCGCCTTGTCCCAAACGCCCGTCGCCTCGTGCACCTGCGCGTACTGATGGATCGCCTCGGTGTTCTTCGGGTCGAGCGCGATCGCGCGCTCGAATGCTTGAGCGGCGCCGCTCATTCGAACCGGGTCGGCCGCGACCAGGAGGTACGCCTTCGCCATCCAGGCATCGGGCGACAGCGAGTCGAGCTGGATCGCATTCTCCGCCAGGCGAAGCCCCTCGTGGTGGAGCTGCTCCGGCGACTTTCGCGCGTACGGCCATCCCCAATCGAGCATCAGGGCATAGGCGTAGGCGATCCGGGCCTTTGCCGCGACGAACATCGTGTCGCGCACGAGCGCGAGCTGATACTGCGCAATCGCTTGCTCGGTCATCGGCGGCGTGCGCCGTCCGAGATAATAGTTGCCTCGGAGGAAATGCTCGTACGCTTGCGCGTCCTTCGTCGGTAGACGGCCGCCAGCCACGGCGTCGGCACTGGCCAAACGCCCGCCGATGCGGGAAGCAACCTCGCGCGCGATACGATCGTGCAGGACCGGCAACGCCGTCGTCCTTGCATCGAAGTCTTTGCTCCACAACTGAAAGCCGTCCGATGCTTTCGTCAGACGCACCGCGACTTTGAACGTCGAGTCGATGCGACGGATGCTTCCTTCGACGAGATAGTCGACCTGCAATACCTCGCCGAGTTTGACCGGATCGACCACGCCCGATGCGCGCGCAGTTCGGACCGAACCGCGACTCTTGATGCGCAACGCCTCGAATTTCGACAGGGTCGAGTTGATTTCCTCGGCCAATCCCGAAGCGAGATAACGATCGACCGTGTCACCACCGACCAGCTCGAGGTCGAGAACCGCAACACGGGGCGGTACGGCGGCGTCGGCGACCGGATCCGATGACGCGCGCACCAGCGAAACGACCGACGCTATCACCAACGCGGCCAGAACACTGGCTCCAACCCAACGCGTTCTCGCCGCGCGCGCCGGCTTGGCGCTGGATGGCGCTCCCTCGCCGGCGCTTCCTGCGCGCGCTTCGGGTGGCGCTTCGGCATTCGGTTTGGCGACGGCAGGTCCAGTAAATCGCCACACGCCCCGCTCGCCGAGCACCAGGGTGCCGTCGTCGGCGAGCTCCGACACGAGGGCGATCGCCTGTTGTGGATTTCCGCCACCTTGCTCGAGCAAGTGATCGATCAGCAACGCGCGGTCCGAGGGTGCCACCTCGAGCATCGCGTCGATGAGCGACCCGATTTCGTCCCGCGACAACAACGGAATCTTGAAGCGGCGAGCTCCGCCGAGCTCGGCCAGCTGCGTGGCGCGTTCGCGCCCGCGCTCCGTGTCCGTGGAAAGGGTGAGTAGCAACAGCACACCGCGCGGAACCGCCGCCGCGAGACGAGATAACAACTCGTGAGTCGCGGAGTCGGACAACTCGTGATCGTCAATGGCAAGGAGGATCGGCGTGCGCGCGCCGACCACGCGGAAAACGTCGCGCATCGCCACGTCGGTTCGCTCGGGGTGGGTCGCCGACTCGCTCAAGTGCGGGAACCGGCGACGCAACTCCGGCAAGAGCGGCGCAAGCTCGACCAGCGCCTTGTTCGGGGCGTCCTCGATCGCCGAGGAATCAATCAACGGGTGTGCCGCGCGGCGCAGCGTCGACCACGACTCTTCGTCGTCGGTCGCCTGCGCGGACGCGTCGAGAAGGAGCGATGTGGCACCGGCGTCGCGGATTCGCCGGATCAGCTCGGCGCGGAGACGCGACTTCCCCGACCCGTTGCTCCCTTCGACGACGGCAAGGCACCCGTCGGTTCTCACTTGCGCCCAGAGCTCGTACAGCGAATTGAGGATCGCCGCGCCACGGCCAATCAGCTCGGGCATCACGATGGCCGCGGCCCCCGGTCGGCGCGCTCGTTCTTTGCGCGCGGCGTGGCTCAGCTCTTCGCCCGCGCGAATCAGCTCGACCGACGGCGCGACGTCGAGCTCGGAGCGTAACCTCGTGACGAAGCTCGAATGGACGGAGCGAGCTTCGTCAGCATCGCCGCTCCGCCGCAGCGCGTCGATCCGCGCGATGTGGGCCGCCTCGTCGAGCGGAAACAGTTCCGTCCAGCGCCGCGCCCACTGCAGCTCGTCTATCGCTCGACCGTCGCGATGCGCCTCGCTGACAAGTTTCGAGAAAGCCGACGCGATCGTTCGCCGAAGCCGTTCGCGCTCTCGCTCGAGCCAGCCTGCGTATTCCTCGCCGCCGGCGTCCTCGGCGCCGCGAAGAAAGTCGCCGCGCCAACGTTCGACGGCCTCGCTCAGCCGTCCAGTCGCGATGTCGGCTTCGAGCAGCGACGCGTCGACCGCGATCGCGTCGCTCACTTTTACGTCGTCGCCCGTCGTGTCGATGACGTCGCCGAGCGCCCGGCGGAGCTGATGCAGCGCGTGACGTAACGACTGACGCGCCTTATCCTCGTCCCGCTCGCCCCATAACAATGCGGCCAGCTCGTCGCGCGAAACCCCGTTCGGAGCGCGCCGCGCGATGTACGTGAGGAGGACCAGCTCCTTTCGGCGACCCGAAAGCAGGACGCCGTTCGGCCCCGCGAGCCGAAGGTCTCCCAGCGTCGAGAGAGAATACGCAGCAGACATCACCGCCCAAGCATCCCCATTCACTAGTCGCCTGTCTAGTGGCCGGTCCGAAAAACGGCGCGAACGTCGCAGTCGGCGATGGTCGGCGGCGGCGGCTCACGGCTGGCTTTCCGCTGGCGGCGGTGCGCCCGGCTGGCGGCTTTTCGAGCTAGCGGCTGCGGCTTGCGGCGGTGCGCGCGGCTTTCGGCATAAGGCGTTGTCGCAGTTTGGCCAGAGCCGCGGCCGATAGCCAAGCCGCGAGCCGCCGCCGATAGCCAAGCCGCGAGCCGCCGCCGACAGCCAACAAGCCGGCAGCCGTGCGCACCGCCGCGAGCCGCCAGCCAGCCGTGAGCCGCCGCCGCCGACCATCGCCGACAGCGACGTTCGCGCCGTTTCAAAAAAAAAACGGGGATGCCGATCGGCATCCCCGTTTTCACTCCGCAAGCCATCGCTTAGTGCGGCGTCGCCCGCGGCAGCGTCAACGCCGTCAGCCCCACACTCTCCCCCTGCCCCGTCGCAAACACGATGTACTGTTTGCCCTGGTGCATGAACGTCATCGGCACCGCGGTATTCACCGCCGGGATGTTCACCGCGCCGACCTGCTTGCCTGTCGCTTTGTCGAACGCGTAGAGCTGCGACTGCACCGGCGGCGGTGCCGCGGTGTTGCCGCCCCCTCGTCCGCCACCACCGCCCGCGCCGCCGCGGCCGCCGCGGCCACGCGTGCCGCCGGCGTTGCCCGACCGTCCCGTTCCGTGAATGACGAGTGTGCTGGTCGTGATCACTTCAGGCTGACCGCCGAGTGCCGGAATTTTCGGCAGCTGCACGCCGGCGAAGAGCGGATCGCTCGTCGTCTGCTCTCGCCACCGGTTGCCGTTCGGCACCCACCACTTCTTGTCGCCCGTGGTGATATCGAACGCCGTGATTCCACCGAGCTCCTGCGGCTTCACGATCGAGACGGTCCCGATCGACGTCGCGGCGCGGGCCTCGAAGCCGGTCCCGCCTTCGCCGCGCGAAGACTTGTAACCCGGCGGCGCCGGCAGTGCGCCGAGAAGGCCGCAGCTGTCGTGTGGCTGGCTGTAGCGATGCTCGGAGCACGGGTCATGTTCGACTTCGATCGTGCTCAGACCGGATTGTCCGCCGACGTAGAGGAAACCAGTCGCCGGATCCACCGCCGCACCACCGTCGATGTTCACGCCGCCGCTCGCGCCCGGCGCGTACCACGAACACTTGTACTTCGACGGACCGGTCTTGCCCTTCCCGTCCGCCGGCGAGCCCGGAATGAAGTACGGGCCCATGCGGCATTTCCGCGCCAGCTTCAATGCGGAATCTTTAATAGCCGGCGTGTAGTCGATCAGATCGCTCTCTTGCAAACCTTGCAGCGCGTAGCGCGCCGGCTTGGTCGGAATCGGCTGCGTGGGCGACGTCGACTCGCCGGGCACTTCGCTCTGCAACACCGGACGCTCGACGATCGGCCAGATCGGCGTGCCGTTCGTGCGATCGAGCACGTAGACCCAACCCTGCTTGGTCGTCTGCGCGATCACCTTGCGCGGCTTGCCGTCGATCGTGACGTCCATGAGGTTCGGCGCCATCGGAGTGTCGTAGTCCCAGATGTCGTGGTGCACGAACTGGTAGTGCCACTTCCGCTTGCCCGTCTTCACGTCGATGGCGACGACGCTGTTGCCGAACAGGTTGTTGCCCGGGCGATGACCGCCGTACTCGTCGCTGAGCGGCATGCCGACCGGGATGTAGACGAGACCGAGCGACGGATCCGCCGAGTACGGCGCCCACGCGTCGTTCTTGCCGACGCCCTTGGAGTCGATCTTCGAGCCGGCCTTCCACGAATCCGCGCCGTACTCGCCGGGCTGCGGAATCAGATTGAACTTCCAAAGTTGCTTCCCGGTGTGAATATCAAAGCCACGGATGAAGCCCGGGATGTTGTGCAATCGCAGCGGGTAGTAGCCGTGCATCGACGAGTTGCCGACGACGATCACGTCGTTCACGACGATCGCCGGCGAGCTGTTGGCGATCTGTCCGTGCGCCGGATCGATGCCGACCGTCCCATCCGCGCCGGTCTTGGTGACCGGATCCCACTTCTCACCCGGCTTGGCTTTCCGGAGCGGTGCAGCTTCGCTGATGATCAGCGAGCCCGAATCGTCCACGGCGAGCGGAACGAGATCGTAGCCAAGTCCTGTTTCGAGATCGACGACACCATCCTTGCCGAAGGCCGGATCGCCCTTGCCCGTCTTCGCGTCGATCGACGCGAGGTGATAGCCCGGAGTAACGACCACGACGCGCTCGGCGCTGCCGTCGGTCCAGTACGCGAGACCACGGCCGGCGAACTGGCGCGGTGCCTTCTGCCAGCGAATGCCTTCGTCGATTCCCCAGTCCCAGAGCGTCGCGCCGGTCGCCGGGTCGATGGCGAAGGCCTTGCGGCGCGTCGTGGCGAAGGTGAACAGCTTGCCGTTCGCGTAGAGCGGCGTCGTGCGATAGTACTCGTCGGCGCCGTACTTGCCGCCCTCCCAGCGCCACGCCACCTGGAGCGAGTCGAAGTTGCTCGCGTTGATCTGGCTCGCGTCGGAGTAGCGCGTGCTGAAAGCGTCGGCGCCCCAGTAGCGCCATTCGCCGGGCTTGTTGCCGCGCACCAGCGCGTCGCCTTGCTTGGCGCTCGACTGTCTCGCGCCCCAGGTCACGCCCGCGGCGACGAACACACCGGCGGCGGCCAAGATGCTGACGCTGCGGCGGGTCAACCATCGACTCATGGTTTCGTCCTCTTTGCTGATGATGAAGCTGGCTTCGTCTCGATACGGAACTTCTTGAGCGAATCGGCGTCGGCAGGGAGCTCGGCGCTCCCCACCGGCATTTGGTTCATCTTGAGCAGATAGGCCATGACGTCGGCCACGTCCTCCGGCGCCAGGCTGCCCGGATCGTTCTTGGGCATACGCTCGCTGATGAAGCCAAATAGATCAGACAATCGCTTCCCGCGCCACCACTTGGCGAAAGTCGCCCCAGTGTGTGATTCCGGCGCGTGGCAGGATTTGCAGGAGCCAAGGTAGACGTCGCGGCCACGAGCGGATTGTTCATCTGTATAGATGCCGCTCAGCGTCGAGGGACCCGTCGGAGCCGGCGCTGCCTTGGCCGCAGGATGGACGGACGGGGGGGCCTTCTTCGCGGTTTGCGCCGCGACGACGCCGACGTTCAGGACACTCGTTCCAAGAAAGCACAGCAGGGTGCGATATCGCCGACGCGTCATTCGTCTCCTCTGGCCAAACCGGGAATCCGCGAAGAATCCGTAGCTCCACGCTGAATTCGTCTCACGACTTCGAACATCCCCCATCCCGCACCGGCGACGATCAATACGAGGATGAGCCCGCGCGCCAAACTGGCCGCGACGGAGAGACTCATCTCCGGCATCTCGAATTGGTACTGCCGCAGCACGGCGAAGCGATCGACCATCCAATGCCACGCGGTGTGCGCGACGAGCGCCGAGAGGATGATCGTCCCCATCCGCTCGGCGACGACGCGCCGGAAGAGCAGCGTGAGCGCGGGGATCGTCAGCGCCAGCACGAACAGCTGACCCAGCTCCACGCCGATGTTGAACGAGACGAGCGACGTCGCCAAATGACTGCCGGCGAATTGCATCGACTCACGGAGCGCGAACGAGAATCCAAAGCCGTGCACGAGCCCGAATCCGAACGCGATGAGCCAACGTCGCTCGAGCTTCGGTCCGACGATGTTCTCGATCGCCATGTACACGATCGACAGCGCGATCAGCACCTCGATGAGCGGCGGGAACCATAGGCCATCGGGAGACATCCCGACCGCACTCGCAACGAGTGTGA
Organism: Gemmatimonadaceae bacterium; assembly: GCA_035554995.1. Classification (GTDB taxonomy): domain Bacteria; phylum Gemmatimonadota; class Gemmatimonadetes; order Gemmatimonadales; family Gemmatimonadaceae; genus JAQBQB01. The sequence goes on from DATMHK010000170.1 coordinate 15,115, forward strand.
TCGAGTGAGCGACGGTAAAGGATGTGACGATCGCGATGAGCGGCCGGATCTTTCGGAACGGGATGACGAGACAGAAGACGAACAGCAGGTGATCGATCCCGTCGAGGATGTGCTCGAAGCCGAGGGTGACGAAACGCAGCGCGGCCTGATGCCAGCGAGGATCGAGCTCGACGACGCCCGGGTCGCCGATGTACTCGAACGCGCGCTCTCCGCCCGACACGGGCAGGAAGCGGAGCACTGTGTTGGTCCGAACGCCAAGCCGAGCAAGCGTCGGACGGATCGAGAAGCGAGCGTTCGCGTCGGCGATCGGCACGGTCATCTCGACGTCGAGCATTGCCTGCTTCCAGAGAAGCTGCGTATCGCCAGGCAAGCCACCGGCGAGGTGCGACGCGGCGCTGTCGAAGGTCGTGAACGACCGATCGGACGGAAGCGAGAGTCGACTACGGATGATGCCGGGCTGAGGCAGCCGGACGCCGTTCGCGTACAGCTCGAGACCGTCGGCGATCCACACCTTGGCCGCGTCGTTGAGAAGGGGGGCGGTCTTCCCAAGGTCCAGGTAACCGGGGCCAGAGACGGGAAAATTCACGTCGCGCATGGCCTCGAGCGGGGCCCGCAGTACAATGCGCAGATGACCCGGTTCGGGCTTGATGAACGCCAGAACGGTGACGCGGCTCGGGATGTCATGGGCGTACTGTGCCGTCGGGAACAAAAAGACCAGCACCATCGCGACGACCAGCGCGACGAAGCTGTTGCCACCTAGACGGATAGGACTCCCACGACGTAGAATCACGCACTCGCTCCGGAAGAAACGAGTATATAGCCCGTACATCCGCCGTGGAACGGCGGGAGCGGGGGGGGGGCGAGGCGGCCGACTAGAGGAGACTGCATGAACCGACGGTTTACGGTGCTCGGGGCCATAGCGCTGATGACGCCCGCGGGGAGCGGGCTGCTTTCCGCGCAGGGCGGCGCGCCCAAGAAGGGCTCGGCGCCCGTCGGCGCACAGGCCGGCGCACCGCGCTTCGAAGTAGACCCCATGTGGCCCAAGCCGATGGGCAATCGCTGGATCCTCGGATCCACGACGGGCATGGCCATCGATTCTCGCGACCACATCTTCGTCGTGCACCTGACGGACAGCTTCACCCAGCGCACGGAGATCGGGTTGACCGTCGGCGGCGCCGCGTATGGTGAGTGCTGCGCCTCGGCGCCGAACGTGCTCGAGTTCGATCCAAGCGGCGCTCTCGTCGCCCATTGGGGCGGCCCGGGCGACGGCTACAATTGGCCCGAGGCCAACGCCGGGCTGGCGATCGACGACGCGGGCAACATTTGGATTGGTGGCGCCGGCGGCAGTGATACGAGAATTCTCAAGTTCTCGAAGGACGGCAAATTCATCGCGCAGTACGGCACGGCCCCGGCACCGGTGGCCGCAGCGCCGGCGCGTGGTGCCGGAGACACCGCGTACGCCGGGGTCTCGCCGGGGCGCGGTGCAGCCGGGCGCGGCGGCGGCGGTCGCGGTGGACGGGGCGGGCGCGGAAACGCTCCGCCCGCGCTCCCCGCCAACAGCAATAGCACCGAAGCCTTTGGCGGGGCGATGGGCTTCGCGATCGACAGCAAGGCGAACGAAGTCTTCGTCGCTGACGGATCGCGCAATCATCGCGTCGCGGTGATCGACATGAACACCGGCGCGATCAAGCGCTACTTCGGCGCCTACGGCGCGAAGCCGAACGACGCAGACACGGCGAAGTATGAACCGGGTGGCGCGGCGCCCAAGCAGTTCGGCCAGGTGCGTTGCGTGAGACTGGCGAACGATGGTCTTCTCTACGTCTGCGACGCGACAAACGATCGCATCCAGGTCTTCAAAAAGGACGGATCGTTCGTCAAGGAAATGACCGTCGCCCCGGCAACGCGCGGTAGTGGGTCGGTCTGGGATATCGCCTTCTCGCGCGACGCCGGCCAGCGATATCTCTACGTCGCCGACGGCGCAAACGACAAAGTGCACATCCTCGATCGCGAAAGCCTGAAGGAGCTCACGGCCTTCGGCGACGGCGGCCGGCAGCCCGGTCTCTTCTACGCCGTCGACGGCGTCGCCACCGACTCGAAGGGGAATCTGTACACGATCGAGACGTTCGAAGGAAAGCGTCTCCAGAAGTTCAACTACAAAGGCGTAGGTGCCGTGAAAGCCAATCAGGGCGCGCTCTGGCCTTCATCCGGGGGGGGAGCCAAAAAGTGACCGGACAACGCAAACTCGCTCTCGCCGCGGCGCTCGCCGTCGCCATCGTCTCCCTTGGCGTCGGCCAACACGCGCTCGACGCGAAGGCTCGCGTGCATGCCGTGCAGGCGCCGCGCTTCGAAGTCAATCCGCTTTGGCCCAAGCCGCTTCCGAATCACTGGGTACTTGGCAACGTCATCGGTGTCGGTGTGGACGCGAACGATCACGTCTTCATCGTCCATCGCAATGACACCTTCGACGCACGCAACGAGATCGGCGCGGCGCAGAACCCGCCACTCAGCGAGTGCTGCGTTCCGGCGCCGCCGGTGCTCGAGTTCGATCCGGACGGGAATCTCGTCAAGGCGTGGGGTGGTCCGCCCGAAGACAAGAAGTACGTCTGGCCGTCATCCAATCACGGGATATCGGTCGACAACAAGAACAACATCTGGATCGGCGGTAACGGCGGCGGTGCCGGTGGTGCCGGCGGCGACTCGCACATCCTCAAGTTCACGCACGACGGCAAGTTCCTGATGCAGATCGGCGACCCGAATCAGCCGACGGACAGTAAGAGCAAAACACACTTCGGACGCGTCGCCAAGGTCTCGTTCGACTTCAAGGCGAACGAGGCGTTCGTCGCCGACGGCTACGGCAACCGGCGCGTCGCCGTGCTCGACATGAACGACGGCAAGATCAAACGCTTCTGGGGCGCCTACGGCGAGGTCCCGACCGACACCGCCCTCCCGCCGTACGATCCGACCCAGAAGCAGCCGCACTTTCGGAATCCCGTGCACTGCGCCGACCCATCAGTCGACGGTCTGGTCTACGTCTGCGACCGTGTGAACGATCGCATCCAGGTCTTCAAGGAGAGCGGCGAGTTCGTGAAGGAGAAGATCATCAAGCCGGAGACGAAGGGCGACGGCTCGGTGTGGGACATCGCCTTCTCGAAGGACCCGCAGCAGAAATACATCTTCCTCGCCGACGGCAAGAACGAGAAGGTGTACATCATGGACCGTCAGTCGCTCGAGATCATCAGCGAGTTCGGCGACGGCGGACGACAGCCCGGGATGTGGTTCGCCGTGCACAGCATCGCGACCGACTCCAAGGGCAACATCTACACGACCGAGACGTACGAAGGGAAGCGCATTCAGAAGTTCGTATATAAAGGAATGGCGATGGTCAATCCCGACCAGGGCGTCGTCTGGCCCAAGCGCTGATCAACCAACAGGAGAGCGTAATGCGAGTAACGCGATTCATCTTCGGCTTCGGCGCGATTCCCGGGGTCCTGCACGCCCAAGCGAAACAGGCGGGCGCCCCGGCGGACATCCCGCCGGCGGCTCAGCAAATCGCCGCCGCGGTTCAGGCGCTCCCGAACGAGTATCGCGAAGGGGCGAAGGTGCTCGGCTATCGCGCCGGCACCAAGGGGTTCGTCACGCTGCGCGAAGGAACGGGACCGTTTACCTGCCTGGCAAGTGATCCCGCCGGAAAGATGTTTCACGTCGCGTGCTACCATCAGACGCTCGAGCCGTTCATGGCGCGCGGCCGCGAGCTGCGCGCGTCGGGCACGCCGGACAACCGCGTCGACACCGTCCGATTCGCCGAAGTGAAATCCGGCAAGCTGCAGATGCCGAAGCAGCCCGCATCGATGTACCAGCTCTTCGGCGGTACCGTCGATCCGGCAACCGGAATCGCGAAAGATGCCAAGCCGCTGTTCGTCATCTATATCACCGGCGCCACCGGAGCGACGACCGGCTTGTCGGAGAAGCCGAGCGAAGGCACGCCCTGGATCATGTACCCCGGGACGCCGAAAGCGCACATCATGCTGACGCCGAAGATGTGATTCGAGCATGGGTCGCGCTCGCGGAGACTTCGTAGTCACACTCACGCCGCAGTCGACGGATGAGATCACGGGCGCGTCCACGCTGGCCCGGTTGGCGATCGACAAGCAATTCACCGGCGACCTGATCGGCGTCAGCAAGGGCGAGATGTTGAGCGCCGGCACGCCGACCAAGGGGTCGGCGGGCTACGTCGCGATCGAGCGCGTCTCCGGCGCGCTCCACGGCCGGACGGGCACGTTCGTGCTGCAGCACAGCGGCACGATGACGCGCGGCTCACCGGAGCTGACGGTCAGCGTCGTTCCCGATTCGGGCAGCGGCGAGCTCACCGGGCTGTCGGGGACGATGCGCATCATCATCGAAGGCAAACGGCACTCGTACGAGTTCGATTACACGATCAGTATTGGCATGAATGTCTGAGGGGCGCGCCTATCACGAGGGCGAGCTCGAGATCGCGCGATCGCCTGGCGATCCACGACGCATCCTTCCCACCGTTCCACCGACCGCGCGCCGCGTCCTCGACGTGGGATGCGGCGCCGGCCAGAGCTTGATCGGTCTCGCGTTGCCGCCCGATGTCGCGGCCATCGGCGTCGACCGTGATGCCGATGCTCTAACGCTCGGGACGACCTGGACGAACGACGTGTGCTTCGTTTGCGGAAGCGGCGCCTCTCTTCCCTTCGCCGACCAGAGCTTCGACTTCGTGTTCTCGCGTGTCGCGCTTCCCTACATGCACGTCCCCACGGCCCTGAAAGAAATCCGTCGCGTGCTGTCGACTGACGGTCGGATGTGGCTGGTGCTGCATGGACCAGGCATCGTCTTCTCGCAGCTCGCCAGCGCGGTTCGCGGTGGTCACGCCAAGTCGGCGTTGTTCCAGTCGTACGCCGCGGTGAACGGAGCGCTCTATCATCTCACCGGGCGGCTGTTGCGTTGGCCGATCGGAGGACGATACGAGTCCTTCCAAACCCGGCGCATCATCCCCCGCCTGCGCGAGACGGGCTTTACCGACATTCAGGTCGAATCCGCGCCGCACTTCATCGTCCAGGCGCGAAAAGCGTAGCCGGATTCCAACCGTCGTCGGCCCGGCGGCATCTAACAGCAGACCGCAAATCGAGGCCGCGCATGTCCATTCGTGACGCCTATGTAGCGATTCGTGCCTGGCGACGCCGCCCGGCGCTGGCCGCCATTGCCATCACGACAATCGCGATCGGCATCGGCGCGGCGACGTCGATCTACAGCGTGGTCGACGGCGTCCTGCTTCGACCCCTGCCGCTCCCCGAGCCAAGTCGTCTCACCGCCATCTGGCAGACATTCCCGCAGTGGCGGAAGAACGACGTGCTGGCCTCGATGTGGGATCGCATCTCACTGTCGCAACCGGAGTTTCGCGATCTCGTGAGAGCGCAGCGCTCGTTCAGCAACATTGGTATCTGGAGTGGCGGACGCGCCCTTCTCTCGGCGGGAGATCGCGCCGAGGACGTGCGAACGCTCCGCGCCAGCGCCTCGCTGCTGGCCACGCTCGGGGTGTCTCCGTTCATGGGACGAACGTTCTCGTCCGACGAAGACACGCCGAGGGGCGCGCGCGTCGCCCTCGTCTCGTACGAGCTTTGGCAAAACCGCTTCGGCGGAGCGCGCGACATCCTCGGGCGAGTCGTGACGCTGGACGACGTCCCACACACGATCGTCGGCGTGCTTCCGCCCGGCCTCACGCTCGGCCGGACGACGCAGGCCGCGAATGCCGCGGCCTCGCCGATCAGCCTGTGGGTCCCGGTGAGCTACGACTCGTTGGATTACTACGAGGCCACCAACCACAGCTACTTCGCGATCGGCCGACTCAAGCCGGGTGTTTCGCTCGAGCAGGCGCGTTCCGAGGTGACGCGCATTCTTGTGCCGACGGAAAAGGTCGCGCTCGACAAGGGAGTGCGGCTCGCCGAGTGGCAGCGGGATCAGACGCGGGAATTCACGGCGCCGCTGTACGTGCTCCTCGCCGCCGCCGGACTGCTCCTCGCGATCGCGTGCATCAACGTCGCGACGCTGTTGCTCGGCGAAGCGGCGACGCGCGAGCAGGAGATGGCCGCCCGCGCCGCGCTCGGGGCATCGACGGGCCGGCTCGTGCTGCAACTGCTGACCGAGAGTCTCACGCTGGCGCTCGGCGGCCTCGCGCTCGGCGTGGCGCTGTCGTGGCTGGGAACTCGCTTGCTCGTTTTCTTCGCGCCCGCGCGAATCCCGGGCATCGCCGACGTCCACGTCAACATGCGAGTGCTCGCCGCATCGCTCGCCGCGACGCTCGTCACGGGGCTGCTCTTCGGATTGGCGCCGGCGCTGAGCTTGTCGCGCGCGCGTCCGGGCAGTCTGTTCCGCGGCGGCGGCCAGAGCGCCCGCGGCGGTGCGACGCTTCAGAGAACACTCATCGCGGTCGAGCTGGCGCTCTCCGTCGTGCTTCTCGTGGGCGCGGGCCTTCTCACGCGGACGCTGCAACGCATCGGCGACGTCGACCCGGGATTTCGCGCTGATCACCTGATCGTCGACACACCCGGCTTCCCACGCGTCGCCGGTCGCGACAGCAACGTCACGCGCGCATTTCGAGCGGCGGCGCTCGCACGCCTCGCCGCCATTCCCGGCGTCACCGCGGTGACGGCCGGCGACGGGCCGCCGTTCAGTGGCCGTTCGTCGAGCAGCACTATTCAGCCGGAGGGCGAAGAGGTTAGGGAACCGGGCAAACGTCCACGCGACGTCGGCCCCCGCCACGAAGTCCAGCAGCGCGTGGTCGTCCCCGGCTACTTCGCGGTGATCGGCATTCCACTTCGCGAGGGTCGCGATTTCACGGCGGACGACCGCGCCGGCGCAGCACTCGTCGCCATCGTGAGCAACGAGACAGCGCGGCGCGAGTTCCCCAATCAGCCGGTGCTCGGCAAGCGCGTGAAGTATCAAGGCGAGTGGCGGACGATCGTCGGCGTCGTCGACGACGTCCATCTCCAGCGTTTGTCGGCCGATGTGCAGCCGACGATCTACACGCCGGTCGAGCAGCGGCGCGGCTCGTGGGTGCTCTCGTTGATGGTGCGCACGGCGGGCGACCCGGCGCTCATCGCGCCGAAAGTGCGCAAGGTCGTCGCCGAGCTCGCACCGGCCGCGGCCACGCAAACGCTCGAGACGATGACGGTCATGGTGAACCGATCGTTTGCCGAGGAGCGATATCGGTCGCTGCTCGTGTCGCTCTTTGGCGTCGTCGCGGCGGTGCTCGCGGCCGTCGGGATCTACGGCGTGACATCGCGCGCCGTATCGCGGCGAATGCGCGAGCTGGCGATTCGCTCGGCCCTCGGCGCGACGGCCCGCTCGATTGCATTGACGGTGATTGCCGCGAGCTCGGCGGGCGCGGGGATCGGCATCGCAATCGGATTGCTCGGAGCCCGCCTCGGAGGCAACATCCTCGCCCCGTTCCTTTTCGGCGTGACTCCGACGGACACATTGACCTACGCCGCCATTTTCCTGTTGCTCTCCGTCGTCACGCTCGCCGCGACCTACCTCCCCGCCCTCCGCGCCTCCAAAGTCAACATCGCCTCCGTGCTCCGGGGCGATTAAACCCCGTCCGTACCATTTTCCCTCATTTGGGGTCAGACCCCGTTTTGGAAAATGCGGCTGCCCCTGCGGGACGCCTGACGCTGCCGTAATCATTTTCCTTCAATTGGGGTCAGACCCCGTTTGGGTGAACGGGGTCAGACCCCGTTCGTATTCGTGGCTTGCCCCGCCGGAGGCACAGAGACAGCTTGGATCTTCGCACAGGATTACGCCTGCCTCTTCCGAGCTCTCACATGCGAGCCATTGCTGGTTTTGCTCTCCTTGCCGTCGCGATCTCCGCGACAGCGCAAGTCGCCCCGATCAGCGGGACCCGTCCGACCCGCCTCATCGTTCGCAACGCGACCATCGCCGACGGCAACGGAACCCCGGCGCGCGGGCCGTTCGACATCGTCGTCGAGGGGAACACGATCACGCAGGTCGTGGCGCTCGACCCGGTGGCGATGCGCGGCGGCGCGAGCTCGCGGCGACCGCAGGGCGGAGCCGGCACGGTGGAGATCGACGCGACCGGCAAATATGTTTTGCCCGGCCTGATCAACGCGCACGCCCATCTGCAGGACGAGCGCGCCGGCGTCGCCCAGCCGATCGAGTATGAGCTCAAGATCTGGCTGGCGTGCGGGATCACCGCGGTTCGCGACGTGGGCAGCGACACGCGCAAGGCACTCGCCTGGCGCGACGCTAGCGCCAAGGGCACGCTCGCCGCACCGCGCATCTTCGTCTACCCGCAGTTCGGCCGGCCGACGAATCTCGACTCCGCGCGCGCCCGCGTGCGAGCGCTCAAAGCGATGGGTGTGGACGGCATCAAGCTGCTCGGCATCGACCGCGACGTGATGCAGGCGATGGAAGACGAGGCGCACAAGGAAGGCCTGCGCATCGCGCACCACGTCGGCGTCGAAGAGACGAACGCCTGGGACGACATCCACTTCGGCACGACGAGCATCGAGCATTGGTACGGCATCCCCGACGCGGCGATCGTGAACGGCGTCCAGGATTTTCCCTCGTACTACAACTACAACAACGAGACCGATCGCTTCCGCTGGGCCGGCCACCTGTGGCGTGAAGCCGATCCGGCGCGCCTGCAGATGGTGCTCGACTCGATGGTCGCGCGCCACGTGGCGTGGGTGCCGACCTTCGATATTTACGAGGCTTCGCGCGACTTGCAGCGCGCGAAGGGCCAGCCGTGGTTCGGCGAGTACCTGCACCCGACGCTCGAGGACTACTTCCGTCCCGACCCGGCGAATCACGGGTCGTATTTCTTCGGCTGGACGTCCACCGACGAGACGTTCTGGAAGGAGAATTACAGAATTTGGATGAACGCCGTTCGCGACTTCGAGAAGAAGGGCGGCCTCGTCGGCGCGGGTGACGACGCCGGCTTCATCTATCAGATGTACGGCTTCGGCCTGATCCGCGAGCTCGAACTGCACCAGGAAGCCGGCTTCAGCCCGATCAAAGTCATTCAGCACGCCACCGGCAACAACGCGCGCATCCTCGGCAAAGAGTCCGAGCTCGGACGCGTGCGCGCGGGGTACAGGGCCGACTTGATCGTCGTGAACGGCAATCCGCTCGAGAATCTGAAGGTCCTCTACCCCACCGGCGTCGACGACATCAAGGACGGCAAGGCGGTGCACACCGGCGGCGTGGAGTGGACGATCAAGGACGGCATTCCCTATCACGGACCGACGCTGATGCGCGAGGTGAAGCAGATTGTCGCCAAGGCGCGCGCCGAGCGGGGGAACAAGGCCGATCGCGCCGACAAAGGCCGCGGCGGACGCTGACCGCCCTGCTGACCGATTGAACGCGTGATGCGCTGGCTCACGCTGGCCGTCGCGCTCTCGACGCTGTGGATCGCGGTGTGGATCGTTCTCCCGCCGCCGAACTACTTCCTCCTCCGGTTCGCGGTCGGCGCACCGGAGCTCGCGGCCTGGCTCATCGTCGCGTCGATCGTTGGGCTGGCGCTTGCCTTTCCACGCGTGACGACGGCGACATCCGCGCGCTTCGCCGTCGCCGCGTGCATCGTTTCGCTGGTGTTGGCCGCCAGCGTCTTCGCGCGCTTTCGCTCGACGTCGGCCCGCTTCGACGAAGCGACGCGTGCGCTTCGCGTTGAACCTGGAACACCTCTTCGCCATAGCCGGCTCAGCTTCCTCGATCTCTTCCGGGGAATTCCTGTCGGCGACACCCGAGTCACGCGCGGCGTCGTCTTCGCGACGCCCGAGGGAAAGCCGCTCACGATCGATGCGTACCAGCCGGAACGCGCCGGCCCGCATCCGATCGTCGTGCAGATCTATGGCGGCGCGTGGCGCAATGGCGCGCCCGGCGAGTTCAGTAAGTTCGCGCGATGGCTTGCGGCCGGCGGCTACGTGGTGTTCGCCATCGACTATCGCCACTCTCCGCAGTGGCGATGGCCCGCGCACCTCGACGACGTCGTCGCGGCATTGGCGTGGATCCGCGATCACGCGTCCGAGTACGGCGGCGACACGTCGCGTGTCGTCCTCCTCGGCCGCTCGGCAGGCGCGCATCTCGGGCTCCTCGCGGCGTATCGCCCGGGACCGCTGAAGATTCGCGGCGTCGTCGGCTTCTACGCCCCAGTCGATCTCGCCGACGCGTATCGCCATCCACCACGGCCTGATCCGCTCGATATTCGGGCAGTCGAGACAGCGTTCATCGGCGGCGCTCCGGACCAAATGCCCGAGTCATACGCCGCCGCCTCACCCATCTCGTACGCGCGAGGGCACGTTCCGCCGACGTTGCTCGTGTTCGGCGGCCGAGACAACATCGTCGAGCGCCGTTACGGCCGGCAGCTGCGCGATGCGCTCGTCGCCGGCGGCAACCAGGTTGCCTATCTCGAGATCCCGTGGGCCGAGCACGCCTTCGACGAGGTGTTCAACGGGCCGAGCTCGCAGCTCGCGCTCTTCTACACGGAACGGTTCATCGCCGCCGTAACTCGGTGAACGGCTCGACCTCAGCGGTGAACGGTTCGTCACGATCTGATCGCGGCGCCCGCCGCCTCGTGAGGAAGTTGTAGCCTCACTTCGACGAGGCGGATTGTGGCGACTATAGCGGCAACCTACGAGCGGCCGCGCACGGATGTCCAACGCGTGTTCCTCGCCGGCGCGACCGTCGCGCTGCTCGACGGTTTGTTCGCCGTCGTGCTGTACGTGTACATCGTCCCCGTGACGACCGCGGGGCGGATCTTCCAGGGCATCGCCGCTGGTTTGCTCGGTCGGGACGCGGCGCTCGCCGGCGGCGTGCGCACGGTTGCGCTTGGTCTCGCCCTGCACTGCACGGTGGCGTATGGATGGACGACGATCTACTACGTCCTCCTCAATGGCTTCGACTGGCTGCGCGACGCGGTCGCGACGACGCGCGGCAAGCTGATCGTCGGCGCGTTGTTCGGTGCGACGATCTGGCTCGGCATGAACTACGTCGTCGTCCCGTTGGCGGGGCTCAAGATCGCGCCACTCTCCGGCTGGCGATTCTGGGTGCAGCTCGTGTGGCACATGATCGCGCTCGGTCCGCCGATCGTCGCGATCGTACGCGCGGACTCCGATCGATAGGGTTACCGGCGTAGCGAGGGTGGGCGTGGATCGACAGATTCAGCCATGCCTACCCGACGCGATTTTCTCGCGAGCGCCGCATCCACCGGCCTGCTCGCCGCCCTTCCCGTCGACCGTTCGCTCCCGCCGCACGCCGGCGAGCGACCGAACGCGCCCGCTCCCCCCTTCGCGCTCGACGACACCGACCTGAGTTGGGTCTCACGGCTGCGCGGAACATCGCGCGCCGTCTTCGATTCACCGGCAGTCTCCGAGGGCGGAGCGTTGTTCCGCGCGGTCCTGTGGCGGAAGCAGATCAACAAGGCCTTCGGCACGCCGATCGAAGATGTGACGCCGGTGATCGTTTTCCGCCACATGGCGATCCCGATGGTGATGGACGACGCATTCTGGGAGCACCTCGGCATCGGCAAAGATCTCAAGATCAAGGACCCCAAGACGGACAAGTGGGTCAAGCGGAACCCGTGGGCTTCGGCAGAACCGGACGCCAAAGGGAGCGCGAAAGACTACACGATCCCCGCGTTCATCCAGAGCGGCGGCATCGTGCTCGCGTGCGGTCTCGCATTCGGCGAGATCATCTATCAGTACACGCAAAAGGACAAGCTTTCTCAAGCCGACGCTGAGAAGCGCGCGAGGGAGCACCTGATTCCGGGCATCGTGCTTCAGCCGTCGGGATTCTTCGCCGTGCTCAAGGCGCAGGACGAAGGATGCAAGTTCTTCCTGGGCAGCTGATGTTCTCGGCTACTCGGCGGCTCGGCGGCTCGGCTCCTCGGCTACTTGGCTACTCGGCCGCCTCTCTCATAACGCTCACGGCCGGGGCGCTCGCGCAAGCGCCGCAGCCGCGAGGTCGTCCGACGCTCGCTACGGCAGTCCGGCCATTCGTTGCCATCGACACGGCGATCGTCGCGTTGACGAATGCTCGCGTCATCGACGGGACGGGCGCCGCTGCACGGCCCGGCCAGACGATCGTCATCGAGAACGGGCGCATCGCCGCGATCGGCGACGCGAGCCAGGTGCGAGTGCCGGTGGGCGCGCAGGTGCTCGACCTCACGGGGAAGTCCGTGATTCCGGGCATGGTGATGGTGCACGAGCACCTGTTCTATCCGACCGGTCCCGGCACGTACGCGTATCTCGACGAGAGCTTCACGCGGTTGTACCTCGCCGGCGGCGTGACATCGATGCGCACCGGCGGAGACATGAACGGCTTCGGCGATCTCGGCATCAAGCGAGCGATCGACCGCGGCGACAAGCCCGGCCCGTGGATCGACGCGACCGCACCCTATCTCGAAGGGCCGGGGCTCAATCTGCCGCAGGTCCACGAGCTCACCGACGCCGCCGACGCGCGGCGGATGGTCGATTTCTGGTCGTCGATGGGGGCGACGTCGCTCAAAGCATACATGCACATCACGCGCGACGAGCTCAAGGCGGCGATCGACGAAGGGCACAAGCGCGGCATGAAGACCACGGGCCATTTGTGCTCCGTCACGTATCGCGAAGCCGCATCGCTCGGCATCGACAATCTCGAGCACGGGTTCTTTGCCGCGACCGATTTCGTCCCCGACAAGAAACCGGACGTGTGTCCGGGTCAGGGGGCCGGACAGGCGGCGTTCGCCGCGGTCGATCCGTCGTCGGACGCCGTGAAGTCGTTGATCAAAGTGCTGGTGCAGCGACATGTCGCGATCACATCCACGCTCACCGTATTCGAGACACTCACGCCCGGTCGGCCATTGCCGCCCGGGCTCGACGTGTTGCTCCCGGAGCTGCGTGATCAGTTCCAGCAGCGCTACGATGCCGCGCAACGCAGTCCGCGATCGGCGTACCCGACGCTCTTCGCGAAGGCGCGTCAGCTCGAGGTGGATTTCTTTCGCGCCGGCGGGACGCTGATTGTCGGGACGGACCCGACTGGCGGTGGCGGCGTGATTCCGGGATACTCGAATCAGCGCGCCGTGGAGCTGCTCGTCGAGAGCGGACTCACGCCGCTCGAAGCGATCAAGGTCGCGACGCTCAACGGCGCGACGTACCTCGGCCGCGCCGACAGAGTCGGATCGATCGCTATGGGCAAGCAGGCGGATCTCGTGGTGCTCGACGGAGACCCGTCGGCGCGGATCGATGATATTCGGAAGGTGTCGCTCGTGTTCAAGGAAGGCGTTGGCTACGATCCGGCGAAGCTGATCGCTTCCGTCAAAGGGAAAGTCGGCCTGTTCTAGCGAACTGTTTGAAGGAGGATGTCGCATGATCGGTCACACAACGTCCCAGCGCACCGCGTCGCGTGTGGCGCTCGTTGCATTGTCATTGGCCTGCGCAACGGTGACATCGCGAGCTCAGAACGTTTCGCTCGACTCGTCGCAACTGGCCGCGATGCGCTTCCGGTACATCGGTCCTGTCGGCAACCGCATCGCATCGGTCGCAAGCGTGACCGGCGACGCCAACGTCTACTATGCCGGCGCGGCGTCGGGCGGCATCTGGAAGTCGACCGACGCTGGGATTCACTGGGCGCCGATCTTCGACGACAAGGATGTCTCGTCCGTCGGCGCGCTCGCCGTCGCACCGTCGGATCCGAACGTCGTGTGGGCGGGCACGGGCGAACCGTGGATCCGTAGCCACATCTCGATCGGCAACGGCATGTACAAGTCGACCGATGCCGGCCGCACCTGGACGCACGTGGGCCTCGACGCGACGGGCCGCATCGGCCGCATTGTGATCGATCCGGCGAACCCGGACATCGTGTTCGTCGCCGCGCAGGGCCACAGCTACGGACCGCAGGATGAGCGCGGCCTCTATCGCACGACGGACGGCGGCAAAACCTGGCAGCGCGTCCTGTTCGTCGACAGAAACACCGGCGCGATCGACGTCGTGATGCACCCGACGGACAGCAAGACGTTGTTTGCCGCGACTTGGCAGCTCGAGCTCAAGACGTGGACGCGCGAGAGCGGCGGCCCGGGGAGTGGCATCTATGTCTCGCACGACGGCGGCACAACGTGGACCAAGCTTCAAGGCAATGGTCTCCCGACGCACGAGCTGGGCAAGATCGGGCTGGCGATCTCGCGGTCGAATCCGAATCGGGTCTACGCGCTGATCGAGACGGGAGATGGCAATCCGCTGCACGGGCGACCGACGGACAACGGCGAGCTGTGGCGCTCCGAGGATGGCGGCGTGAATTGGAAAGTGATCAGCTTCGACCGTGATCTCGCCTGTCGTCAGCCCTACTACACGCGCATGGCGGTCGCACCGGACAATCCGGATGAGACGTACTTCCTCTGCGCTACGTTCAACCATTCGCTCGACGGCGGCGCGACGCTCACACAGACTGGTCGCGGCGGTGGCGGCGGTCGCGGGCGTGGGGGTCCGCCGCCGGCAGCCGAGGCGGGCGGCGCGGCCGGTCGCGGGAATCCGGGCGCGGCGTTCACGTCTCCCGGCGGCGACAACCACGACATCTGGATCGATCCGAACAACGCGTCGCGCATCGTTGTCGGCAACGACGCCGGCGTCCACATCTCGACGACGCGTGGGCGCACCTGGCTGCACGTGCAGCTGCCGATCGCGCAGATCTATCACGCGACGGTCGACACGCGGGTGCCGTACAACGTCTATGGCAACAAGCAGGACGGCCCGTCGTATCGTGGCCCGAGCAACAGCCGGTCGGGCGGACAGATCCCGCGGAGTGAGTGGCACGGTGTCGAAGGCGGGGAAAGCGGGTGGGCCACGCCGGATCCGGTCGATCCGAACATCATCTGGTCGACGGCCTCTGGCTCAGGCTCGCGCGGCGGCATCGTCATTCGCTTCGACGAGCGCACGCGAACGGGGCAGAACGTCGAGGTCTGGCCGCTCAGCACGGGCGGCACTCCCGCCGTCGACGTCAAGTACCGTTTCATCTGGGACGCGCCCTTTCTCATCTCGCCGCACGACCATAACACCGTGTACACGGGCAGTCAGTTCGTGCACATGTCGAACGACGGCGGCCGCACCTGGCACGTCATCTCGCCCGATCTCACGCGCAACGACAAGTCGAAGCAGCAGCTGTCGGGCGGTCTGACGCCGGACGACATCGGCGTCGAGTATGCCGACGTCGTCTACGCGATCAATGAGTCACGCCTCCAGAAAGGTCTGATTTGGGTCGGCACCAACGATGGGCTGGTTCAGGTGACCAGGGATGGTGGTAAGACGTGGACGAACGTCACCGCGGGCATCCCCGGCATTCCCACGTGGGGGTCAGTGCGACACGTCGAGCCGTCGCGGTACAACGCGGGCACGGCGTACATCATCGTCGACGCGCACCAGGAGAACAACCGCGATCCGTGGGTCTACAAGACGAACGACTTCGGCACGACGTGGAAGCTGATCGTCAACGGCCTGCCGAAGGTGCCGATGGGCTACGCGCACATCATCCGCGAGGATCCGGTGCGGCGTGGCCTGCTCTACCTCGGGACCGAGAACGCGATGTACGTGTCGTTCGACGACGGCGACCACTGGCAGTCGCTGCAGCTCGGCATGCCGCACGCGCCTGTGTATGGGATGGTGATTCAGGAACACTTCAACGATCTCGTCATCGCGACGTACGGCCGAGGTTTTTATATACTCGATGATCTGAGCCCGCTGCAAAAGATGACGCCGCAGGTGATGGCGTCGAACGCAACGCTGTTCGCGCCGCGGCCGGCCTATCGCTTCAAGAACATCCAGGGCAACGTCTCGCAGAGCGACGATCCGACCGCGGGACAGAACCCGCAATACGGCGCGGCGATCAACTACTGGCTCAAGTCGGCGCCGCAGGCGGCGACGATCGCCGTTCTCGACGCCACTGGGAAGACGGTTCGCTCGCTTCAAGCAACGCGCAACGCCGGCCTGAATCGCGTCTATTGGGATTTGTCGAACGAACCATCGAAGTCGCCGCGCATGCGCACGAAGCCGGTGAACGATCCGGATTTCCGCATGAACGCCGACGGCACCCGCAATGCGCCGGGGTTCGGCACACTCTCCGTGCTCATGCCGCCCGGCAAATACTCGGTCAAGCTGACGGTGGACGGTCAGGCGTACACGCAGCCGCTCACGGTGCTCAGGGATCCGAACCAGCGCGAGACCGAGGCCGACATCGTCGCGTCGACGAATCTGCTCAAGAGCATTCAGGCCGACATGAACACCGCCGCCGAGGTACTCGGCACCACCGAGTCGGCACGGGCGCAAATTCTCGCGCTCGGCGAAGACCTCCGGTCCAAGGCGGCCGAGCTTCGGCCACTCGCTGATTCAGTGGAGCAGAAGTTCATGACGGTTGGCGCCAACGTCGTCGATCCACGACTCACGGGTCGCGGACAGGACGAGGTGCGGTACCCGGTGAAGATCGGCGGCCAACTCAACTGGCTCGCCGGCGGCGTCTCGGCCTCGGATTTCACGCCGGCTTCACAACAGCGAGACGTTGCGGGCATTTTGGCGAAGCAGACCCGCGATACACGCGACGCGCTTCAGAAGTTGGTCGCCGGGGATTTGGCGCGACTCAATGCGCAGTTGCGGGCCAAGGGGTTGAAGACGATCGATCTGGGGTCGGTCGTGTTTTGATCATCGGGACTTGTGTGCGTTGGGCTGGCCACACTGACTAGGGGCTTAACGGATTCTGGGATTGGTGGGATTATGAGATCGCTCCTTGACCCTGCAGGATCCCATGCTCAACGAGCGGAATTGATTGTTGAACAGCCTCTGGATGCTTCGATCGCCTGGGCATCCCGAAGCCGTTCTCCAATTATCCCGGCTTGTTGAGCGACGAGCCGTAGGTGAAGAGGGACGATCTCATAATCCCATTCATCCAAGAATCCGTTGACCCCTCGTCAGTGTGGCCCGAACGTGCCACGATTAGACTCGATTGACCCGATAGACATTCGCTTTTGGCCCAAAGTGAAGCAGCAAGCCCGCACGCAGGCTCGTCGCCTTCAGATAATTATAGATTTGGCGAGTCGCGCTCGGCTCGATAGAAAATGTCGACTTGACCTCGATCACCAACACGTCGTCAACAACGAAATCAAGTCGCTGCCAGCCGATCACCATTTCCTTGTAGACGACGGCGACTCGAACCTCGCGACCGACTCTGTGACCGCGAGCAAGCAGCTCTCGTTCAAGTGCGGCCACATAGATGTGCTCGAGGAAACCGTACCCGAGAACGTTGTACACCTCGTAGAACGCGCCGATGACTGAATAGGTCAGCCGCTCCAGTAGCAACTCGTTGCGGGCCATGCCCCGAAAGAATGCTGATCGGGAGTTGGCGAGCATCACCGAACGGCAGCAAACGCAGCCATTCAATGCCGAGAGAAAAGAAAAACGGGCCCGGTCGATTGACCGGGCCCGTCCCAATTCAAGAACTCAGATCGTGCTTACGGCCAAGCCTTCAGGCAACCGCCGCCGTTCGCATTCACCCAGTTCTGCTGCACGAGGAACTGTTTCGTGCCGACGGTGATGTTCCAGACTCCGGTACCGTTGTTCGACGTCGAGCCCCATGTCCAGGCGCACTTGTCGGCATTCTCGTAGCCGCGGACATCGAACCAGGCGTTGCCCATCTGGTCGGTCGTCGTTTCTTCGATCTCGTGGGCGAGCGTATTCACTTCGGCGTCCGCGCCGGCGTCACCGTTGGGAGCGGCGGTGCCGTTGGTGCAGATACCGGGATACTGCTGGTTGTACGGCATCGCGGCATAGAGGACCGTCTGGCCGTTGACCGTGCCGTGATAGTGATAGGCGCAGTACTGCGTGCCGAAGCCGCCGCCCAGGTTCACACCGCTTCCGGTGAAGATGGCGTACAGCGTGTTGCGGTCATACGTCAGCTGGCCGTTGTCGAAGCCGCTTTTCAATAACGCGAGCATGTTGGCATCACTCGGCGCCGATGGCGGTGTGCTGCCGGTCGCCCAGAACCCAACGTAGTTCACAACGTTCGCGATGTGGGCGCCGGTGCCGTCGGTGTACGTCGAGTTGATGTTGAAGTACGACGAGCCGCCGAGGTTTCTCAGGAAATAGCCGACGTTCGAACCGTCCTGATTCCCGGTGCCGGTGGTGTTCACGGGGCCGCCGGTAAAGATCGCGCCCGAAGCCCAGTAGACAGCGACGACCTTTGTCTCGTTCAGAAGCACCGGTCCGCCGTGATAGCTGATCCCATTGCCGCCACCACCACCACCACCACCACCGCCGCGTCCATTACCGGCGCCGCCGTTGCCATTCGCGGCGAACCACGGCTTGGTGTGCATGATGTGCGCGCCGGCGGCTGGGCCGTTGAACTCCGGCCAGGGGGACGCGTCCGCATTTGCGACGCTGGGCGCGATGTTACGCGGCGGCGTCGTTGTCGATTCGGAGCAAGCGGCCAAAAGAGCCGCAGCTCCAGCAAGGAAAGACCATCGACCAACTGAGGGGAGCAGCTGCGGCATCGGGAGTAACTCCTTCAAGTGGTTGGCGCGCCTACACTTGGCGCGAGCTCGTACGCCGCCACGCTGCGACGATTCGTGCTGTGGGGGTTACGGGGAATGCGCCATTGTAAGGTCGAGTCAACGAGCCCACAAGCTAAATTTGCAAACGCATGACGCGATGGCTGACGTCACCTGTTTCCGGGACAAGTTTGCCGGCTCGGCCCACGGCTGGAAAGCTCGCACCATCCCATGACCCACTGACACTGAACGCGCGAAGAGTCTCG
>DATMHK010000171.1:0-3786 GCA_035554995.1 Gemmatimonadaceae bacterium
GGAAGACAATGCGCGACGCCGCGAGACTACCAGCGGCCGCGACGCGATCGTACGCCCGAGCGTCGACGTCGGAGACGCGGGCGCGGGTCGAAAGATCGGCGTTCACGAGACCCGACAGCGCGCTCACTCCCTGGAGCTCGAGCGCCCGCGGGACGTCGGCCAGATCTATCGAAACCCTGAGGCGAACAGCCGCCTCAGGGTCCGTCACCGGCGAGCGCACGAGAAGACTGGCATCGATCGGCCACTTCCCAAGCGACGCGTGGAAGCGCTTGAGGTCGACGACCGTGTTGTCGGCGTCACCACCGGGGTTGTCGACGGCCAGCTCGAGTCCAACGTCCGTCACCCCGAGCGGCAGATCCGGATATTTGAACGCTCCATTCTCGACGCGCGCGCGCACGGCGAGCGCCGGGAAATGCTTCGGTCCATACGTGCCGCGGACCTGTCCGGACACGGCGACCGTTCCCGACGTCCGGAGCTTGTCGAAATCGTGCGCGTAGATCGCCGGGACGAGCGACAGGATCGAGGCGAACTGCGTGTTCGGCGCGGCAAAAGCAACGTCGAGCCCGAGCAGCGAATCGCCGGTGGTTACGGTGCCGCCGAGGTCGAGGCGGAGCCGGTTCAGTCGGAGCGTGTCTCTGAACCTGAAGCGGTGCGTGCGGAGATCGGCTTTTACGTCCGCGGCGAGGTCAAGCGAGACGTGGGTGAGATACGGGATGCCGGCGAATGTCGCCGAGACAGTGTCGGCGTGCGTTCGCGTGGACACGACGAGGGACTGCTTGGCAAAGTCGCCGCTCAGCGATTCGTCGAGTCCTTTGACTTGGGTCGCGAGGTTGGACTGGCGGTCGTCGAGGGTGACCACGCCGTGCACGATGCGGAATTGTCGCAGCGTGACGCTCATCGCCCGCTGCGACGCGGGCGATGACGGCGGCGACGGTTTGGTGATGTTCCAGTTCGCGGTGCCGTCGGCGAGGCGTCGCAGTTTCACGACCGGCTGGTCGAAGGACAACTCGCGAATGACCATCGGCTGGCCGCTCCGCAGATAGCCGATCACGCTCCGCACGTCGAGCACGAAGCGGAGCTGTCGCGTGGCGAAGAGGGTGTCGTGCTCGAAGGCGCGTACACCGGAGACGGACAGATCGTTCGCAGTCAGCGACGCGTGCGGGAAGCCGCGCAGGAGGCTGAGCCCGACGTCGTGCCACGCGACGCGTGCGTCCGTCGAGTTATTGATCTGCGTCTTGAGCGCCTCGGCGATCCGGCTACCGAAGGCGAGCGGGATGATCGCGAGGACGACTATGACGGCGACGACCGTAATCCCGAGGCCGACAGCGATCTTCTTTGGCAGGTGGGTGGGAGCCACGATGTCAAAGTTAGCGTGCTGTCATCCTCGAGCGAGCGCCAGCGAGCGAAGGGGATCTACTGTCCCTGCTTAGAAGCGTCGGCCGGTGCGACAGGCGCTGATTTGGTACGGGTGTCCCGTATTAACGTCGCGCGTAGCGAGTTCCTGTTTCTCTCACGCGTCGAGCAGGCCCGCGCCGTGCCCGGGCTGTAGCCTATAGGATACATTCCATGATCGAGGCACGGAAGACGACATCGCTGCCGCCATCGAACTGTCGAGAGACCTCTAGGAGCTCAACGCATGGCCAAAGTCAGGACACGAAAGTGGGATCCCGCCGACTATCTCGAGACAGATGCCCGAGTTGCGGCTTACTTGAACGCCGTGCTCGAGGATGGCGATGCTGCCTTGGTGACGGCTGCCCTGGGCGACATCGCTCGAGCCAAGGGGATGTCCAAGATTGCCACAGACGCCGGTCTCGGGCGTGAGAGCCTCTACAAGGCGTTGTCGCAAGATGGCAATCCAGAATTTGCGACGGTCCTGAGCGTAGTCCGAGCTCTCGGGCTTCGGTTGCTTGCGACACCCGCCAAGAAGACCGCGGTTAGAAAACGACGCTCCGCGTAAGCGGCAGACTGGTCCGACGCGCGCTGATTTGGTGCCGGCGTACTGCATAGGCGCCCGTAACGTGACAGCATGCCGATCTATCTCATGTGCCCGAGCAGTGAGCGGGCAAACGGTGACGCGCGCGGGAACCCGGATACCGTTGTTCGGCGAATATTCCAGGTTGCCTGGTGATAGTAGAACGGCTATACTTTGTCGGTACACGACCCCCCGCCGCGCCCTGTCCATTGGGTCGGATCGAGCTTGAACGACCTGAAGCGGATGCCCGTCGCCGTCCAAAAGGCGATCGGAACAGCCCTTCGCGATCTTCAGTTCGGTGCTCGTCCGCGCGGCATCAAGCGACTGACCGGCCTGGGCGGAGGCGTGTTGGAAATCGTCGACGACTTCGATCGATCTACGTATCGCGCCGTGCTCACGGTCGAGTTCGAGGACGCGATCTACGTGCTTCACGTCTTTCAGAAGAAATCGAAACGGGGACTGGCAACTCCGCGGCAGGATGTCGAGAAGATTGTGCGACGACTGAGAGTCGCACGCTCCCTACACCGGGGATTGCACAATGAGTGAACGGCGACGAGGGGAGCGACAAACGAGCATGGCCCGAGGAGACCAACGCGTTACGCGCGGCAGTGGGAACGTCTTCCAAGACCTGGGCCTTCCCGATTCCGCCGAGTTGGCGGCGAAGGCCGATCTCGCGCGCGTGGTTCGACAATTGGTCGAGGCCCGAGGTTTGTCGCAACGCGCCGCGGCGCCGTTGCTCGGCGTCTCCCAACCCGACCTGTCAAACCTGTATCGCAGCCACCTCGACGGCTTTTCGATCGAGCGTCTGTCGCGGATGCTGAATGCTCTCGGACAGGATGTACGAATTGTCGTCCGTCCCGCGCCGCGATCCCGCCGGGCGGGAGACATCAGGGCCGACGTTAAGCAGCCGGCGCGGAAGTCAGCATAACGTCTTGCGTCTGGGCAAAGTGAACGCAAGCCCGCGACATCGCCGCCGCCATCGAGCTGTCGAGAGACCTCTAGGAGCTCAATGCATGGCCAAAGTCAGGACACGAAAGTGGATCCCGCCACCTATCTCGAGGGCCGCGGTTACGCACGAGACAGAACGATGACAGCAAACTCGGGCGCGTTTGGCACCTTCCCGGCATGTCTGCTTGTTCGCGGGCCGACCCGGGGGTTATGCTGTGGAAATGCCGACCGTCAAACGCGATTGGACAGTGGCCGACATACACGCTTTGCCCGACGACGGCATGCGTTACGAGGTCATCGACGGCGAGTTGTTCGTGACGCCGGCGCCGGCATTCCGGCATCAAGAGGCTGTCGCGAAGCTTTACGTCATCCTCGCCGAGTATCTCCAGCACGAGCGCGTCGGGCACGCCTTTTTCGCGCCAGCCGATGTCGTCTTCTCCGCCCGCCGCGGTGTTCAACCGGACGTCTTCGTGATGCCGCTCGTCGGCGGCCGGCGTCCAGAGCACTTCGACGACGCGAAGCGCCTACTCCTGGCGGCGGAAATCCTTTCGCCTTCCACCGCGCGAGCAGATCGCGTGGCCAAGCGCACGCTTTATCGCGACGAGAAAGTCCCGGCGTACTGGATCATCGACCTCGACGCGCGCGCTGTCGAACGCTCCACACCCGATGAGTCGCGACCAGAGATTCTCGTCGATCAGCTAGACTGGTTACCAGACGGTGCGTCCGAGCCGCTCGTCGTCGACTTGCCGGCGTATTTTCGAGCGGTGCTCGACGAGTAGCCCGTAGTCGCCCAGTGCGAAACAATTCGACGCTGGCTCCTTCCCTGCCCGCCGCCGAGTCGCCGAGTCGCCGAGTCGCCGAGTCGC
>DATMHK010000172.1:0-28455 GCA_035554995.1 Gemmatimonadaceae bacterium
GTCGCCTTCGGCGCGCTTCCTGATCCGCCGCCGCCATAGGTGTAGATCGGCAACTGCTGGATCTCGAGCTCGCGGCCCGGAATGGGGAACATGACGAAAGAATTCTCGGTCAGCGTGTTCCATCCGCGTGCATCGAGGTACGCGACCTGACCGTCGACCCCCGCTCCTTCGATGCGCTTCTCGTAGCGGAGGGCGTCCCAAAGACTGCCGCACGCGCCCGTCGTCTTGCGTGGGACGCAACCCGCGACGTTTGGCGGGCCGCTGACGTCCAGGGCCGGCAGCTTCCCGTTTGCGACTCGGGTTTTGTTGATGAGCGGAACCGCCTCGCTCGCCCGATTGAGGCGGATGAGCCCTTCGGCCTTGAGCATATCCATTTCCGTTCGCCCAATCGCGGCCAGAGGCCCGTTCTGGTACGAGGTGCCGGCGCCGTACCGGATATAGTAATAATAAGATTGTAAATACGTGCCGCGGGTCGGGTTGTAGAAGCTGATGGTCGTATTGTAGTTGAAGTAGCTCCCCGTCGAGACGCCGTCGGCGCCGACGATGCGGCGGTCCTGTGTCCGGAGCTGGAACGCCACCCGATTCGCGACCGGAGTAGCCACCCAGTTCTTCCATGCGTCGGTGGAGTCGGCCGGCCCCACGAGCCAACCGCTGCCGCGCATGTAGTCACCGGGAACCGTGCGAACCCGCGCCGCGATCTGCTTGTACGAATCCGACAGGGTGGTCGGCGAGCCGATCGGGGCGAAGTCGGTCGTAATGCCGGCGTCGACGTTCGCGATGACGTCTGTCCAGTTCACGGCCGCGCGCTCTGCCGGGGTCCGCGCCATGTACGCCTCGAAGCGCGCGATGTACGTATGGGCAAGCCGCGACAAATCGGTATTCGTGACCGTCAGGCCCGGGATCCAGCCGGCGTTCGGGAGGCTGAACTTGGCCGTGTCCGAGATGGCGATGGATTGCTTGAGCATACCGATCGCCGCCGTGATCACCGTGTCGTACCGCGCGTAGTGCGGGACGACGAGCGTGTCGACGTCGGTTTTTTCGTCGATGATCACGGCGCGATCCCACAGGAGACCCAAGTAGCCATGCGCCACACCCTGCATGAACTTGGCGAACGCACGCGCGCGGCTGTTGTTCGCGCCGTCGGGTCCGATCTTGATGCCGCGATCGAGTGCCTGGAGCCCGTCGTTGGCCAGTGAAATGACGCCGTAGAGGTTGAGCCACGTCGTCGAGGAGACGCCGGCGTAGGTGTACGAGGAATTGTTGTTCCACGCCGGGCGCGGCTCCAGACCGTTCGGCTGTCCCCCGAAGCAGAGAAAGGGCGTGCTGAATTCGTACGCCATCTCGCTCAGCATGATCGTCGGCGTGGTGCCGTAGACGTTCGGCCAGAATCGCTGGAACGTGCCGGCGATGAGACCCTCCACGTCGCCCGGTGTGTTCGTTGCGCGCACCCGATCCGGGTTGTTGTTGTTGGTGACCGTGAGGTCCATGCAAGACAGCGAAGCGGCGAGCGTCATGGCGCCTCCCACCCACGCCAAGCGACGCACCGTCGACCGCAGTGTCATAAGCACTGTGCTCTTGAGTGTCATCGGAAGCTCCGCCGTCAGAATTGAATTTGAAGGACACCGCTGAAGTTGCGGTATCGCGGATAGTCGTAGCTGTCCAGCCGGTTCGTGATACTGCCGACCTCGGGATCGTATCCCTTGTAGTTCGTCCACGTCTTGAGATTCCGGCCGACAACCGAGACAGAGGCGCTCATGCCGCGACGGCCCGGAAGGCGTGAGAGAAGCCGTTGCGGTAACTGATACCGCACCGACATCTCGCGGATCTTCACGAATCCGCCTGGCTCCACGAACCAGTCCTCGATGGCGTTGCCGTTGTAGATGAGCGCGTAGTAGTCGACCGTCTTCTTCAACGAGTCGGGCTTGCCCGCTTGGTCCACCTCGGCCGTGCGGTTGTACTGCATGCTGCGCTGGTGGTTCTGATCGTAGACGTCGCCGCCGAGCTGCGAATCGAGAAGGCCATAGAACTGGAAGCCGCGCCACTGCACGCTGTTCGAGATTCCATAGTGGAGACGCGGGTTGCCGCTGCCGATCTTGACGACGGATTGTTGGCCCGTCGAGTCGAGGAGAATGATCGGCATGCCCCACGGGTAGTTCACGCCATTGCTCGCGACAGTCGTGCCCCAGCAGGACGACGTATGCGTCGCGCCGCAGCTGTTGCGGTTGTACCAATGGCTGCCGTCGCCGACGGCGACGACCAAGCCGTCATCGTTCACCTCGAACCATGACTCGTGGCCCTTCTGCGCCGTGGGGAGCTGCCCAATGGAGTGCACGAACGCGTTGCCGTACATCGTGCTGAGGTCCTCGCCCTCGCACCGGTACGAAATCGTCGCCGTACGCAC
Source organism: Gemmatimonadaceae bacterium (assembly GCA_035554995.1). Taxonomy (GTDB): domain Bacteria; phylum Gemmatimonadota; class Gemmatimonadetes; order Gemmatimonadales; family Gemmatimonadaceae; genus JAQBQB01. The sequence continues at coordinate 2,402 of DATMHK010000172.1, forward strand.
GCATGCTCGGCCGTACTCCGAGATGTGATGGCGCGAGCGATCGGCCGTGATCCCGAGCCGCCAGGTCGTCGAGCCGCGACGGTACATCTGCGCTTCGAACGTCGCCTCGAGGGTCGAACCGACCATGGTGCCGGCGTTCTGCCATTGTGTCGTGAAGCCGATCGCGCCGGGGAGCGGAACCGCGACCAGCTCGTCGGTCGTGCGATTGTCGGCGCGCGTCAGCTGCAGCGAGAACCGATTATCGAACACCATGTCCAGCCCGTACTCGCGCTCGTGCGCCGTCTCCGGCTTGAGGAAGCGGTTGCCGAGTGTCGACTTGGCGAGCGTGCCGTTGGAGCTGACGGTGTACGTCTCGAACTGATCGGCGAACGATGGCCGAGTGCCGGCCGTGCCCTGAGACAGGCGCAGCTTGAACTCGTTCACGCGCTTGAACGGCCACCATTCTTCCTGCGCCATGCGATAGGCGCCGCTCGCCCGATAATACGTGTGCCACTGCTCGCCCGGTCCGAAGAGCGAGCTCGCATCGCGCCGCACGAGCGCGTCGCCAATCAGCTTTCCGTTGTAGTCCAATCCAGCGGTGAGGAAGTAACCTTCGGCTCGAATGTCCGTTTGCGACGAGGAGCTGTTCCGAGAGAGCGCGGCATCGATTCGCGGAACACCGCTCACGGCGAAGTTGGTTCCGTCGGCCTCCTGACTCACGTTGCTCTGGCGTTCGATGACGACGCGGGCCGTCGTGCGACCCGTCAAGTTCTTGAAATCCTTGAGCAGGCTTACGCTGCCCGAGGCGTTGAGGGCGCTCGTGTACGCGTCGGTGAGCGTGAGCGACCCCGGTCCACCGGTCGCCTGGGCCTCCGACTTGAGTCCGCGATCGAGCCATGTCGATCCGTTTGCGTCGGCGCGATCGTAGCTGGCGTTCGCGTCCGCCGACAACCAGCTCAGCGGCGTGTAGCGGAAATCCATCGCGCCTAACGTCCGAATGCGTTCCGTGGAGCTCTTTTGTGCCTCGGCCGTGTAGAGAGGGCTCGGATGTATGCCCAGCGGATCCGGCTGGAAGATGTATTTCGTGCCGTCGGGATCCTTCTGCAGCATGTCGACGTCCGGCGCCATGGACGTGAGCCAGAAGAACGCGTTCCCGTCGATCTCCTCGCGATTCGACCGCGCGTGATACCCGCTGATCGAAAACTGCATGTCGTCGCGCGGCCGGTGGTCGAGGTTGATGCGCACGTCCGTGCGATCGTACCCACCGTGGTCCCGCAGCACCCCATCCTGACGCTGATGCGACAAGGTGGTGAGAAAATTCGTCTTCTCACCGTTCTGAGCAATCGAGATCGAGTTCGTGCTCGTGTTCCCCGGATGAAAGAGCGACTTGACGGGGTTGAAGATCGGCACGGCGTACGGGACATCCTGAAAGCGCTCGGCCGCGGGCCGCGCAATACGAGCGTCGCGCGTCACGACCTTTCCGGTCGCGTCTACGTACTCGCCCTTGGCGTTCGTCGCGTAGAAGTGGTATTGCGCTCGAGGCATGTCGTAGTCCAACGAGCTGCCGCCGAACTCCGAGCGAACGGTGAACTGCGTTTGACCCAACGAAAGCCCGTTGCCGCGAGAGGTCTTGATCTGAATGACGCCGCTCGCGGCTCGCGATCCGTAGAGCGACGCCGCGGCGGCGCCCTTTACGACCTCGACGCTCTCAATGTCCAGCGAATTGAGATCCGCCGAGCTCGAAGAGAGGATCACGCCGTCCACGACGAGCAGCGGCGAGTTGCTCTTACTGATGCTGCTCGGCGTACGCAGCTGGATATCGACGCCGTCGCCCGGTTGTGCGGGCGAGAGGACGGTGACACCGGCGACCTTTCCCTCGATCGCGGCTATCGCGTTCAAGGGCGGCACCGGAATGTCTTCCTGCGTCACGCGTCCGACGGTGAATGGCACTTTCGTACCGGCAGTCGGGTCGACGACACCGGTGATCACCGTTTCCTCGAGGTGGAGCGCCGTCCCCTGAAGCTTGAAGTCGACGGTCGTTGCTTGTCCGGCCGTGACGACCACACCCGCGCGCCGGCCGGCGATGTAGCCGAGTCGTCGCGCCTCCACGGTGTACGTGCCGGGCTGCAATGTGACGACGTAGCGGCCTTCACTCGCACTCACACCACCGGCCGTCGAGCCGACGATCGTGATGCTCACTCCAGAGAGTGGGAACCCGCCGGCCGAATCCGCCACCGTGCCGGTAATACGGCCCGTCTGTGCACGAGCGACGGCGAACGCCGTCGTGAGGAGAAGCAACGCCTTCGTCGTGGCGGACGAGGTGCTGTACAACGCACGTGCGCCGTTCATTGCAGTCTGACCTCCGCCGGGATGGTTCGCCGGAGTTTCCCGTTTCGTGGTGCTTCGGAAACGCGGCGTGAGTAGGAGAAGCGAGGTGACTTCGCGGCGAACGTACACACGATTTGGAAATCGCGGAAGGAGCGAAAACCGGACGAGCGCGCGTGCTCAGTCGAAAGATTTACGCGTCATGTATTTCGTCGGCGACAACATCCGTCGCCTGGCCGAGAACGTCCGTCTCAGCCTCCAAGAACCACGGTTGCGAGGTCTTGAAAGGATTTCACCTCGCAGTCCGCATTTTGAACGACGGCGCTGCGCGCGATGAATCCGGTGAATGCGGCGAACGAATCGACCACGGGACGCATCGCGAGGTCAGTATGGCCGTCACCGACAGCGAGGGCCGGACGTGGGAGGGCGAGCGTTGCGACCACGACGCCCTTCCCGGCCGACGTCGTGAGCGGCGATGACGAGTCAAAGCGCCTGTAGTTACCCGCCGCATCGAACTCGACGTCCACCGCATGCAGATCCGCCGCGTATACGCCGAGTTGTCGCGACAATGGTTGCAGCGCCTGTCGAATGCCGCCGCTCACCAGCGCAATTGCCACTCCAGCCTGACGGAAGGCCGCTATCGTCTCCTGGCAATCCGTCGCCATCGCGGCGATGTACGCCTGTGACAGCGCGTCGATCTCAGCACGCGTCGGCTGGATGAGGGCCAGCCGCTGGCCGTAGACCTCCTCGAGCGGAATCGCGCCGCGCATCGCATCGGCGGTGACGCGCGCGACGTTCGTCGCGATGTCGCCACCGCGACGGCGCGCGAGCCAATCGATTCCCTCGATCCCCGAAACGGTCGAATCCACATCCAGCACGACGCTGGCGAAGCGTGGCTTCGTCATTCGAAAAGGTCGGCGTCCTGCCCGTCGCCTTCGATCACCGTCGCCGATCGTACCGACGCCACCTCGAGCAACCGGCGTCGCACCTGCTCGCTCACCGTTCCATCCACCGAGATCGCGGCCAGCGCTTCCCCATCCTGCGTCATGCGCGCCTGATGATACTCGGCGATGTTGATGCCCGCGCTTCCCGATACGGTTCCGACCTCGCCGATGACTCCAGGGATTCCGACACCCGCGCGTCCGATCACCTGGAGCCGCTTGGCATCGCGCAGCAGCTCGGCGGGAAGTCGAGTGGCGCTGCGGCCGACGAACGCGTCGTACTCGCCGATCTCGCCGCGCAGCTCCTGCCACGGTCGAGTCGGCCGCTCGTCCACCACGAGAGAAGGCTCGGCGCGCAAGAGCTCCACGCCGCGCGGATCGACCTCGTCGGTGGCGAGAACGCGGAACCGAGTCATCGGGAGTTAGCTGCGTCGTCCGTTCGTCGATGGTTCTCCGGAATCGGGTTGGAAGAAACACGAGCGCCGACCGTTCGGGAAGCCTGGGAGCGGGCTTCCACCCTGAGCGAAGTTTTGGCAACGATTCATGGATGGAACCGTGCGCATCGGAATACTTGGTACCGGCGTCGTCGGACAGACCATTGGCGGCAAGCTCGCCGACCTCGGGCACGACGTGAAGCTAGGATCGCGAACCGCGACGAACGAGAAAGCCGCAAAGTGGGTCGCGCAGCATGGCTCGCACGCAAGTCAGGGCACCTTTGCCGACGCAGCCTCGTTCGGTGAGATCGTGTTCAACTGTACGTCGGGCATGGTATCGCTCGAAGCGCTGCACAGCGCCGGCGCCGCCAACCTCGCGGGGAAAGTGCTCGTCGACGTCTCCAATCCGCTCGACTTCTCGCACGGCATGCCGCCCACGCTCTCCGTCTGCAATTCGGATTCGATCGCCGAGCAGATTCAGCGGGCGTTTCCGGACGCGAAGGTCGTGAAGACCCTCAACACGACGAACGCCGCCGTCATGGTGAACCCGTCCGTGGTGCCCGGCGATCACGACATCTTCGTTAGCGGAAACGACGCCGGCGCCAAATCCCAGGTCAGCGAGCTGCTACGCTCGTTCGGCTGGAAGACCATCATCGACTTGGGAGACATTTCGTCGGCGCGTGGGGTGGAGATGCTGCTTCCGATCTGGCTCCGGCTGATGGGAACGTTCAAGACCGCCACGTTCAACTTTCACGTCGCTCGTGGTTAAAGGGTCGTCGTCTAAGTTCCGCGGCGTCTGGGTCGTCGCTTCTTGATGATCGAATCCGACACGCTCGGCTGAACGAAGGTGCCTGAGAAGGTGATCAAGGTGTCGATGCGCTTGAGAAAGCCGTTGCCGACGCCGATCACCCGTCGAAGGCCGTCCGCAGTCGTGAACGGCCCGCGCGCCATGCGGTCGGTGACAATCCGCTTCGCCATCAGCGGCGTCACGCCAGGCAGGGAATCGATCTGGGCTGCCGACGCGATGTCCATGTCGAGTCGGTTGCCCACATAGCCTCTGCGATCCGCTGGGCCCGCGGGTCTTCGGCGGCGACCGGTGTCCGCCTCCGCGGCCGCCACCGCTCGTGCGGATTTACGCGCGCTCGTCGACCGAGCCGTTCTCTTTTTTGCGGATCGGGACGATTGGAGCGCGGAGTCGGACGATCGAATCTGTCGATCGAGTGCAGGCTGTGACGACGCTTGGGCGGGACCACCGGCGGCGCGCACCACACGCACCCCCGCACCCAACACGGCCACTGCACCAAAGAACACGAGCGCCTTTTGATCAGCACGGAGTGACATGGCCCGAAACTATCGATCCTCCACACATCACTATCATCGTTCGGCCGCACCTCGTACCAAAACCGCAATTGGGGTCAGACTCCAATTCGACAATGGGTCAGACTCCAATTCGGTTTTCGGAGCCACACGGGCTCGGCCGGTCTATTGCAGGGGTAAAGCGTCGTAAGTAAGCGGTAAGGCACGGTGACCGCCCTCATATTGGACGGTTATCGTTAGTGAGCCCTCCAGCACAAGGATCGTCCATGCAGTCGTCGCGTCTTCTCATCGCCGCGTTAGCCGCAGTCGCGTGCGGTGCACCTTCTTCCGTCGCCACTTCGCCGGCGCCCACGCCGTCACCGGCGCCCAGCGCTCCGGCTGCCGCGACGCCCCGTCCGAATGCGCCGTCGTCGACCGTGCCACGCGTCGCGTTGCCCGAGGCGCCGAGGAACTGGCAGCTGTTGGACGAGACCGTGGACCACGTGCCCGGGATCAGTGTCGAGCGGGCGATGACCCAGCTGCTCGCGGGAAAGGCGCCAAAGCAGACGGTGCTCGTCGCGATCATCGACAACGGTATCGATACGTCGCACGCCGATTTGCGCGCCAACCTCTGGGTGAATCCGAAGGAAGTCGGCGGCAACGGAAAGGACAACGACAACAACGGCTTCGCCGGCGACGTGCACGGCTGGAATTTCATCGGCGGTAAAGATGGCCAGGACGTGCATTGGGACACGTTCGAGGTGACGCGAGAATACGCCCGCTGCCACAACAAGGCGGCGGCGAGCGGCATTCCGCCGATCACCGACGCGGCGCGATGTCGTCAGGTAGACTCGGACTACGACAAGCAGCGTAAGGAGCTCGAGGAAAACGTCCGCAATTACCGCCAGGCCCGCGACATCTATCAGCAGATTCTCCCGGTGCTGGCCAACGCCGCCCACGTCAGCGCGGACTCGCTCACGCCGGAACGCGTGCGCATGACGTCGCCGGCGAATCCGGTGGTCGGCCAGGCACGACAGATCTATCTCGACCTCACGTCGCAGGGCGCGACGCCGTCGGTGATCGAAGACGGCTTCAAGTCGCTCGACGGGCAGCTCAAGTATTCTCTGAACCCCGACTACAACCCGCGCACGATCGTCGGCGACAACTATGCTGATCCGTCCGAGCACCGCTACGGAAACGCCGACGTGATGGGGCAGGACGCGAAGCACGGAACGCACGTTGCCGGGATCATCGGCGCCGTCCGCGGCAATGGGCTCGGCGTCGACGGCATCGCGCCGGCCGTGAAGTTCATGATGATTCGCACCGTTCCGGATGGCGATGAGCGCGACAAGGACGTCGCCAACGCGATCCGCTACGCCGCGGACAACGGCGCGCGCATCATCAGCATGAGCTTTGGAAAGGCGTATTCGCCGTTCAAAGGCGCGGTGGACGAGGCCGTGAAATACGCCGATTCAAAGGGCGTGCTGATGATCCATGCCGCCGGCAACGACGGCCAGGACCTGAGCAAAAAGCCAAGCTTCCCCTCGCCGGCATATCAGTCCGGTGGCAAGCCGAATCTCTGGATCGAGGTTGGGGCATCGTCGTGGAAAGGTGGCGACAGCCTCGCGGCGAATTTCTCCAACTACGGGCAGCAGCAGGTGGACGTCTTTGCCCCGGGCGTCGACATCCTCTCGACGGTGCCGGGCAATCAGTACGAGAAGGACAGCGGCACGAGCATGGCGGCGCCGGTCGTGAGCGGACTCGCCGCGCTCATTATGGATTACTATCCGAACTTGACGCCCTCCGACGTGCGCCGGATCATTCTGGCGTCGGTAAACAACTACTCCAGTCAGATGGTCGTTCGGCCCGGCCCGGCGGGTCAGGCGGAAAAGGTACCGTTCGGAACTCTTTCGATCACCGGCGGTATCGTGAACGCCTACAACGCGCTCAAAATGGCTGAAGAAGTCAGCAACGGGAAACCGAAGCCGTAGCGATGCGACGAGCGCTCGTCGCACTCTGCATCGCAGGGGGGCTCAATGCGGTGAGCGTCGCGGCCGCGCAGAATCCGGCACAGCCGGCGCTGCCGCCCGCGACGATGGCGGGTGTTGTCCGGGATTCAACCGGTGCACCGATCGCTGACGCCGAAGTCGTCGTGCGCGAGATGACACAAGGAACACGCACGAACGCGCGCGGCGAGTTCACGCTGCGCGATGTATCACCCGGCGCCTATCAGGTGTGGTTCCGTCGGCTCGGCTACCGAAGCATCGATTACAACTGGGATGCGCGGCCGGGCGAGCGCACGGAAGTCACAGTGGTCCTCCACGCGATCCCGCGAACGCTCGATCCTGTCGTCGTGCGCGCCGAGGAAGACCGCCGGCTCAAGGGGTCGTCATCCATTCTCGGCATCGTGGTCGATTCGGCAGGAACGCCGATTGAGGAAGCTGAGGTGCAGCTCGTCGGCGCGAACCGCCTCGGTGTCACTCGACCGAACGGCGGCTTTCTCTTCCGTCCGTTGCCGGTGGGGCAATATCTGATTCGCGTGCGCAAGCTCGGATACGTCCCGACGAACATGACGCTCAATCTCGTCGATCACGACGATCGCGAAGTGATCATCAAGATGCGGGGCCTCCCGGTGAAGCTCGACGCGATGGTGATCGCCGAACGGAGCGGCTACGCGCCGGACGACCACGCCCTCGAGGACCTCGACAAGCGTCTCCGCTGGCAGAGTTCCTTCAGGACCGTCGTCGCTGGTCGCGATCAACTCGAGAAATTCGGGACGATGGGCATGGACCAGGCGATGGCCGCGCTTGGCGGCGCCGGGGCGATTCAGGTCGGCGAGCGCATGGCGCAAGCAAAGATCCAGCCTCGCTTCGGTCCGCGCGAACCGATGGCAAAGACAGCCTTTCCTGATGCTTGCATTTTGCTCAACGGCAAGACGCAGCTGCATCAACCGCTCGCCACGTTCAGCGCCGCGCAAGTCGAGATGCTCGAGGTCTACCCGCCCCAAACCGAGATAACGGGAACGGTCGCGGACAAGATGCGCAGTCCTGAGTGTCGAGCACTGAGCTTGTTCGAGCACCCGACGTATTTCGTGATTTGGCTGCGCTCGAGCCGCTGAGCCGCGCTCACTTCACCAGCGTCACCGCGACGTCGCCGATCGTCTGCAGACTCTTCGCCGACAACTTGTCGAAGGTGTCCTGCATCGTGTGATGGTAGTTCGGATTCGCGTTCGCGAACGGATCGCTCTGCGCCACGGGACCGTATTGCAGGTCGATGACGTCGATCACGTGATAGCCCTTGTTCAGAAAGGGCACGTGATCGTCGGTGATCGCGAGACCGACCTGACTGCGAAAGACGCTCCCATATCCAAGCTCCACGGCCGTCTCCCACACGCGTCGCACCACCTCCGGCGCCCGCTGCACCGAGTTCGCTTCCTGATAGATCTGTAAGTCTGCGTCGCCGATCATGTCGAACAAGACGCCGTAGAGCGGCTTGTAGTCCGGCGACGGTGGATTCGCCGCGAAGTACTGCGAGCCGAAAAGGGCGTCGGGATAGCCGCCACTCTGGTCGGCCTCGAAGTTTCCCCAGTCCTCACCGTCGACGAACAGCAGATCGACGCCCACCGAGGGTGGCGTCTTTTTGAACACGTCGCCGAGCGCCATGAACAGGCCGACGCCCGACGCGCCGTCGTTCGCGCCAAGGATGGGTCGCGCGCGATTGCCGAAATTGTTGTCGTCGTCGGCTTTGGGACGCGTATCCCAATGGGTGATGTAGAGTACGCGCTGCGTCGCCGTCGGATTGAACCGCGCGAGGATATTCGTCAGCGGAAGCTTGTTCCCCTCGGGCGTCGTCTGTGTCCAGCGCTGCACCCAAACGGAGTCAGTGCGCTTCTTCATCTCGGCGATGATCCAGCTCGCCGCGCTGTCGTGCGCCGGCGTGCCGGGCGTGCGTGGGCCGAATGCCAGGTGCGCCTGCACATAGCCGAGCGCGGCCTGGCCGTCGAAGCCGGTCTTCGGCTTCGAGAAGCGGGCCTTGAGGTCGCCGCAAGCGGTGAGGGCTACGACAGCACAGAAGAAAAGCATTCGCACGGAGGGGTCTCTTCAATGAATAGACTAAAGGTTACTTCCGTTGGTCAAACTCTGTCGCCCGTCGCCCGTCGCCCATCGCCCATCGCCGGCTTCACTTTCCTACCCCATAAAACTGAAACTGCAGAATCGTCGAGAAGAGCGTCTGCTGGAACCGACGATTCAGGTTGTTGTCGAAGGTCACGATGTGCGAGCCCTGGAGGGTCAGGACGAGGTTGTCGCTCACGTTGCTGTCGGCCGTGAGGTTGAACTGCGTCTTCCCGTTGTCGGCGAGGCGGCTTCGCAGACCAGTGAGCGGATCCGTGACGTAGGTCGTCAAGCGGTTGCGCGCGAGGCCAGCCCGAGTGCGCACATCGCTGCGAAGGCCGAGTCCCAGGCTCTCGGGGACGTGGAAGGACCGTCCGAAATCGAACCCCAGCTCGTCGATGCCTGAGCGGGCGACGCTTCCCGGCAAGCTGTCGACTCGGTTCGTGTGCGCGAAGTGCGAACCGAGGCTCAGCCCGGCGCGTCCAGCCCACGCGATCGATCCGCCGATGGGGAACGTTTCCGAGTGGCTGCGTCGGAGCTGCGTCGGCCCGAGCACGTCGGACAGACTCGGCAAGCTCACCGTGGCGTCGCTGTGCGTGTATCCGGTGTTCGCCTCCACGCTCGACAACATTCCGCCGGACGGATGATACGACCAGCGGAGCCGCGCGTCGGGGAAGTACGTTTGCTCGCCATCGGCGCGCGCCTGCGTCGAGTCGAGCCGCGCGATCCAGTTGTTCGTCGTCGTGCGGCGATACCGGTTGTCGAGCGCGCCGCCGAACGGAAGCATGATCGTGCTCGCGGCACTCACCATGTTGGTTTGGCCCGCCGTCGTCGCCGTCATTCCACTGACTGAGCGGAAGGACGACGGACCGCCCAGGCCCAGCTGGAAGCCGAGCGGCGCATCCACGGGCGCGGCGTCGAGCGCCGAGAGAAGGCTTCGCGTGAACGAGACGTCGATCGGCGCGACGTGCGCCGCAAGCCGACGCAACAGACTCGAATCGGCGGCATAGTGCGACAGGGCCGCGACGTCGATCGTCGAACCGGCGCTTGCCGTCTGCGCCGCCGTCATGCGGCGCGGAAGGACGCGTTGCAACAGGCTCGCGGAGTCTTGCGCGGCGAGCACGCTGTCCACACCGATCACGCCGGGAAGCGAAAGCAACGAACGGGCGTTGGGGTCGCGCAGCATGTTGTATTGAGTGCCGACATCCGCGCGCGGCCGGAACCAACTCGAGAAGATCGGCGCGATTCCAACGCTCCCGAGCATCGTCCGCTCTCGCTCGAATCCGCGGCCGGGCAGCTGCTCACCTGGCGCCGCGAATTGGCCCGACGAGGTGTCGCCGTAGTTCCGGAAGTCGCGCAGCGATTGCATCTCCCATCGCACTGAGCTGCCGGTCGTCGGGCGCAGCTCGATCACACTGCTGTTTCGCCACAGACGCGTCGACGCGGTGGTGAGCGACGGCGCGTCGTCCACGGCGCCGGACGGCTGAAGGAACGACGTCCGTCGATCGCTGCCCTGGACGATCCCACTCGTCAACCTGAGCTGTGTGGGATTCCACCGCAGGTTCCACGACTCCAGGCCGAAGGTGTGCGCCGTGTCGTCGGTGACGAGGTAGTCCAGCGAGAAGGAGAAGTTGTGCGCCTTGCCGTCCTGGAACTCCGTGCGATCGACACCGCTCACGTACGTGCTCGTCGCCGAGAGGTTGTTGAGCAGCGGCCCGACGAGCGAATTCGAGAACGGCGTGGTCCGGCGAACCGTGAGGCTGTACGTCGTGATGTCGTTCTTCGGCTTCCGTAGACCGGCGATCGAGTTTCCGCTGATGTCCGTCTGCGACAGGAACAGCGGATCGGTGGCAAGCGAGATCCTCGAGATGGTGAGCGGCAGGGCGAGACCAAATGCGCGCGGGAGCATCCGGTCCAGACGGAAGGTGGCGCCCAGCTCCGTCGTGCGCTGGCCGAGGAACGACGCCTGCTCGCCGAGCTGCCGGAAGTTCGGATCGCGATTGCTCACGTTCAGGCGCACTTCGGCGAAGTCCGCGAGGTTGAGCTGACCGGTGATCTGGCCCGCCCACCCGGTGCTGTTCTTCTGTCGGTCGAGGCGAATGTCGTCGACCCAGAGCTCGAGCGTGTCGCCCGCGGCCGTGAACGCGCCGCTGGTGGTTCCAACGCGAACCATTCCGACCGCCACCTCTTGCACGGATGCCAAGTTCGGGGCCGTGACCGCGGGGTCCACCGTGTACACCATGTAGCCGCCGTCGCACGCCGCAAAGCGATGGACGACCGGCCCCACCGGCACCGGTGACGAAACGACAATCGCCGAATCCACACCGCTGCACGCCAGCAACTCTTTCTTGCCCGCGAGATACGCGTGCTGGATCTGGTCGCGAAGACGAACGAACCGGGACAGGTCGATCGCGAGGTCGCTCCACGCGGCTTGCGTCTGGCCCGAGCTCACCGGCGATCGATATAGATAGAAGTTGTTCTCGTCGCGGCCGATCTTGACGTACATCTGCAGCTCGCCGGCTTGGCCCCATCCGTTGCCATGGCCTCTGCCCCACACATGAAGCTGCTCGAACAAAAGATAGTCTTCCGCACCGGTGGGGAATCGCCAATAGGCTTCGGCGCGATGATACAGCGGCATGTTGCCGGCCTGAATGCGCAGCGACGCTTCGTTGATTGCGGTGAGACCGGCCTGGAACTGCGCTCCCTTGAAATTCGCTTCGTCCACTACGCCCGGCGGCGGCTGATATGACAGCACCGCGCTCGAATCGTTCGTCCCGACGGTGGACGTGATCACGAATCCTCCGTCGGGGTGCGCGCCGCCGATTCCAGCCAACGTTTGCGGGCTGCGATCGAGCCACGGGGATCCCGTAACATTGAGCTCGGCGATCGGCAGTTGCGTCGGCTCTTCGGGATCCTGTGTCGCGCCCGACACCACCGTCAGTCGCAAAGCCCGCAGCTTGCGGCGATCCACGTCGTTCAGCGAGTCGCTCGGCGTGCCGAACGGAACGCTCACCAGCACCCACTGCCGGGTGCGCGGACGCGGCACACCCTGGACGTAAAGTGTGTCCGTGAAGCTGTTGCCGATGCGCTTGTAGTAGGTCGGCAAACTCAGGTCGACGATGTACCGGAGCACCCGCTCACGCTCGCGATCGGCGCTGCCGAGATTGAGCGCGTTATCGAGGTCGATGTCCTCTTCGTCGAGCTTCGCGTTGGCGATCGTGCAATTGGTGCGCGGATCACCAATGATGTCGAGCGCGCCGGGTGCACCGCGGCACGTTCGGACGTTGGTCTCTTTACGAATCGTGGACCCGTCGACGACGACGAGCGTGTCGGCGACGTCGCCGGGCAAGCCCGTATCGTTGACATCCGCGTTGAACGCGCGAGAGAACGCATCGCGCTCGCTGTCGAGGCGATCGAATCCCTGTGGCTTTCGGCCGCCGAACAGGCTGTCCACTCGCGTTCCGGTTCGCTTGATCGTGAGCGTTTCCGGCGCGAAGGTCAGCGAGTTCTCCGACACGTCGCCGAAGTCGAAGACAAGCGTCGGGTTCTTCGGACGCGCCGCGGCGCTCGTGTCGAGCAGGGTCCAGAACTCGAGATGCTCGCCGCGCGTGAGATCGAGGCCGCTGCTGCGCAGCACTGTGCGAATGCTGCGGAATCTTTGCTCCCGCCTCGGCAGCCCGGCTGTCCACTGATACTGGCGCGACGCTCGGTCGTACCGGCCCACCTGGTCGAGCGGCAGAAGCGTGAGCCAGAGTACCGGTTCGTTCACCTCGAAGCCCGATCCGGTGAACCGAAGCAACGGATCGATGCTGCGCCTCGTCACCGTGAGACGGGCGCCGCCCGGTGTCTGCACGTTCGTCTGCCAAACGAGCGTGGACGCATTCCGCTGCTCGAAGGATGCACCGCCGAACTTGTTGCGCAGCGCCGAGCCGTAGGCGGGCAGGCTGCTCCAGTACCAGGCTTGGTCGCCGAGGGCAATCGTCGTCCCGCTCCCGGCGTCGAAGGTTTCGACGTACGCCTGCCCCTGATTGCGCGCGGCGAATTGCGGATGACTGCTCGCGATCTCGCCGAACACCGACAGGCGCGACGGCGTCTTCGTGTCGCCGAATGGCAGGCGGCTGGCGAAGCGCGTGAGTGACGGAAGCTCCCAGCTGAACTGGGCGGTCGCGCCGGTCGTCAGCGTCGAGTTGCTCTGCAAACCGAGTTGCGGACGATTGAACGGCGTCGATTGTGATTGGTTGACGGCGGCGAAGGTGAAGGTGCCGTGTGGTACGGGCAGCTCGGAGACCACGCCGGCGAGCGTCGTCTGAGACGCGCCGTAGCTCGCGTTCTCCTCGTAGCTGACGAGAACACGCCGCTCCGATCGAAAGAGCGTGTCCGGCCGCATGAATTCGAGCCGACCGACGTCGTAGTCGATCTTGTAATCGAGCTCGCGGACGAGCGGACGGCCGTCGACGACGATGCGCTCCGATCCCGGCCGCATCTGCGACGACCCCAGACTCAACGCACCGGCTTCCTCACCGACACCGGTCTCATAGCGAAAGCGCAGGCGGTACAACGACGTCGGATGCTGCGCCGAATAGAGGTACTCGCCGGGCGTCGTGTAGATCTGGTCGTTCGTCGGATTCCCCGGCACGACGAGACCGGCGTTGCGCGCGCTGAACGGACGGAGCGACGGAAAGACGAGGAAGTAGTCTTTGATGACGTGCGCCAGCTCGAGCGATTGGCTTCCGCCGCCACGTAAATCGGCGGCGCCGGCGCCGAGGTCGAACACCGGGTCGCTCACGCGGGGCCAGAGGCGGTTCTCGAAATCGAACTCGGCGGGATTCGTCGGCTGGGCGAGTCCGAGCATCTGGAGGTAGGTCGCGTCGCTGCCCGCGATCGGGTGCTCCAGCACGCCGCTGCCGGTGACGATCCGGAGCTGAACCGAGCGTCGAACCAGGTTGGAGCCGGCAACGCGATACACCGAACGGATTTCGTTGCGGAATTGCGGCGACGACGGGCCGACGCTCGGGTCCATCACCAGGTTCGCCACCTGATCGTGCAACGGATTGAATTGGATGTCGGGCGTGCCGCCGGTCGTGGTCCACACGGTGTCGCGCCCGTTGATCCTCACGTTGTAGGCGATGACGAGACGCTCGTTCGTCTCGTTGAGCGGCCGGACTAACGCGAACCAGAGCAGCGACTGGTCCACGTAGTAGTCGACCCCTTCGCGCAGCAGGTCATACGTCTGCGTGCCGGCCGTGGGGCCGCCGCGGACACGAAAGCGCGGACCGTTGGGGTTCTGCGGCTGCGTCCCGAACTGCAGCCGATAGACCAGAACGCGGCTCGGGCGTAGCGTGTCGGGCAGCGACCGGCTGAGCCGCTGCATCTGCAGCCGGTTGAGGATGTCGATGTTCGGATAGGCCCCGAACAGGGCGGGATCGACCGTGAAGAAGAAGCGCAGGCGCTCGATCTGATAGTCGGCGATCTCCTGCTCATTGGTTTGCGCGACGCGTCCACCGAGGCGGTATTCGCGATTCTGAATGACGTTCCCCGTCTGCTGCGCAAAGATCGACCGAAGCTTGAGCGCCCCGAACTGGTTGGTCAGCTGGATGCCGTAGTTGCCGCTCGGCAGCGAAGACGTCATGAATCGCGAGGCCGGCGCGACGAACGCGATGTTGCCGACGTCCACCCGGCGGAAGCGAGCGCTCGAATCGCCCTCGTAGTACAGGGAAACGGTGTTCGAGGCGTCGAACTCGCGTTGCATGTCGTAGTCGACGTTCACGTGTACGCGGTCGCCGACCACTCCAGCCGTTTTCAACGTGCCCTTGAAATCGAGATTCCACGGAAGGAAGCCCGCGTTGCAGCCTGACAGCGCGCTGATCTGCACGGCCTCGAGGGAATTGCAGCGGAGGTTCCGGTCCCGCTCGGTCTTCCCTTCAACGCGCAGGTTGAAGTCGACGGGAATGTCGAGTCCGGGTACGACGAATGTTCCGGGACGGCGCGTCGAATTGCTGTCGGCGGGAGGCCGGGGCATGGACACCCGGCGGGTCGAATCCTGCGACGTGCGCGCCGTGTCGCGCGGCGGCGCCGCCTGCGCGTCTGCCCGCCCCGGTCCGCCCAGGGCGCCCGCCGTCATCAATGCCGCACAGGCACCGACGAGGACTCTCGTGCTAACGCCGGAAAGCAGGGATGAGGAGGGGGGGCGCACCAAAGACTACAGGTGGGGTAGGAACCCGTCGACGACTCGTGCCATTGGGCCGGGCCCGTCGCCACACCCTCGGGGAGCTAGGGGAAGTCGCGCCGGAGCGACCGCAGTTACGACCTTGAACTCGGGCTGGCGGCGGGTGGAATATACAGGCCGGGCACGGGCGTACAACCCTGTGGAATTCTTGAAGTTCCGCACCACCCGGCCCGCTCGGAACCCATTGTGAAGATAATCAGTCGCTACGTCCTCAAAGAGCACATCGGGCCCTTCGTGTTCGCCTTGTCGGCGCTCACGTCGCTGATGCTGCTCCAATACATCGCGCGGCGCTTCGGCGATCTCGTCGGCCGCGGGTTGTCGTGGCAGGTGATCACGGAGTTCTTCCTCCTGTCGATCCCCTTCACCGTCGCGATGACGCTGCCCATGGCCGTCCTCGTCGCGGTGCTCTACGCGTTCAGCCGGCTGGCGTCGGAGAACGAGATCACGGCGTTCAAGGCCGGCGGTATCTCAACGCGACGACTGATGCGCCCAGCGCTGATCCTCTCGGTGTTCGTCGCGCTGTTCATGCTCTGGTTCAACGACCAGGTGCTGTCGCGCGCCAACCACGAGCTGGCGACGCTGCAGCTCGCCATCCTCCGCACCAAGCCGACGTTCGCGCTCAAGGAACAAGTCATCAACACGGTGAAGGAAGGGCAGCTGTATCTGCGCGCGGGATACATCGATCGCGATCAGTCCGGGAAGATGCGCGACATCACGATCTACGACCTGAATGATCCGACGCGGCGACGCACGATCTACGCGAATCACGGGACCCTCGCCTTCGCGTCGAACAAGCGCGACCTCATCATGCACCTGTTTGACGGCATGATGCTCTCGTCGCCCAACAACGAGGTCCAGCAGCTCGACCGCGTGTACTACAAAGAGGATCAGCTTCGCGTCCGCGACGTGTCCAACTCCTTCCAGTCGATCAATGCGGACACTGCCTCCAAGGGCGAGCGCGAGATGTCCGTCTGCGAGATGCAGAAGGAGTACGAGACTCGGAATCGCGCGTATCAGCGTGCGTTCACGGACAGTCTCACGGCCGAATGGCGTCTTCTCCGCGACAAGGGCAAAGATCCTCCACGTCCCCCCGATCCGAACTACCGGCCCGCCGGCGGCATCGGCGCGATGTATTGCAACCTGATCAACAAGAAGCTCGGGAAGTACCTCCAGGTGAAAGAGGCGCGCGCGGCCGAAGTGCCGAGGGGCTGGCGTCTGTCTCAGCAAGCAACGAGTCAGGACACCGTCAAGCGCGACACGAGCGCGAAAAAGGACACCGCGGCAAAGAAGGACACCGCCGCCAAAAAGGACACCGTCGCCAAGCGTGATACGAGCGCGATGGCAAGGCTGAAGGGCGACTCGGTCATTGGTAGTGCAGTGATCCCCGTGCCGGTGCCGGCCACGCCGGCGCCGAATACCACGCCGACCCCGTCGACCACGACGCCCCCCCCCCCTGCGCGCGCCGCGGCTGCTTCCGGAACGACGCCAATGGACACGGCGACCACCGCGGCCTCGATAGAGCTCGGCGACGCGAGGATCCGCCTCGAGGATGCCCGACACTGGCGCAACCGTTATGGCGTAGAGATCCAAAAGAAGTTCTCGCTGGCCGCCGCCTGCATCGTCTTCGTCCTCGTCGGCGCGCCGATCGCGCTGCGGTTTCCGCGCGGCGGCGTCGGCCTTGTTATCGGCGTGAGCTTCTTGGTGTTCGCGATCTACTACATCGGTCTGATCGGCGGCGAGTCGTTGGCCAACCACAACATCATCTCGCCCTTCTGGGCGATGTGGGCCGACAACGTGATCTTCTTGTTCGTCGGACTCTTGCTCGTTTCGCGCATGGGCCGCGAAGGCGTAACGACACGCGGCGGCAACTTCGGCGAGACGATGGACAAGATCAGCGGATGGTTCACGCGGACTCGCGGAGAGGCGACGACGTGAAACACATCCTTCGTCCGCTCGACCGGTACGTGCTTACCGAGTTCGCGAAGATTTTCACGGTCACCGCGCTCGGCTTTCCCATTCTGCTCATCGTCATCGATCTCACCGATCACGTCCAGGGCTATCTCGAGAGGCATCTGTCCACGCGGGCCATCGCGCTCAGTTATTTGTTCTGGATTCCCGACTCGATGTTCATGGTTCTGCCGGCCGCCGTGCTGTTCGCGACCGTGTTCTCCATCGGCGGGTTCACGCGGCACGCCGAGGTCACGGCGGCCAAGGCGTCGGGGATCAGCTTCTATCGGCTGATCATGCCGATCCTCGTCGGCGCTGTGCTGGCGTGTGGGCTCGATCTCGCACTCGGCGAGTTCGTGCCGATCAGCAACGCGCGGCGCAGCCACTTGTTGCAGGAAGACAAGGCGCAGATCGGCTCGGTGCGCTTCAACTTCGCTTTCGCCGGCGAACAAGGACGCGTCTACAAGGCGTCGGAGCTGCGGACGGATTCGGCACGCATCCGAAGCTTGCAGATCGAGCGAAAGGGTCAGGGCGCGTCGTATCCGACCTATGTGCTCGCCGCGGACACCGCGACCTATGACGCGCGCCGTAATCACTGGACGCTTCGCCGCGGGGCGATGAACGTCGTCACCGACACCGGACACACGTTCACCGTGTCGTTTGCCGTCGCGCGCGACAAGAATTTCACCGAACAGCCGCTCGACATGATGGCCAAGGCGCGCGACCCGCACGATATGCGCTACGAGGAGCTGACGAAGTTCATCTCGGCGCTGGAGCGGTCGGGCGGCGACGCCAACGTCCTGCGGGTCGAGCGCGCGCTCAAGATCGCCATCCCGGTCACCTGCATCATCATCGCGCTGTTCGGCGCGCCGCTGGCGACAAGCACCCAGCGCGGCGGCTCGGCCTACGGCATCGCGGTGAGCCTTGCCACGACGATGATCTTTCTCCTCATGATCCAGCTCACGAGGGCGATCGGTGGCAAGGCGCTCATCCCGCCCGACCTCGCGGCGTGGATTCCCGGCGCGGTATTCGGGCTGATCGGGCTCGTGCTACTGGCGCGGGTGCGGACTTGAGCGGTCCGCTCCCGCCGTTCGGCCGAGAAACCCAGCAATTTCCGGTCGTCCAGCGGGCATCGATCCGCTTTTTCCGTCGCGTCACGCGCTGGTGGGTCGGGCTGTTCCGCGACGTCGGCGTTCGAAGCTACTTCGTCCGCGACATCGCCCGTGCCCTCGGCGATCCGGCGACATACATCCCGGAGACGATCCGCCAGATGAAGAACATCGGGGTGGATTCCATCCCGATCACGCTCGTCGTCGCGGCATTTATCGGCGGCGTCATCGCGCTGCAGACGCGGTACCAGCTCTTCCCCGGCGTCGAGCTGTCGATCATCGGGCTCGCCAGCCGGTTGATGGTCGTGCTGGAGCTGGGACCTCTGCTCACGGGCCTCGTGCTCACCGGTCGGGTGGGCGGACGCATGACCGCCGAGATCGGGACGATGCGCGTCACCGAACAGATCGACGCGCTCGAGACGCTTGCCTACGATCCGGTCGCCTTTCTCATCGTCCCTCGGGTCCTCGCCGCGACGTTCATGCTGCCGACGCTCGTCATCCTCGCCGACGCGACAGGCTTGGTGAGCGCCTACACCGTTTCCGTGCGAATCACCGACGTCACGCCTCAAGACTTCATCACCGGCCTGCGGCTCGGCTTTGGGGCCTTCCAGATCGTTTACAGCCTCCTCAAGGCGATGATGTTCGGCATGGCCATCTCGTTGGTCTGCTCCTATGAGGGTTACATTACCGAGGCTGGCGCGGAAGGCGTCGGCCGATCGACCGCGAGAGCGGTCGTCATCACATCGATGACGATTCTCGTGCTGGATGCTCTGACGGCAGGCGTCCTGGGCCCCCTCCTCCAGACATGAAACGTCGGAACGAAGTCAGCGTCGGAATCCTCATCACGGTCGCCGTCGTCGTTCTCGTCCTGGGAACGTTGTGGCTCGCGCGCGGCAAGCTCAAACCCGGCTATCCGCTCTACACGCGTTTCGCCTGGGGCCAGAACCTGAAGCAGGGGCAGCCCGTGCTGCTCGCCGGCGTGAGCGTCGGCTACGTCGGCGATGTAAATCTGCGCCGCAACGGCTTTCTCGACGTCATGCTGCGGATCGACGACCAGTACACGGTCCCCAAGGGCTCGACGGCAACGGTGAAGCCCGTGGGAATCTTCGGAGACGTCGCCGTCGCGCTGACGCCGCCCATCCCACCGCCCGCGGCGTCGTACTCGCCCGGTGACACGGTCCCTCCCGGCCTGGCGAGCGCCGACATCGGCCAGATCATGAACCGCGTCGATTCGATCGGCGCGGGGCTGTCGCTGCTCATGCGCTCCCTGCAACAACAGATCATTGAAGCAGGGACGCTCAAGGACATCAACCGCACGGTGGCCTCGACGGCCGCGCTGTCACTGCAGCTGCAGAAGGTGCTCGCCGAGCAGAATCAGAATCTCACGCAGACGATGGAGTCATTCCGCTCGGCGGCGGGCCATCTGAGCAACATCGCCGATTCCGTGCAGATCGACGCGACGGTCAAGAATCTTCGTCAGACGAGTGAGAACACGTCGCGCCTGGTCGCGAATCTCGATTCGACGAACACGGAGATCCGCAAGCTGCTCGCCCTGGCGCAGAACGGGAACGGCACAATCGGAAAAATGCTGACCGACACGACGCTCTACACCGACACGCACCGACTTCTGCGCCAGTTGGATTCGCTCGTCGCGGATATCAAGGCGAACCCGAAGAAGTACATCAACGTTCGGATTTTCTAGACGAAACTGCGAAACTGCTTTGGATACGGGACACTGCGACGGGATTGAACGGAGCAGCTACAGGATTAACTGCTTGTGAATGGGATTTGGCAGCAAGGAACTGTGTCGCCACGTCCCCTCATAAGCAGTTCTCCTGTAGGTGATCCGTCAAATCCTGTTGCTTTGTCCCGTATCCAAAGCAGTTTCGCTTTTTCCGACCGCCACGCGATTCAGCGCGCGGACCGGCGCCGTCCGACTGTCAGGTAGTAGACGGGCACCCCAGCGAGGATCACGCCGAAGATCGCCAGCGTCGGCCAGCGGCTGCTCTCGTCGATGAGCGCGTTTCCAAGCAGGTACGCGGTCGCGACGACGAAGAGGATGGGGGCGAACGGGTAAAGCGGCGCACGGAAAGGAGGCTTGTAGCCGGCGCGTCGCCGGAACACGAAGATGGACGCCACCCCCAGCGCGTAGAACGGCAGGATCGCCGTAACGAACGTGTCCGCGAGCTGCTCGAAGGTTCGCAGCAGGACGAAGATGATCCCGAGCACCGCGGCGAGCGCGATCGCGACGTACGGCGTCTCGAAGCGCGTGTGGACCGCCGAGATCTTCTTGAAGAGCATTCCGTCCGCCGCCATCGCGAAGAAGACGCGCGGGTTCGTGAGAATCGATCCGTTGAGCGTCCCGAGCGTCGAGAGCATAACCGTGATCGACACGAACGTCACACCGACCGGCCCGACGACACGCAGCGCGACGTCGGCCGCCACCAGTTTCGAGTGGCGGATCTCCTCCACCGACATCACACCCAGATAGGCGACGTTCGCCAGCAGGTAGATCACGACCACGGCCACGGTGCCCAGAATCAGCGCGCGTGGAAGATTGCGCTCTGGGTCCTTCACCTCGCCGGAGATGAAGGCGAGGTCGGCCCACCCGTCGTACGCCCACAGCACGGAGACGAGCGCGAGGCCGAACGGCGCGATCGAGAAGCTGCCCGGTGGCGCCGCCGGCGTGAAATGGCCGCCGGTTTTCGGAAGGCCGATCGCGATCGCCACCACGATGATGAACAACAATCCGAAATACTTGGCGACCGTTGTGACGTTCTGGATCAGCGAGCCCCAGCGAACGCCGATGTAATTCAGCGCCGCGATGACGGCGATCGCGACGGCGGCCACGTAGTGCACCCAGTTGGCGTACGGCGCGACCGTCGGGTCGAATCCAAGCACCCGAAGCAAGTATTCCGCGAATGTCGTTGCGATCGCGCCGAGTGCCGCGGCGCGGATGATTGCCAGCTCGGCCCACCCGAACAGGAACGCGGGAAGCCGACCCCACCCGTTTCGGATGAAGACATAGATGCCGCCCGTGTCGGGGAAAGCACCCGCGACCTCGGCGAGTGTGAGCGCTCCACACAACGCTACGATGCCACCCGCGATCCAGACGCCAAAAACCGGAAGCGGCCCGGGCAGTCGATTCGTGACGCCTGCCGGTGTCCGGAAAATCCCGCTGCCGATCGTGATGCCAACGACGACGGCAATCGCGCTCCACAAGCCAAGTCGGCGCGGAAGCACCGCCGGCGAGGTCGATCCCGGGGTGACATCCGGGGTTGGGCTGGAGCGAGTGGGAATGGTGGTGTGGGCCATTCCCTATGCTACCACCGGAGGCGCGCTTCCGATACGAGCGTTAACTTTTTCAGCGACTTCGGGCCCCGCCGTCATGTAATGAGATTGTCGGGCCCTCGCGATCCGCAAATTCATGCGCGTCTTTCTAGCTAACGCCATCTTCTGGCTCGCTGCTCTCTCGAGCGCGGCTGCTCAAATCATGATCCTTCGGTCCGCCATCGTCTCGACGCCACGAACGGCGGAGACCGATCGCTCCTGGCCCGCGGCGCGACGCGCGCTCGAAATCGCCTGGGCCGGACTGCCCGGCATCGCGCTCGCCGTGCTGTTCGTGTTTACGTGGCGCGCGATGCACGCCGCATCACCGATCGCACCGCGATGAGAGCAGTCCGTCGCCTGTCGATCGCGGCGCTCGTCGTCGCCTCTCTCCATCTCGTGTTCGGCGCGATCGTCCGCATCTCCGGCTCGGGAATGGGATGTGGCGACCACTGGCCGAAGTGCTACGGCTACTGGTTCCCGCCATTCAGCCGGCCCGACCTCATCGTCGAAGTGAGCCATCGCTATCTCGCGTCGATTCTGACGCTCACGGTGGCGTCGCTCGTTGTGGTCTCCTACCGGAATCGCAATGACGCCCGAATCGGGGGACGAGGCGGCGCTCTTCGCTCGGCTCTCGGTGCACTTGGCGCCGTGATCGCGGCCGCCGTTCTCGGTGGCGTGACGGTGAAGTTTGGCAACGCGCCGTGGGCAACGGTGGCGCACTGGCTCGTCGCGATGACGCTCCTCGCGCTCGTCGCCACGACGGCGATTCGCGCGGGAGCGCTAGGCGGGACGTCAGTACTTTCACAGCGCGGAACCGCACGGGCTTGGCGGTCGGCGCGCGCCGCGGCGATCCTGGCGATTTTCGCCGTCGCCCTCGGCGGATTGACCGCGAAGGTCCCCGGGGCGTCCGTCGGCTGTACAACCGTGCCGGCCTGCGGGAGGAACCCGGCTGTGGAGGCTTCGGGCGTCTACATTCAGATCGTTCACCGAACGCTCGCGGTTTTTCTTCTGCTGCACCTCGTCGGCGTCGTGATGATGCTCCGCAAACGCCGCACATCCGAGGCGCCGGTCGTCGTCACCGCGGCTCGCGTCGCACTCGGATTGGTCGTCCTCCAGCTCGCGGTCGCGTCGAGCATGATCCTGTTGCACCTGCCGCCCGTGCTCCGCTCATTGCATGAAGCGACCGGCGTCGGAATCTGGTTGAGCTGTTTCGTGCTCGCGTATCTGGCGAACCGAGCACGATCGGGTCCGTCGGCAGAGAGTGTCGCGGTCCCGTCGTCGCGACCTGAGCGCCCGATTTCCGCGGTCACGCGGACGGCTGACGCATGACCGACGCTCTCGTCGTCGAATCACGCGCTCGCTCGCTGACGCGCGACCTCGTCTCGCTGACGAAGCCGCGCATCATCTCGCTGCTCCTCGTCACGACGATCGCCCCGATGTTCGTCGCCGGCGAGCCGAGTTGGACGTTGGTTCTCGGTGTGTTCATCGGCGGATACCTCATGGCCGGCGGCGCCAACGCGGTCAACATGTATCTCGATCGCGACATCGACGACCGGATGGCGCGGACGCGGCTGCGTCCGATTCCAAGCGGCCGGATGCATCCGCGCGAAGTCCTCGCGTTCGGCGTGCTGCTTTCGACGGCGGCAACGTGGCTTTTCGCCCAGGTGGCGAACGTCCTCACCGCGTCGCTCGCGCTCGCGGGCTTCTACTTCTACGTCTTCGTCTACACGCGGTGGCTCAAGCGCAGTACGCCGCAGAACATCGTGATCGGCGGCGCGGCCGGCGCCTTTCCACCACTCGTCGGGTGGGCGGCGGTGACGAATCGCATCGATCTGTTCGCGATCTATCTCTTCCTCATCGTCTTCTACTGGACGCCGCCGCACTTCTGGGCCCTCGCCCTCCTCAAGCAGAAGGACTACGGCAAGGCGGGCGTGCCGATGGCGCCGCTCGTTTGGGGAGAGCGCGAGACCAAGCGGCAGATGTTCTGGTACACGCTGATCCTGATTCCGCTCACCATGCTGCCCTACACCTTCGGCGGGCTCGGACTCGTCTACCTGGCTTCCGCGACCGCGCTGAACGTGAAATTCCTGTACGAGGTGGTTCGCGTCGGCCGCGCGACGGAGTGGACGAAGGTCGCGTGGCGCCTGTACAAGTTCTCGCTGGTCTATCTCGCGCTGCTCTTCGCCGCGATGGTTGTCGACCGCGCCTTGCTGACTTGACGAACCTCAGCGGCTCATCGCCCCCCCCCAGCGCTGCCTGACAGATCGAGCGTCGCCGATCCGCCGGCGTTGATCTGCACGCGGTGCGGCTGTGGTTTTTCCATTCCCTCGTGCCACACCATGACCGTGTACGTCCCGGGCGGGATCGAGTCGATCGTGAACTTTCCCGCGGCATCGGTGACGTCGAAGTACGGATGGTCGAACACGGCGATGTAGCCGTGCGTCCACGGATGCTGCGCGCAGCGAACCTCGACGATGCCGGACGTCTTCGCCAATTTCTCGCTGGCCACGACCTGTCCCTCGTTGAAGAACGGCATGACGGTCAGGGTGTCGTGCGTGTCGGCACGAGTGAAGACGAACTTGTGCAGCGTCTTGTCGTCGTTGAACACATTGAACGTCGTCCCGACGACCGCGCCCTGAAGGGGCGGAAAGACGAGACAATCCTCGCTCGACAGCTCGGAGCGTTTGTCCACGGGAAGCGGCTTGCCGGACGGAATGCCGACGATCCAGACGAGCACACCGGGCTTGTCGCGCGCCGCGGCCGCCGGCTTCGATCCGCAATTACGCACCGCGGTCGCGCTCGAATCGGCGCGTGATGGCACCTCGAGCTTGATCGTCCCACGGAGGGCCCCCGTCGCACCCAATGAATAGTTGGCGCGATACTTTCCGCTGCCGAGGTCGACGTTGCCCGCCGCGGAGTCGTCGGTCTTGCGCGCCGGCGCTCGTTTCGCGGTGCCAGCCGACGGCGTCGCACCGCGGGCCGACGGCGAATCGGCAGAGCAGCCGACCGTGAGCAGGGTGGCGAGCAGAGCGGCGAAGAATCTGGTCGAGATTGAGGCAGTCACTGAATGGACGGAGGCGATCGTTGGTGACGTTGACGACACCCTGGGGGCAAAGGACGCGCCAGGCGCTGGCGCGTTTCGTCGTTCTTGCGGCAGCCGTTGCCTGCGCTCCCTCGCCCAGCACGGTGACAGCTCCGCGCCCCGCTCCGACGAATGCCACGCGGCTCGCGCGGCTCCCGGCAAGCGTCTGGGGATTCACGGCCCCGTGGGATCCGCGCAGCGATTCGAGTGTCGTCGCCAATGGATCGCGGCTCGATGCGGTCGTCACGGGATGGATCCAGCTCGACAGCGTGAGCGGCGAGCCGTCGCTGCTCTACCCCGACGACGCGGCTCGACCCGGTGCGCCGCATCGTCGATTGGCGTTGGTCACGAGCTGGCACGGCCGGCGGTTTCACCCCGAGCTGGTGCGCCGCGTCGCCGCGGACACCGCCGCGTTGTCACGGATGGCGTCCCGTGTCGGCGCCATCGTGCGATCGGCCAGATACGCGGGTGTCATTCTCGACCTCGAGGATCAAGCGCGCACCGACACGACGATTCTCGCCGCCGCGATTCGATCGTTGAGCGCCGCGGCGCGTCAGGCCGGCGCCACGACCGTGGCCGTCGCGATTCCCGCCGGCGACACGGCCGCCTATCCGACGCGAATCGTCTTCCCCGCCGCCGACGCCGCGGTCGTCATGCTGTACGACGAGCACTGGTCGACATCTGCCCCCGGCCCGATCGCCACGCCCGACTGGGTTCGCCGCACACTGGCCCGGCGCGTCGCGGACGTCGGAGCCGACCGCCTCATCGCCGCGCTCCCACTCTACGGATATCTGTGGCGTGGGACGCAAGCCGGCGAGCCACTGAGCTTCGCCGACGCACGACGCGCTGCGTCACAAGCCAACGCCGACCTGTCCCGCGACGCCTCATCCTTGTCGCTGCACGCGATTCAACCAAGCGTGTGGGAACTGTGGATGACGGATGCTGAACTGCTCCGGGCTCTCGTCGACCAGGTCACCGGACTTGGGGTTGCCCGCATTGCGTTGTGGAGACTTGGACAGGAGGACCCTGACGTTTGGCGTCTGTTGAAGCCATAGTGCGCTCGGAAAGGGCGCAACGTCGCTGTCGGCTATGGTCGGCGGCGGCGGCTGACGGCTGGCTGGCTGCTGGCGGCGGTGCGCACGGCTGGCGGCTTTCAGGCTCGCGGCCGCCGCTCGCGGCGGTGCGTTCGGCTGGCGGCGTGAAACACCGCGGGCTGTCATTCTGAGCGAAGCGAAGGACCTGCTATCCCTAGTTAGTGATAGTAGGTCCTTCG
>DATMHK010000173.1:0-5291 GCA_035554995.1 Gemmatimonadaceae bacterium
ACGGGATTGCCCGATCTCGCCGCACGCCGCCACACGTCAGCCGGCGCCCTCCTCACTTCCGACCCGCCGACGATGCTGCAGTTCGGCTTTCTCGCGCTCGCGCTGATCGGCTTCGCGTTCGCCGCCCTCCGCGTGAGCGCGGGCTGGGCGCTCGCGGCGATCGGCGTGATTGCCGGAACCCTGCGCCTCGCGTTCCTCGGACAATGGTCGCGGCTGATCAATCCCGTGCATTCGCTCGCCGCGGGTCTCTGGATCGGCACGCTGTTCGTGCTCGTGGTTGCTGGGTTGAGCTCCCTCTTCGCCCACGAGCCCCGTGCGCGTCGCGGACCGATCGCCGCGGACATGGTGAACAACTTTTCGCCGCTGGCGTTGTCGATGGGAGGCGTCGTCGTCGCGTTCGGGCTGATTACCGCGTGGCGGCACCTTCACGTGCTGTCCAACCTCTGGTCGACGCCATACGGCTACGCACTCATCGTGAAGCTTCTCCTTGCCGGCACGGTGTTCGTGCTCGGTACGTGGAATTGGCGCCGCCAGCGCCCGACACTCGGCACGGAGGACGCGAGTGTATCGATCCGCCGATCGTCGATCGCCGAGCTGACCGTCGCGACTCTCGTTTTGGTCGCGACTGCCGTGGTTGTGAGTCTGCCGGCGCCAAAGGCGTAAGCGACTCGTTGTCATCCTGAGCGAAGCGAAGGACCCACTCTCCCAACCGGGCAACTAACTCGGCATACTAGGTCCTTCGTCGCTGCGCTCCTCAGGATGACAGGGTCACGGTCGCCGCGACGTTGGCGAGCAGTTCCCGAACTTTCGGTATCACCTCTCGCCCATACAGCTCGATGCTCCGCATCGCGAGCTCGTGCGGCAGCGTTCCTGACGTGTACTTGAGATCGAACCGCACGGCGCCGAGCAGCTTCACCGTCGCGGCGATCTTCCGCGCGACCGTTTCCGGCGACCCAACATAGAGCGATCCGCGCTCGGCTTCCTGCTCGAACTCGGAGCGGCTCGTCGGCGGCCAGCCGCGCTCGGCGCCGATCCGATCGCGCATCTCGCGATAGTGCGGCCACAACTGCTCGCGCGCTTGCGCGTCGCTCTCCGCAACGTGCCCCGGCGAATGCACGCCGATCGGCAGGCTCGGCGCGTCGAACTGCTGTAGCGCGCGATGATAGAGATCGGCGAACGGCTTGAATCGCCGCGGATCGCCGCCGATGATGGCGAGCATCAGTGGCAAGCGATAGCGCGCGGCCCGGACGACCGACTCCGGGCTCCCGCCGACGCCGATCCACGTCGTCAACCTTCCCGACTCTGTCGGCGGATAAACGCGCACCTGGTTCAGCGGCCCTCGTGTCTTGCCGCTCCATGACACCGGCTCACCCGTTCGGTTCGACTCGAGCAGCGCGGCAAAGAGCTCGAGCTTTTCCTCGAACAGGAGCTCGTACTGATCGAGCTTGTACCCGAAGAGCGGAAACGATTCAGTGAACGATCCACGGCCGAGTATGATCTCGGCGCGCCCGTTCGATACGGCGTCGAGCGTCGAGAAGCGCTGAAAGACACGGACCGGATCGTCGGAGCTCAGAACCGTGACGGCGGTGCCGAGCTTGATCCGGGTCGTTTGTCCGGCGATCGCCGCCAACACGATCTCCGGTGACGAGATCGAGAAGTCCGGGCGATGGTGCTCGCCGAGTCCGATGAAGTAAATGCCCAGTTGGTCCGCGAGCACCGCTTCGGCGACGACGTTGCGGAGGACCTGCGCATGCGGAAGGGGCTGCCCATTCTCGCGCGTCACGTCGCCGAACGAGTCGAGCCCCAGTTCGATTTGCGTCTCCATATCGAAGTGTAGTGACGGCGGCCAGACGGCCGTGCCGGTGGGTGCAAAGTTTTTTGACACCTGGCGTGGAACGGGTGACGCGGCTCGGTGCCCGGCGTCCAGCTTGGGGACAGACACCGAGCTCATGACGCCACTGCGCTACGCACTCCGCTCCCTCAGGCGGAGCCCGATCTTCACGGTAGTCGCGGTGCTCTCGCTCGGGCTCGCGCTGGCCGTGAACACGACGATGTTCGCGCTCGTCGACTCCGTCACGCATCCGTACATCCCGTACGATGCGCGTCCGGTCTATCGCGTTTCGTTTGTCGGCGGCGGCCGGCCGTGGCCGACGGCGATCGACCGGCTTGCGGCTTTGCGGAACGGCCTGCATTCCGCGGACTCCATCCTTTCGTACAAGCTCGCGCCGCGGCTCGTCCAAGCCGGGACCAACTACGAGGATCAGTACGTCGCGGCGGTTCCACCTCAGCTCTTCGACATGGTGGGTGTGCGACCGATGTACGGCCGCACGTTGAACGCGGCTGACGAGCGGCGCGACGCGGCTCCCGCCGCCGTGATCAGCTATACGCTGTGGAGCAGATTCTTTCCTGGACGCCGCCCGGGCGAACCTGTTTCCCTGATCGTAGGCGCGACGAACTACCAAGTCGTCGGTGTCATGCCGCGCGGCATGCACTTCCCCTGGGACACCGACGTTTGGATCCCGATCGCGATGCTCCCTGGCGATTCGACGGTTCGTGCGATCGGACCAATGCCGCTCGTTCGGCTCAGGCCCGGCGTCACGCGTCAGGCGGCTGAAACAGAGCTGAGCGTCATCGCCGCGCAGCTCAGCACGACCTTCGCGCGTGGTAAGCCCATCGGCGGACGCCTCACCGCTCTTCGTGAGGTCGACCGCAGGCGCGGTTTCGACGGGTTCAGCAAATACATGCTGTTGGTGGTCGGCGCCGTTTTGCTCATCGCCTGCGGGAATCTCGGCACGATGCTCCTCGCGCGAGGTATCGCGCGGCGGAGAGAGATCGCGATTCGTGTCGCCCTCGGCGCGAGTCGTCGCGTGATCATCGGCCAGGTGCTCACCGAGTGCGGCCTCGTGATTGGCGGCGGGATCGTCGTCGGACTCCTGCTCACGCTGTGGGCGACTTACATCCTGCCGCACTACGCAACGCCTTACGTTCCGGGAATCGGCGACCTGCAACCGGTGCCGAGCTGGCGCGTGTTCTCGTTTGCGGTCGCGGCGGCGCTCATCACGCTGGTGCTCGCGGGCGCGTTGCCCGCCAAGCGCGCCGCGGCGACGGATCCCGCCGAGCCGATGAAGGAGGGCGCTGGCGTATCGACCGGACGAAACCGCGATCGCTACAACCCGCTCATCATCGTGGAGGTCGCACTCTCGACAGCGCTCCTCCTGAACGCGGGGCTGTTCATCATTCTCGTGACGCGCTTGGCGAGGTTCGACTTCACCTATGCGGCGAAGAATCTCCAAACGGTAGCAGTCGACGTTGGCGGAAAGGCGATCGCCGCCGATTCGGCGGTTGGACGCTTCTTCGATGACCTCGAGGTGCGTGCGGCGCATCTGCCAGGCGCTCGCGCCGCGACCTCCAGCAGTTCGCACCTGCCCGACGGACGAATCATCTACGGTGAGGGCGGTGCCGGCGGTCTGCGTTGGCTCAACGCGAAGCAGTACACCGTCGTCAGCCCGACGTACTTCCCGACGCTGGGCATTCCGATCGTGGATGGTCGCGGCTTCCAGCCCGGCGACCGCGGAATCGAGACGGCCGTCGTCGTCGTCGACGAGCTCGCGGCGCGTGAGCTGTGGCCCGGCATCGCGAGCCCGGTGGGCCGGATGATCAAGTTGGGCGACATCAAGTCGAAGCAACCGTGGGTTCGCGTGATCGGCGTCGCCAAAGCGACCGACTTCTTGCCGAGGAAGGACGGCGACCTGCCGCCGGAGCCGCGGATCTACGCGCTCATGGGGCACGACGTGAGCCGCACTCGAACTCTCATCGTGTTG
Source organism: Gemmatimonadaceae bacterium (assembly GCA_035554995.1). Lineage (GTDB taxonomy): Bacteria > Gemmatimonadota > Gemmatimonadetes > Gemmatimonadales > Gemmatimonadaceae > JAQBQB01. The sequence goes on from DATMHK010000173.1 coordinate 3,822, forward strand.
GGCGACGGAGTCGGTGGGACAACGGGTCAGGCGGCGCTGAGCCTCACTATCCGCCGCGAGCTCGAATCATCGGCACCCTGGCTGCGGAGCCCGTACGTTCATCGTTGGCTCGAGGGATATGAAAGCTCGCGCAGTACGACGGCGTTCATCGCGTCGCTCTTCACGGCGTTCGGTCTGTTCGGGCTCGCGCTGTGCGCGGTTGGTCTGTACGGCGTCCTCGCTTATGTCGTGTCGCGGCGGCTGCGCGAACTTGCCATGCGCGTCGCCCTCGGCGCTCAGCCGCGCGATCTCGTGCGTGTCGTGGTGCACGACGCGACGGTCACGGTGCTCGCCGGCATCGGCATCGGCGCCTTCCTCGCCCTCGGCGTTACGGAGAACCTCGCGGAAGGGCTCTTCACCTTGCGCTACGAGCTCGCCATCGCGCTCGTCGGCGCGGAGGCGGCGCTGCTCGTCACCGCGGTCGTCGCGTGTCTCGGTCCGCTGCGTCGAGCTGTGCGCGCTGATCCCGCCGAGGTCCTTCGCGCGAGCTGAGTCGTTTCAGCGAAGGTGGGCGGCGAGCGACGGCAGAGCACCGCGGAGGTCCGCGGCGGCGAGTTGTGCCATGAGATCCGCGCCGCGCGGGCGGAAGTGCGTGTTGTCTTCGACGCCGTTGGGATAGTTCGGATTCTCGCCCGGCTGGAGCTGGAGAAAGAGCGCGCGCGATGAATCCGGGCCGAGGCGAGACAGCGCGACGCCACTCGAGCGGTGCATGTCGATCAGCGCTACTTCCCCTTGCGCCGCGACAGATCGGACGAGATCGGGATATTCACCGTGCGTATCGACGAGTTGGCCCGCCTCATCGAACTTTCGTCGGCGCACCGGTGTGAGGAGCACGGGCGTGGCGCCCTTCGCGCGGACGTCGGTCACCATTCGCGCGAGGTTGGCGCGGAAATCCGCCGGCGGCGTGTAACGATCCGTCTTCTCCGGTGACTCGTCGTTGTGGCCGAACTGAATGAAGACGTAGTCGCCGCGCTTTACACTATCGACGATCGCCTGCCAGCGATGCTCCGAGATAAACGTGCGCGTGCTGCGCCCGTTCATGGCCCGGTTCGCGATGCGAACTTCGCCGTCGCGAAAGAGTCTGCCGAACGATTCGCCCCATCCGGTTTCCGGTCGCTTATCCGGCTGCTTCTCGGCCATCGTCGAATCGCCCGCCATCCAGATCGTGATCGGTCGGGCGCGAGCGCGAGCGACGGCGCGAGCAATAGTGCCACTGAGAGACCGCGGAGCCTGGCGAGCCTCGGCATGGCGCAAAATGTAACGGCTGCTCGGCAGCTCGGCTTCTCGGCGACTCGGCCGAACCGTTATCAAACTGCCACGGTCAACGCCGCCGTGAGACCTTGCGACGTCGCGATCTTGTTCGACACTGACTGCGCTGCCGAGAGGTTCTGGTACACCTCGAAGTGAATGTGCGGCCAGCGCCCCGAATAA
>DATMHK010000174.1:0-8410 GCA_035554995.1 Gemmatimonadaceae bacterium
GGAGCCGTCGATCAGGAAGCAGTCGATGCGAACATCTCGAAGACCATGGCTACGATGCGTGGCGCTCCTTCGAGACGATCGCCAAGCGATTTGCGACGTGGAACTCGCGAGGAGCTCGAGGCAGCACGCGCCGCCGAGGCAGAGCGCGAGCGCAAGACAGTGCGTGTCAATGAATTCATCACCGTGAGCGAACTTGCCCAGATCCTGAAGGCTCCAGCGACGCAGATCGTCGCGTTCGCCTTCAAGGAGATGGGGCTCATGGTCACGATCAACCAGCGCCTCGACTTCGACCAGATCGAGCTCATCGCCGGCGAGTTCGGCTTCCAGGCCATTCGCGAAGACGAATATCAGGCGGCCGAAGCCGGCGCCGAGGTTGAGACGGACAAGCCAGAAGATCTGGTGTGGCGGCCGCCCGTCGTCACCATCATGGGTCACGTCGACCACGGCAAGACGTCGCTCCTCGACTACGTCCGCAAAGCGAACGTTGTCGCGGGCGAGGCAGGCGGCATCACGCAGCACTTCGGCGCGTACCACGTCTCGCTGCCGAGCGGCAAGAACATCACCTTCCTCGATACGCCGGGCCACGAAGCGTTCACCGCCATGCGCGCCCGCGGCGCGCAGGTCACGGACATCGTCGTGCTCGTCGTGGCCGCGGACGATTCGGTCATGCCGCAGACGATCGAAGCGATCTCGCACGCCAAGAACGCGGGTGTGCCGCTCATCGTCGCGATCAACAAGATCGATCTGCCTCAGGCAAACGCCGGCAAGGTGAAGCAGGAGCTCCTGCAGCACGGCGTCGTCCTCGAGGAATTCGGTGGCAACACGTTGTCGACCGAGATCTCGGCGAAGAAGGGAACGAACGTCAACTCGCTGCTCGACCAGATTCTCCTACAGGCTGAGATTCTCGACCTCAAGGCGAACCCCGAGCGCCGCGCCGCCGGCACGGTGATCGAAGCACAGCTCGATCCGGGTAAGGGTCCGGTCGCCACGGTGCTCGTGCAGAACGGCACACTCAGTGTCGGCGACGATTTCATCGCCGGCATGTTCTCCGGTCGCGTGCGCGCGCTCCTCGACGAGCGCGGCAAGCAGATCAAGTCGGCCGGTCCGGCGATTCCGGCGCAGATCCTCGGCTTTACCGGCGTGCCGATGGCCGGCGATCAACTCGTCGTCGTCGAAGATGCCGCCGCGGCACGCGAAGTCGCGCAACGCCGCGAGCGCCTCGATCGCGAAGCCAAGAGCCGGCGCGGGACGCGCGCTGGCGTCACGCTCGAAGACTTCATGGCGCAGTCGACGCCTGGTGGAGTCCGCACCCTCAACATCATCATCAAGGCAGACCAGGGCGGTCCGGCGGAAGCACTCGCCGACGCGCTCATCGGTCTGTCCACGGCCGAAGTGAAGGTGGACGTCGTGCACCGCGGCGTCGGCGCGATCACGGAGAGTGACATCCTCCTCGCGAGGACGGCGGCCGCGATCATCATCGGCTTCCACGTTCGCCCCGACAATAACGCCCGCAGCGCCGCGGAGCGCGAAGGCGTCGAGATCAAGCTGTACCGCATCATCTACGAAGCCGTCGCCGACGTCCGCGCCGCGATGGAAGGCATGCTGCGTCCCGAGGAGCGCGAGGTCGTGCTCGGCGAGGCGCAGGTGCGCGAGGTGTTCAAGATCTCGCGCATCGGCACCATCGCTGGATGCTCGGTACGGAGCGGTGTCATCAACCGGCAGGGCCGCGTCCGTGTCATTCGCGATGGCGTCGAGATATTCGACGGAACGATCGCGTCGCTCAAGCGCTTCAAGGACGACGTGCGCGAAGTCCGCGAAGGCTTCGAGTGCGGTATCGGCGTGGAGAACTTCAACGACATCAAGGTGGGCGACGTGATCGAGTGTTACCGCAAGGAAGAAGTCGCGCGGACGCTCGAGTCACCGCCGTCGGCCTAGGGTAGTAGCATGCCGAACGAGCATCGCCGCGCTGACCGCGTGGCGGAGGCCATTCGCGAGGAGATCGCTACGTTCCTCGCCGAAGAAGCCAAGGATCCACGCATCACGCGCCTCGTCACCGTCACCGGTGTCGAGGTCACCCGCGACCTGCGCCACGCCAAGGTGTTCGTCAGCGTGATGGGCACCGACGCCGAGCGCGCGCAGACCTTCGAGGGGCTGGCGAGCGTCGCCCTGCACCTCCGGTCGCGCGTCGGGCGTGCGCTGCGGCTGCGTCTCGCGCCCGAGATCACCTTCCTCCCCGATCAGAGCATCGAGCGAGCGGCGCGCATCGAGTCGCTGCTCGCGCAGATCAAGTCGGCTCAGCCGCCCCCCCCCGCGCCCGATGGAGACGCTGACGACTGAGGTCGCGGGCCTCCTGCTCGTCGACAAGCCCGCCGGCATGACGTCGCACGACGTCGTGTCGATCGTCAGACGAAGCGTGCACACCCGCCGCGTCGGGCACGCCGGTACCCTCGATCCGTTTGCCACCGGGCTGCTGGTGCTGCTCGTCGGACGCGGAACGCGCTTGATGCCGTTCATCGACGGCGAGCCCAAGGTGTACGACGCGACCATCGCCTTCGGCACGGAGACTGACACCGACGACGCAACTGGCCAAACCACGCGGGAGGCCGCGTTGCCCGTTGCCAGCGCAATCGACGACGGCATCGCGCGACTGACCGGCGAGATCATGCAAATCCCGCCGGCGTACTCGGCGAAACAGGTTGACGGAAAGCGCGCTTACGCGGCGGCGCGCCGCGGCAAGCCGTTGGAGCTGGCTCCGGCGCGCGTCACGATCCACGAGTGGAAGACACTCTCCCGGGATGAGGCGACCCGGTCGGTGCGCATTACCTGCAGCGGAGGCACGTACATTCGCGCGCTCGCGCGAGACCTCGGACGTCTTTCGGAAAGCGCCGCTCACCTGTCTCAGCTTCGCCGTATCAAGAGCGGGGCATTCGATGTTTCCGACGCGGAGACAGTCGACTCGATCAAGACCGGGGCATTCGACCTCCAGCCGCTGCGTGATGCGATCCCTGGCCTCGCGACGCGCGAGCTGACGGAATCCGAGCTCGCACGCGTGCTGCACGGTAACCCCGTCGCCGACGCCGAGTCGCCGAGTCGCGCAATCGCCCTCATCGATGAGAACGGCGAGCTCGTGGCCATCGCCGAGCGCTCGGGCAGCGAGCTTCGGCCAAGGGTGGTGCTTCGTGACCCGTGATGACCTGAGCCTACCGCAACTCGCGGCAGGTTCGGTGATCACCGTCGGCACGTTCGACGGCGTTCACCTCGGGCATCGCGACATCCTGCGATGCGTCGCGCAGCGCGCGGCCGCGCTCGGCGTCCCCGGATTGCTCGTCACCTTCCGTCCGCATCCGCTGGACGTTGTGAACCCGACGGCAGCTCCCATGTTGCTCACGCCCGGAGAAGAGCAGCTCGACGCGCTCGCCGACAGCGGTCCGTTGCTGGTCAGCGTGCTTCCGTTCACGCCGTCGCTGGCGTCGTACAGCGCTGAAGCGTTCGTCAGCGAGATTCTCGTCAAGCGCTACCGGTTGCGCGCGCTCGTCGTCGGCCACGATCACGGCTTGGGCCGCGGCCGCCAAGGCGACGCGGGAACACTTCGGACGATTGGCGAGAAGCGCGGCTTTGAGGTGGAGGTCGTCCGGCCGACGCTTGGCGAGCACGGCCTGCCAATTTCCTCGAGCGCGGTTCGGACATCGATTGCCCATGGCGATCTCGCCCACGCGCGAGCCGCGCTTGGGCGACCGTATTCCTTTCGCGGAACAGTCGTCACCGGCGACGGCCGCGGGCGCGATCTTGGCTACCCAACCGTCAACATTCGTCTTGCTTCGGCGCGAAAACTTCTTCCCCCTCCAGGGGTATACGCCGTTCGCGCCGCGTCGCGCCGAGGATCATTCGGTGGAATGATGAATCTCGGACCGCGTCCGACGTTCGGTGATTACGAGCTCAGCCTCGAGGTACATTTGTTCGATACGGGCGGCGATTGGTACGGCGAAGGGATCTCGGTCGAGATGATCCGTCGTCTGCGCGATACGACGCGCTTTCCAAACGTCGACGCCCTGATCGAGCAACTCGGCCGCGATGCCGCCGACGCCCGCCTCGCGTTGACCCAAGCTTAAGAGCCAGTTAACCTTATAGGTTCGTCGGACTACTCCTACCTCCTGCCCGCAGTCGTATGCCCCTGAAGTATCGCATCTCGATCATCCTCGCCCTGTGCGCGTTGTCGATCTGGGCGCTCATTCCGCGGAACGTGACGGTCCGCCAACGCGACCAGAACGGCATCCTCAAGGATACGACGCAGCGGCGCATTCCCCTCAGGTACGGCCTCGATCTCAGCGGCGGCATGTACATCGCGCTCGAGGTCGACGACAGCAAGCAAAAGATTCCTGCGTCGGAAAAGGGCGAAGCGATCGACCGCGCGCTCAAGACCGTGCGCTCGCGAATCGAGGGCATCGGAGTTTCCGAGTCGGTCGTGCAGAAGCAGGGCGGCGACAGGATCGTCGTCCAGGTTCCGGGCATTCAGGATCCTGAGCGCGCGCGCAAGCTCGTCGAAGAGCAAGCGGTGCTCGAGTTCAAGATCACCGACAAAACGCAGGCGCTCGAGCGCGCATTGCCGCGCATCGATCAGGTGATCAAGCAGCGAGGCCTCGCTGGCAAGGTCACCACCCTCGGAGACACGGCCGGCAAGTCGCCGACGACCGTCGCCAAGGGACTTCAAGGTCTGCTCAAGTCGGCCGATACGACAAAGGCCGATTCCTCGAAGAAGGTTGCGTCAACGGCCGGCGCGAAGGATTCCGCGGCCAAGGCGGATTCGCTCAAGCTCGAGCCGGGCGGTGCGTTCTCGAGTTTGCTCCAGCAGGGGAGTATGCAGGGCGAGTTTTACGTCGCGATGGATCAAATTCCGAGACTCCAGTCCTATCTCGCCGACAGCGTCGTAGACGCGGCGTTCCCGCCGGGAAAGGATTTCATCGCCGGCACCGATAGCGTCTCGCTCCAGGGTAAGTGGTACCGCGCGTACTACTCGGTGGATTCCAAACCGATCATCACCGGCGATTACATCAAGACCGCAACGCCCAACACGAACACGATGGACGGCACCGTCGTCGAGTTCACGCTGAGCAACGAAGGCGGCCGTCGCTTCCGTAGCGAAACGGGTAAGCACGTCAACGACTTCATGGCGATCATCCTCGACAAGCGCGTGATGGGCCGGCCCCCGGTCATCCAGTCGGCGATCGGCACACGCGGCCAGATCACTATGGCCGGCCGATCGCTGTCTGATGCGCAGGACTTGGCGCTCGTCCTCCGCGCCGGCGCGCTGCCCGTCCCGCTCCGCGTCGCGCAGCTCCAGGCGATCGGTCCCAGCCTCGGCAAGGACTCCATCGACAAGGGTTTCCGGGCGTCGATCATCGCTGTGACGTTGGTCGTGCTCATCATGCTCGTCTACTACCGCTTCTCCGGCTTGCTCGCGGTCGGCGGTCTTGTCCTCTACATGCTCTACACCCTTGCCGCGCTTGCCGGCTTCGATGCCGTGCTCACGCTGCCGGGAATCGCCGGCTTCGTGCTCTCGATCGGTATCGCGGTGGACGCGAACGTGCTGATCTTCGAGCGCATTCGCGAAGAAATGGGTCGGGGCAAGACGATCCGCACGGCGATCGACGAAGGTTTCCGGCATGCCATGCCCGCGATCGTCGACTCGAACGTTTCGACGATCCTCACCGCCGCCGTGCTCTATCAATACGGCACCGGCGCCGTGAAGGGCTTCGCCGTCACGCTCATCGCTGGTATCGCCGCTTCGCTCGTCACGTCGATCTTCGTCGTGCGAACCTTCTATCTCATCTGGTTGCAGCGTTCGCGCGGCGCCCAGACGCTGAGCATCTAAGGAACCGCCATGCTGCGCATTCTTCACGACACCAAGTACGACTTCATCAAGTTTTGGAAGACGGCCGTCATCGGGACGATCGCCTTCATCGCGCTCGGCGTGGTACTACTCGGGGTGCACGCGGCGCGACACAATGGCCAAGCCCTCAACAAGTCCGTCGAGTTTACCGGCGGAACTTCCGTTCAGCTGAAGTTCGCGCAGAACGCGCCGCCCGACGTCGTTCGTGCGGCGGTCGATCAGGCTGGTTTCTCCGGTTCTGAAGTGACGAGCTTTGGCGACGCGTCGACCTATCTCGTGAAGGCACCTCCGAAGGAAGGAGATTCCGCGGCGCAGGACGCCGCGGCGGTCGGTCAGCGCATTGCCGATGTTCTCAAGCAACGCCTCCCGAACAACCCTGTTCGGGTTGATAAGTCCGAGTCTGTTGGGCCGCGCGTCGGTGCCGAACTTCAGACCAAAGCGATCACCGCGATCCTGATCTCGTTCATCGTCACGCTGATCTATCTGGCGATTCGATTCGAGTGGCGCTTCGGTGTTGCCGCCGTCGTCGCGACGGCGCACGACATCCTCACGACGCTCGCCTTCCTCGCGATGATGCGTCTCGAGATCTCGCTCACCGTCGTCGCCGCGATCCTGACCGTGATCGGGTATTCGCTCAACGACACGATCATCATCTTCGACCGCGTCCGCGAGAATTTGAAGAAGCAGCGCAAGGAGTCGCTGCGTGATGTCCTCAACCGGTCGATCAACGAGACATTGCCGCGCTCCATCCTGACGCACGCCACCGTGCTCGCCGCGACGCTGGCGCTGCTCATCTTCGCCGGCGAAGTCATTCGTCCCTTCTCGTGGATCATGGCGTTCGGCGTATTCACCGGAACGTTCAGCTCCATCTATGTTGCCGGCCCGATTCTCCTCTACATCGAGCACAAGTGGCCGCGCAAAACGTCGACTGAGAACAAGGGGACGGCGCGCGCTCTCGCCGAAGAGCGGCGCCGCGAGAAACCGGAGACGGTCGGAACCCGATAGCAACGTGAAACCGCCGCGCAAATGCGGCGGTTCTCATTTCCATGCCCGCGAAATCGTTCATCGACAGCCACGCACATCTCTGCGACCGGGCGTTTGATGATGACCGCGCCGCCGCCGTCCAGCGGCTCCGTGACGCGGGCGGCGCGGGAGTAGTGTGCATCGGCGAGTCGATCGCGGCCGCCGAGCGCGCCGCCGAGCTCGCGGCCAAGTATCCGGGGTTCGTGTTCGCCACCGCCGGTGTACACCCGCACGACGCCGCCGAGTTCGATCCTGAACGTGATTCAGCGGCGATTCGCCACCTGGTCGCGCGCGGCGCCGTCGCGATCGGAGAATGTGGGCTCGACTACCACTACGACCATTCGCCGCGGCCGCTTCAACGACGAGCGTTCGCCACGCAGCTCGCGCTGGCGAAGGAGCTCGATCGTCCGGTCGTCGTGCACACGCGCGAGGCCGACGACGACACCGCCGACATGGTCGCCGAGGCCGGGAGCGCGGGTGTGCGCGGCGTCCTGCATTGCTTCACCGGACCGCGTCGCGTCGCCGAACGGGCCCTTGATGTGGGCTGGTACGTTTCGTTCAGCGGGATCGTGACCTTCAAGAAGTGGGACGATGACGACCTCATTCGCGCGGTCCCGGTCGACCGACTGCTCGTGGAGTCGGACTCACCCTATCTCTCGCCGGTGCCGAACCGCGGTCGCCGCAACGAGCCGGCTTGGGTTAGCTTCACCGTCGCGCGCGTTGCTCAGGCTCGTGATGCGGAACCGGACGACATCGCGGCGGCGACGCACGCCAACACCATTCGATTGTTCGGCCTGAACATTCACTCCTCCTCGGAGAGCGAGTCGTGAGCCTCGAGATCGTCCATACCGCGGCTGCCCCAGCCGCCATCGGTCCGTATTCGCAAGGCGTGGTAGCAAACGGTTTTCTTTTCACCGCCGGCCAGATCGCCATCGATCCGGCGTCGGGGCAGGTCATCGCCGGCGACGTGCGCGCGCAGACGGAGCGCGTGATGAGCAACCTCGGGGCGGTGCTCGCCACGGTGAACGCGACGTGGAAGGACATCGTGAAGACGACCGTCTTCCTGCACGACATGAACGACTTTCCCGCGGTCAACGAGGTGTACGGCCGCGCCCTCGGCGACGCGCGCCCCGCGCGCTCGACGGTGCAAGTATCCGCGCTTCCGCGCGGTGTGCTGGTCGAGATCGAGGCTATCGTCGCCATTCCCTAAACGCCGAGCTGCCGAGTTGCCGAGCTGCCCATGAACGCTGACGCCGACGGTACATCGCGAACGAAGAGCGAGCTGTTTCGGCTCACGTCGTTCGCGCGCTGCGCGGGTTGAGCCGCCAAGCTGGGTCCGGGTGACCTGTCGCGCGCGCTGAAAGGAGTCCCCGTCAAATCGGATCCGCGCCTCATCGTGGGGCGCGAGACCTTCGACGACGCGGGGGTCTTTGTGCTGTCCGACGACGTCGCCCTCATCCAGACGGTGGACTTCTTCGCCCCGATCGTCGACGACCCATA
>DATMHK010000175.1:0-14916 GCA_035554995.1 Gemmatimonadaceae bacterium
GCAGGTAGGCGCTTGTCATGGCGGCCAGGTCTTCGCGACGAAACTGCAGATGATCAGTGGTCATGATTTACGGCGAGCACGGCTGCCCAAATCGCGAGACTTCTTTCACTACGAGAATGCCTGGTGACATCTAACTTGTTATTCTGCTGCAAGCGGGGCAGCGCGGCAATGCAAGGATATCCAGACCCGCCACCGCTTATCACTGCAGCAGGGCGACTCCCAAGCATCAATATCCAATACCGCCTGCGCGTTATGCAGTGAAGCACCCGCGACCAGGTGCCGCGCCGACGGCTGCTTTCACATAAAAACACCCCGTGCGAACAAGGGCTAAAGCCAAACGGCTTTAGCCCCTTCGATGGTCCGTCGAGTCGCCGCGAACAGGTAGACGACTCAGCCGCCGAAGAACCCTCCACGCCCACCACCAGCACGGCCCGGGCGGACCTGGCGAATGGCCCGGTTGTCCAGGAAGAGCGCGATGAACGGCGGCAGCTTCCGAACTTGCTCGGACGTCAACAACTGCTTCGCCGCCGGACCGTAGATCGCCATCTGGTCCAGCGACCTGTTCTCGGCCGTACGAACACGCTCGTACGCGTCACCGAGGTCGTACTTCTCCGGCAGCGCCGCGAGAAATTTCGCGACCGGCGTCCAGATCGAGTCGATCACCTTGCCGTAAGTCTTATTCAGGATCGCGATGCTGTCGGCCACGTCGTTGCTCAGCCCGAGCGAATCCTGCTGCCGAAGCATCTGCTCGAAGGGATTCGGGTACTGGCGGATGTACTGCGTCTTGAGCGCCTGCTCGCTCGCCTTGTTGCCACGGCCGCCGCGGCCGGAGCGGAGGCGGAGGAAGAGATCCTGACGCTCGCGCTCGGGGCCGACGTCGAAGCGGACGTCGAGCGTGAGCTGCATCGGCGCGAGGTTGAGCGAGCTCGCCTGGCGGTTCGAGCCGAAGCGCGGGTTCACATCGTACTTGTAGGTGTTGGTTGTCGCGTCGAAACCGCGAACAAAGAGCAGCGTGGGATCGGTGAACGCCGGCGCGCCCCAACCATGAAGGTTGTTCGAGCCGTGAACGAGCGCGTCGATTCCCGTGAGCGGATTCGCGATGCCGAGCGAGATCGTCGCGCGATCCGGCAGCTTGATCGCTTGCGAGACGAGCGAGACGCGAAGGCTGAGGCTCGTGGACCACGGGTTTTGGCAGCTGTTCTTGCCGGCGATCGTCCCCAATTGCCTGTTCAGGCACTCACGCACCGCGGCTGGTGCGGTCGACAGAAGACTCGTCATGGCCGCCGAGACCGCCGGATCGGTGCTCGCGGCAGGATTGTAGACGAACGCGCGATCGTTGTTGTAGCCATCGCCATTCACATCGCCGGCAACTGTCGGTGTGAACGGATTGCCCGACTGCACGCGTCCGAACGCCGTGATGCTGAAGACCTGGTTCCAGTTGTAGCCGACGGTGTACGTGATCTGATGGCGAGCATCGCGATCGCCGCGCGCCCACTGCGTGAGGTACGGATCGCCCGCCGTGGTGCCGCCGCCGAAGCCGCGTGTCTTGTCGACGACCTTTTGCCAGACGTACGTCACGTTCCACTGCAGCGACGAATTGAACGCGATCGGCGAGACGCCGAAGCTGAACTGCGTGCTGTGCGACTGCAGGTCCGACATGTAGTCCGTCACCTGCGCGAAGTTCTGCGTCACGCGCGCGTCGCGCGAGATGATCGCGCCCGTCGTCGGGAAGATGCTCGCCGGATTGACGAACACCGGCCGATTCTCCGTCGGCAGCGTGAAGCGCGAGACGCGATTGAAGTTGAGGTCGACCTGGCCCTGCTGATTCAGGTTGAGCGAATACGTCGCGCCGCTCGACAGACGGAAGCGGTTGTTGAGGACGGGCGCGTTCCAGTTGAGGTTCCCGCGCCAGCTGCGCTGCGGGATGTAGTCCGGCGTGAAGAGCGAGACGTTCGGCACCGTGCTGGTGAACGTCGACACGTCGCCGACGCACGTCGTCGGGATCATGCCGGTGCTCGTGAGATAGTCGAGCCAATTCGGTACGGGCACCGCGCTGCCGATGCAGCTCAGCTGCTGCGCCGCCGTCGGCAACCCGGTCTGATCGACAGCCGCCGAGATGAGCTGCGAGCTCGGCAAGTTCTGGAACTCGCCGAAGCCGCCGCTGATCTGGCCGCGTGACCCGCGCTGTGCGCCGTCGAAGCCGCCGATCTGCGGATTCGTTCCGTACGTCCAGCTGAAGCCAAGGCGCGGGCTGACGTAGATACCGCGCGGCACCGCGTCGTTCCGCTGGCCGAAGACGGAATCGATCACGGGGTTGAACGACGGATTGCCCTGGAAGTGCGACGCGTCCACGCGCACGCCGTAGGTGATCTGGAAGCGCGGCGTACGTCGATACGCGTCGCCCAGCCATGCCGAGGCGCCGAGGTCGTCGCCGAGACGGCGGTTCACCTGCAGACGTCGCGTGAAGCTCGCCGGTATGCCGCTCTCGAAATCCTGCAGTGAGTTGTAGACGTACGAACCGTAGCGGTTCGTCGTGTTGTCTTGCGAGTACCGGTTGTAGCGGAAGTCGAGACCAAACTTGTAGCGATGCTTGTTGTCGAGGCTGATCCACGACAGCTCGTTCTGCAGCTCGGCGTTGAACGTGTTCGAGTTGCGCGGGAGCTGGGTATTGCCGCCGAAGAGCAGACTCTGAACACCGGACGTCCCGTCGGGCAGCGTGGAGTTCACGCGCACCGTGGCGGACGGCAGCTGGATGTACGGATCGCCCTGCGTGACGCTCGTCTGGAGCGACGCGCTCGTCTGATCGAGGAAATTCTCGAAGAAGTAGCTCGAGTGGCGTCCCTGGATCGCGCCACCATAGGAGCGCGAATCGCCGCCGTGGACCGGCACGGCCGTCGTCGACAGGTTCGTTCCGTCCTGGCCGTTCCAGCGACCGCTCAACGTCACGTTGAACGAGTGCGTCCCGCTCGGCGAGAAGTCGAAGCTCGACAGCACCGACCCGTTTTTCGTCAACCGCTGATTCGGGATCGCCGTCGTGGTGAACGGGACGCCGAGGCTGGAGAGCGTCGTGAGCAGCTGGTTGACAGAGTCCGGCGACACGCCGACGCGCGCGAGCGCGAGCGGATCGGCTGTCACCAGGTCGAGCAGGTTGCTCGCGCGGCGACCGAGCTGCCACGAGAACGAATAGAACGCCTTGTCGAGGGTGATCGGGCCGGACGCGCTGCCGCTCAGCTGCAGATTCGTGAATTGCTGGCCGACCGTGCTTCCGAGCGGCGAGTACTGAAGCGTGGGCGCGTCCACGGTCTGGTGGAGCGAACGCTGAACGTAGTTCGAGCCGCTGCTCGTGCGGAGCGCGATCTGCGCGCCGGAGAATCCGCCTCGCGACGGGTCGAAGCTGGACGTCGTGACGCGCGTCTGCGTGGTCGCGTCGCGGGGCAGATCGGTGCCGCCGAAATTGAGACCGTTGAGCGTGATGTTGTTCTGGTCCGCGCCGAGGCCGAGCACGGAGAAGCCGGACGCGCCGCCGTCCGCGCCCGGAATGAGGGTGACGCCCGGCAGCGTCGCGGCCATCGCCGAGAGATCACCCAGCACGTCGATCGGGACATTGGCGGCGTTGACCGCCTGGTCACGGCCGCCGACGTCGAGCTGGTTACCGTTGCGGTCGGGGCGTTCGCGTCCCGCGGTCACCCGCATGGCGTCGAGAACAACGGCCTGCTTCGACATGGATGCATCGGCGACCAGGATGTCCTCGTCGACTTCCCGCTTGACCTCGAAACGGGTCGGTTGGAACCCGATGGAGGTGTACGACATCATGTAATCGCCGCCACCACCGTTGAAGATGATGGAGAAACGTCCGTCCTTGTTCGTCTTGGTGTTGCGCGACGTCTGATTGACGAGGGAGGTCGCGGTGACGGTGACGTTCTCGAGCGGCTTTTTATCGGGCCCCACAACGCGGCCACGGATGATATCGGCGTCCTGCGCGCGGGCGGCCTGCGGAACGTGCAGGGCCAGCAGCGCGAGGAAGCCGGCAAAGAGCGAACGGCGAAGGAACACTGTACCCTCGGAGGGATTGGTGCGGCTTGGAGCCTGCCACTGTCCATACGCACCACGGCCCCCGGGGGTTGTAGTCCCAACCCTTTGGGGCGCAAAGGTCTAACCGTTCAGTTTTCTTAGTTAGGTCGGCCGGCGTACTCGACATGCTTCCGCGTCACGTCCGGCGTGCCAGGAACGGTTCCCTATTCGTCGCGGAGCGCAGCCATTGGACCGATTTCTCGCGCTTTCCAAGCGGCGCTCGTGCTGGCGACAGCCGAGACGAGAATCAAAAGGAGTGCGACGCCGCCGATGGCCGCGGGGTCGTGCGCGCTTGTTTCAAACAGCAGTGACTCGGCGACGCGTCCAGCGGCGAGTCCTACCATGCCGCCGATCAATACTCCTGCACCGGTGAGCAGCACAGCCCCTCGAAGTAGCATCCTCATCACCTGGCCCGCCTCGGCGCCGAGCGCCATACGTACGCCAATCTCGTGACGGCGTTGCTCGACGACGTATGCGACAATGCTGAATGTGCCCACACCAGCAACGACCACTGCCAAGCCGGCGAACATGGTAAACATCATCGCGCCGACGCGCCACGACCGCGTTTGCGGCTCGACACGATCCTGAAGCACGAACGCGTCGACGAAGCGAATCGACGGATCAATGCGCCGAAGTGCCGAGCGGAGCATGGGGATCGCTGGAGCGGCATCGCCGCGCGGACGCGCGACGAGCTCTGCGTCGTCCGAGAGGGAAGGCTCCTGTCCGAGCGGGACATAGTAGTTCATCACCGGCTCTTCCCGGATCTTGCTGCGCCGCGTGTCCTGTACGACGCCAATCACACGTGTGCACGATGCCCGTTTCGTGCCGACGAGCAGGCACTCGCCGAGCGGATCTCGACCCGGCCACAGCACTCGAGCCATGGTCTCGCTGACGACCGCTGTTCGCTCGCCGGCAGTTCCCTCCTGGGGAGCGAACAATCTGCCTCGCACCAGCCGCGTGCCCATCGTCGCGAAATAGTCGGCCGACACCGCGCGGATCTCGGGATCGGAGAAACCGCCGGCGAGATGCGGAAGCGAATCGCGTCCAGGAAGAGAAAGACCGATCGACATCGCCGTTCCGAACGGCATGCCTGTCGTCGCCGCCGCGTGCTCGACGCCTGGGAGCGCGCGTAGCTGATCGACGACGGCCCGCGCAAACGAATTCCGCCGCGCCGTCTCCGCTTCGCGTTCGGCCGGCGATATGTCTGCAGGCAAACGAGGCCATCGTGGTGAGAGCGACACGACACGATCCGGCTGAACACCGAGCTCCGCGCTGCGAACCCGTTCGAGACTCCGCAGGAACAAGCCCGCGCCCACGAGCAGCACCATAGCCAAAGCCACCTGCGCGATCATGAGTGAAGAGCGAACGCCCGATCGCCGACCGCCACCTTCGCGAACGCCGGCGTTGAGAGATGCTGCGACGTCGACTCGCGTGGCGTAGAGCACCGGCAGCATTGCGATAACGATTCCCGTGACGACAGCCGCGACAAGCGAATACGCCAGCACTCGCTCGTCGACGGGACCGGACGTCCAATCCACCTCCGGCAGCAACACGCGACGGACAAGCAGACCGGCCGCGGCCGCGACAAGCAAGCCAACCGTCGCGCCGATCAGCGTGAGCAACGTGCTGCTCACCAGCAGCAAACGGAGAAGCCGCGCTCGGCCGGCTCCCATCGCGAGGCGAACGGCGATTTCACGGCGTCTTCGCACGGAACGAGCGAGTAACAGGTTGACGATATTGGCGCAGGCGACGAGCAGGACGATCGTCGACATTGCCAACAACCAGCGTGAGATTCTCGTCTCGGTCGGTTCGGCTCCGCCGCGACCAAAACGCAGCGGGCCGGCGAACAAGCGCGCTGTCGCGTAGTCCTTGTTCGGGCCGTCGTAGGTGCGCTGGTAGGCATCAGTGGCGAGTTTCGTCGCTCGATCGAGTGTCATGCCCGGCGCGAGACGCGCGACGAGGGCGGGCCCGGACGACGTTCCGCGATCCCAGTGACGCGCTGCGGCCCCGACGCGGGTTGTGAGGGGTTGCCACACATCGACTCGCTCGAGGTCGATGCCCGTGAATCCTTCCGGAGCCACGCCAATGACTGTCGTGGGCCGACCGTTGATCGTGATCGTCTTGCCGACGATCGACGGATCGCCTCCAAAATCACCTCGCCAGAGTGCGTGTCCGAGAACGACGATAGACGGCGAGGGCTGCGAGTGTTGCTCGTCGATGGTGAAGAAGCGGCCGAGCTCAGGTTTGGCGCCGAGCGTGGACAAGAAATTGGCGGTGGCCGCGGCTACCGGGACAAGGCGCGCACTCTCGCCTTGCCCCAAGACGGCCCCCTTTGAAGCCGCGGTAAACATCGCGAGCCCGGCGAAGACTCGGGCTTCCTCCAAATTCAAGTAGACGCGCGGATCGATTGCCGCACTCGTCCTCTCGTCGCCGGCGGGGCCTCGCAGCACGAAGAAGAGGCGCGCGAGTCTGCCGGGCTCGGCGAGGTGCGCCGGGCTTCGAACGACGAGCTTGTCGGCGATGCCGAACATCGCGGCGTTTGCGCCGATGCCGAGGGCGAGCGTCAGCACAACGAAGGCGGAGAGCAGCGGCTCGCGCCTCAGACCACGGAGTCCGTAGCGCACGTCCGCGCCAAGCCCGTCGAGCCATTCACGAATGCTCATCGTTCTCTCTCGACGCGCGGCGGACCGGCGAATCCCGCTTCGCGACGCGTCCACGGACGCGCCCATGCGACGAATCGCCTCCGCCCTGGCATCGTCGCGGGGCATTCCGGCAGCCACCAGACGTTCGATTCGTCCTTCGAGAACAGACTCCAACTCGTCGTCCGCGTCGCGTTGAATGACGTCCCGCCGCCGGACGGCGAGCGCGAACGCACGCCTGACGCCCTCGCGGGCGAATGGATTGCGAAATTCGCTCATCGTCGCGCCCTCACGCGGAGCGGGCGGAGAGGATGGCTGCGAGCGTCGCGGTGTACTCGTTGAGCTTTGTCGTCTCGTCTTTGAGATAGGCCCGGCCCTTGGCGGTGACGCGATAGTATCGCGCGCGCCGGTTTTTTGCGGTGAGCCCCCAATCCGACGTGAGGAGGCCCCGCTCCTCCATGCGATGGAACGCCTGGAGGAGCGCACTATCCTCGATAGTGAGGCGGCCGGCGGAACGTTCTTCGAGCCACAAAATAATTTCGAGGGAGTGCATCGGACCCCACGACAGGGATTTCAGCACCAGAACGTCGAGCGTTCCGCGAACGAGTTGCATCTGGTCGGCCATATGCTTCCCCCCAAGATTCTACCCCGAGAAGCTAGCGTGGACGATGCCAGTGTCAATGGAACGGCGCCTTTGGGGCGCAAAGGTCTAACCGTTCAGTTTTCTTAGTTAGGTCGGCCGGCGTACTCGGCGTTCTTGAGCTCGAGGTAGAGCGTGCCCACGGGAAGCTTCGATTTCAGCCGCAGCAGCGTGTGCGTGCTGTCGTCCGAGAACCACACTTCGGCCTGGCCATTCTCGGAAAAGAGTCCTTTCGATTTGATCGTCGGCTTGACGACGACCGCATCGAACTCGCCGGCCGGCACCTTGATGTGCTCCTTGCGGTCGACGTAGATGACGACCGGATTCCGGTCGGGATGGTAGTAGCGGTCGAACGAGTACGTCTTTCCAACCTCGAGCGGCTGCGAGCGCATGAAGTAGATGAACGAGCCCTCGTCGAGCGGTTCGGCGACGCTCGGGTTCTCCTGTCCGTTGCGCACGTACACGCGACGGTCAGGATAGAAATCGTAGGTCTTGTCGGCGCTGTACTTCGTCTCGTCGATGTGCTGAACGTGGCGCAGCGAGACGAGGTTGGTGGTGTCGAACCAGCTTTCGTAGTGGTCGTCGACGTGAAAGAACAGAACGCCGCCGCGGATGTTGAATACCGTGTGGTACGTCGGCCGTCCGCGGATGGGCACGATGTCCTCCACGGTCATCGTCGCCTTGCCGGCGTTGACGAAGTTGACCTTGGCCTGGTACTCGAGCTTTTCGCCGACCTTGAACGGCACGCGTATCGGCGAAGGCTCGTGGCGCGGTGCTAAGCCGATGAGGCTGGCTAGGGCGATCCAAAGTAGAGGGCGCATCCGAGCGGTAAGCAATCATTTCCCGTGCCCGCGAGAACTGCGAAACTGCTTTGGATACGGGACACAGCAACAGGATTGAACGGAACAGCTACAGGTTTACCACTTCTGAGGGGACGCGGCGAGAGAGTCTTTCCCGCCCAAACCCCCTCAAAAGCAGTTAATCCTGTGGTTCTACCGTTCAATCCAGTCGGTGTTTCCCGTATCCAAGCAGTTTCGCTTTTTCACACGAGTCATCTCCACGAGCCAACGCCGATCATTGGCAGCGCGATGTGCATTACTCGTCGCTCCCGCCGCGGAAGACGATTCTGTAGATGCGCCCGCCCCGATCATCCGACACGTAAAGCGAGCCGTCGGGACCGACCGCGAGCCCGACTGGTCGATGTATTGCGGCCGCGGGCAGTGGCGACCCCACGCCGGCAAACCCATTGGCGAACGTTTCGGCGTCGCCCGACGGCAGACCATTCTCGCCAAACGGAACGAAGTCCACCTGGAAGCCTTCGTTCGGGAAAGGCGCCCGGTCAAAACCGCCGTGGAACGCGACGAAGGCGCCGTTGCGATAATGATTTGGAAATTGCCTGCCCGTATAGAACAGCATCGTCTCCGGCGACCAATGCGCGCCGAACGTCGCGATGGGCTGGTTGAAGCTCGCGCAGTTGATGCCTTGCTGCCCGACGACGATGTGACCGTTGCCGCCATATTCCGGCGCGAGAACCTTCTTGTGCTCGAAGTCGGCATCGAAGAAGCAATACGGCCAACCGTTGTTGCTGCCGCGCGCGATGCGCACCATCTCCTCGGCCGGAAGCGCCGAGTCCTGTACCGCGGTGAAAAACTGCGACCAGTTCTCGAACAACATGTCTCGCCCCTGCTGCACGGCATAGACGTCGTTGTTGCGCGGGTTCACGGTGATCGAGACCAGGTTGCGATAGCCCGTGGCGTAGTGCTCGCCGCTCGCTTGCGTTTGGTTGTTGCCGCGGGCGTCGAAGAGCCAGACGCCGGCGCGTACTGGCAGCTCCGGGCATGGGAAGATGCCCGGTGACTGGGCGACACGGTTCTGCACCTGACAGGAGTTCGTGGCCGAACCCAAATTCACGTAGAGCCGATTCCCCGTACCGAGGGCGACATCCTTGCTGATGTGATCGCCCGTGTTCGGAAGACCGGAGACGACGATATCCGCGGCGCCCTCGGGTGTGAGGCGGCCGGCGGAGACGTGGAAGCGCAGAACGCGATCGTTCGCGCCGAAGTAGAGCTGGTTGTCGTCCCAGGCGAGACCGCTACCGCCCAAGTCCGGACTGAATTGCGACTGCTCGTCGGCACGTCCATCACCGTCGCGATCGCGAAGCCCAATGATGCCGAATGCGGGCTGAACGTTTCGCGGAGCGTTGATGGCGACGAAGATGTCGCCGGCCGGCGTCACGACGAGGTGGCGGGCCGCGGCGGGAGAACCATTCACGGTGAGATCGGCGACGACGAGCGCGCAGAAGCCGGCCGGGAGCGTGAGGCCCGCATTGTCGGCGGCGCACTGAACCTTTTGCGGCGAGCGATCAGCGGCCGCCGGTGAGATTGGTGCTGCCGCGGTCGGCGATTTCGATTGATCGGAGCACGCGGCGAAGAGTGAGATGACGACAAAGGCCGCGCTCGTCGCGCGGAACGAGTGACCAACGTGCATGTTGACCTCCCATGGTGATGCACCGTCGTTGCATCAACTCATGGGACATGTAAGACGTTCGTTCACTTGAACAGGCTCGGCATCAGACTTCTCTAAAGCCGACGCCGCTTCGTGCGCGCTATTCCGCTCGCAGCGCGCTCAGGGGATCGACGCGCGCCGCGCGCCGGGCGGGAAGCCAACTCGCGACGGCCGCGACGCCGACCAGCGCGGGAATGACGAGCAGGACCGCCGTCAAATGCTTGAGCGTGAAGCCGAGCGCGCTCGCTTTCACGACGCGGATCGCGACGACGGTCACCGGCAAACCGATCGCCAGCCCGATCGCCGACACGGTTATGCCGCCCATGAAGAAATGCCGCACGACACCCGCGGGTGTCGCCCCAATCGCCAACCGTATGCCGATCTCGCGCGTGCGTTGCGCGACCGAGAACGCGATGATCGCATAGAGACCGAGTGACGCGAGCAGCAGCACGACGAGGCCGACGCCAAATGCCGCGAGATTCGACTGCACTGCCTCTCGATGCCGATCCGCGTACTGTTCGGCGAGCGTCGAGACATTCCCGATCGTGGCGAGGGGATCGACTTCGCGGATGGCGGCGCGGATGCGCGACGCGAACACGCGACCGTCACCGGCAACGCGAACGCTCAATTGCGCGGACCAGGCCGACGGCGCGGCGGACAATGGAGCATACACCGCAGGCGGTGGGGTCTCGTCGTCGTAAGCCGGTGCGCCCGCCACACCGATTACCTCTTGTGTCACCGAGGCGTCGGGCTCGCTCCGCGATCGACGCACGATGCGTTTCCCGATCGGATCTTGACCCGGCCACAGCAGATCGGCGGCACGACGGTTCACGACCACGGCGAGGGAGCCGGGCCGATCTTCGTCGTCGCCGATCGCGCGTCCGCGTCGCACTGGAATGCCAAGCGTCGAGAAATAATCGGCGGCGACATGCCACTGGTGCATGTCGACCGGCACATGGCCGGCGCCCGGGGAGGCGAACGACGCCGAGCCGCCGTCCACGAGGAGCGTGACGGTCCGCACACCCGCCGTTTGCGCGACACGGTCGCGGATCCCGGCGAGCGTCGCGAGGCGCGTCGCGACGGCGGAGTCACGCTCGCCGCCGAAGATGAACCCTCGCACCGGGCGACCGACATCGGCCACCATCGTGAGCACGGAGGCGGGAGCGACTGCTGCATCGATGGCCGTCCGCGCATCCTCGATGACGAGCGACGTGACGACGAGCGCCGGCACACTGCACGCGAGCTGAGCGACGACGAACGTGGCATGGAGACGTGACCGCCGCACCTGGAATCCACTGTCCTTGACCACGGCCGCGATGTCGGTCCGCGTGGCGTGAAGCGCGGGGGCGAGACCGAAGACGATCGTCGTCGCCACGGCGAACGCGGCGGCATAGCCGAACGTCGCCAATCGCGGCTCGATCCCTTCGACCACGCCGGAGATCGACGCGTAGGCGATCTTCATGGCGAGGGCGTATAACGCGATGCCGACCAGCGCGCCTGCCAGCGAGTAGACGAGCGACTCGGTGAGCGCTTGCCGAATGAGTCGAGTTCGCGTGGCGCCAAGCGACAGACGAATGCCCATCTCCCGGCGTCGCGCGACGGCGCGACCGAGGAACAGCGTGCTCACGTTCGTGCAGGTGATGACGATGACGAGCGCGGCGACGATGAACACGGCCGCGACGAGCTCGTGGGTGTCGCTCGCTTCGCTCGGCATTCCAGTCAGGCGCTCGGCGCGAACGGCGAATCGCGCGCGCGTGTCCGGCGACAGGCGGGCGAGGCTCGCCGCGACGGGAGCGATGCGCCGCGCGACATCATCCGGATGAACGCCTCGAGCCAGCCGCGCGACTGCCTGCAGCCTGAGCGTGTCCGACTCGATCAAGCGACGTGCGCCGAGCGGAATCCAGATCGCCGGGCTGCCCAGGTGCTTCACGTCGACCCCGACGAAGCGCGGCGGGGCGACGCCGACGATGGTGAACGGCAGATTCATGACACGAATCGTCTTCCCGACGACATCCGGAACGCCGCCAAAGTCGTTCGTCCACACGGTGTGCGAGATGACGGCGATTGGCGCGGACGATTGATCGGACGCGTCGGCGAAGGTCGCGCCGATGCTCGCGACGGATCCGAGCGTGCGGAAGTAGTTGCTCGTCGTGTAGTACGTGAGCACCGGCTCGGCTCCGGCCCCGAAATCGACCGGGCGCGACGTCGCCTCCCAGCCGGCGACGTCGGCGAAGACGGCGCGCTGTTGGCGCAGTGCCGTGAACTCCGCCTCGGAGAGTCGAACGCCGCCCATGCGCGTGCTCCCCTTGTACGACGCCACGGGAAGCAACCGGGCGAGCGGGGCGCCGCCGTCGATCCCTGGCGCCGGACTCCACGCATACACGTCGAGCGTCGTCATCAGAGCGGCGTTGACGCCGATGCCGACCGCGATGACGGTGATGGTGACGGCGGAGAAGAGCCGTGCGCGCGCCATCTGGCGGAGCGCGAACCGAATGTCGCCGGCAATGGCGGGCGGCGTGAGCCCGCTCGCGGCGCCGCGACGCAGGATGTCCCAGTGTGCGGCGGCGGCGTTCGGAAGAACGTCGGCGATGGCCAGAACCGCGACAACGAGCGCCGAGCGGCCCCGCATGCGCTGCTCGAAGGCGCGGCATAGCTCGTCGCGATACTCGTCGCGAAACCAGCCGGGGTACAAATGCAGCAGTGCGCGATACCAGCGGATCATCGTCGCGGCGAGGGGTGGGGTCTGCCCGCGAACCTATAGCCAGTATGGCTATACTGTCAATGGAAGCAACTCACGGCTTCGACTCACGCCCACTGCCCACCGCCCACCGCCCACCGCCCATCTCCTATTGACATTCTACAGGACTGACCGTACCGTAGCTCCTATTGAGTGTCTAGAGGAGCTATGTCCGACCGGATCGAGGTGTTGCAGGGCACGCTGGATTTGATCGTCCTCAAGCTGCTTCGCTCGACACCGGCGAATGGCTGGGAGCTCACGCAGTCGATCCAGGTCGTATCCAAGGGCGTGCTCGACGTCAACTACGGGTCACTGTATCCGGCGCTGCGGCGGCTCGAAGCGAAGGGATGGATCAAGGGGAAATGGGGGGTGTCGGAGAACAATCGGCGAGCGCGCTTCTATGAATTGACGAGCGCCGGCCGCAAGCAACTGGACACCGAGCGCGCGGCCTGGGAGCGCTTCTCCAACGCGCTCGGTCTCATTCTCAGCGCGGACTGATCGTGCTCTCCGGCTTCCTGGTGCGCCTGAAGGCGCTGCTGTTCCGGCGACGCATGAACGCCGAGCTCGATGAAGAGATGCGCTATCATCTCGAGCGCGACACGGAACGGAATGTCGCGCGCGGGATGACGACGACCGATGCCGCTGCCGCGGCGCGACGATCGTTCGGCAATCTCACCGTCGCCGCGGAACAGGCGCGCGACGTGTGGCGCTGGCTCTGGCTCGAGGAGCTGCGGCAGGACGTCCACTACGCCGCGCGATCGTTCCGCCGAGCACCGTCGCTCGTCGCGACCGTGGCGATCACGATCGGCGTCGGTCTCGGGCTGCTCGTCACGACTTTCACGCTGTTCAACGCGTACGTCCTGCGGCCGCTCGCCGTGCGCGATCCCTATGCGCTGTACGACGTCGGCTGGCGGGCGCGGAACGGCGCGTTCCATACGTTCACACACGACCAATACGCGCGAATAACACGCGCCGACGTCGGCTTCTCGCAGACCTTCGGCTACCGCAACCTGTTCACGCGCGTCAACGGGCGCGCGATGGTCGGGCAGCTCGTCAGCGGAAACTACTTCGACATGCTCGGTGTGCCGCCCGCTCTCGGCCGCGTCATGACGCCCGCCGACGATGCCGCGCCCGGCGCCGGCTCCGTCATCGTGCTGAGCCACGACACGTGGCTCGTGCAATTCGGCGGCGATTCCGGAGTCGTCGGCCGGCATATGCGCATGAACGGCGTTCAACTCACGATCATTGGCGTGGCGCCCAAGGGGTTCGGCGGCTTGAGCGAATGGCCGTACGAGTTCTGGGTACCGTTGAGCATGGCCGAGCCGTTGAGTGGATGGAAGCGGATCGGGACCCTCGCGAAATCGCCTGAGGACACGCGCATGGTCGGACGACTGGCCACCGGCGTCACGCCCGATCAGGCGGCGGCGCGGCTCTCGGCTTGGCTGCAGAATGATTTGCCGGCCGGCAAGCCGGAGTCGCGCGTCAGTCAGGTGTCGATGGTCTCGCGCGCGACGTCGATGCCGATCAGCCCCGAGCTCATCGCGGCGTTCAGCCCGATCGTGATCGCGTTCGGGCTCGTCATGCTTATCGCCTGCGCCAACGTCGCGAACATGATGCTGGCCCGCGGCATCGCCCGTCAGCGCGAAGTCGGCATTCGCCTCGCGCTCGGCGCCGGCCGATCGCGACTCATCCGGCAAATGCTGACCGAAAGCGTGGTGCTCGCGCTGCCGGCGGGGCTCGTCGCTTTCGTCATCTCTCGCGCCGCGATCGACCTCGGAACGCGAGCGATGCTCGCGACGCTGCCGGCGGAGTACACGCCGTACGTTCGTCCAATCGATCTCGCTCCGGACGTTCGTGTGTTGTTCTTCGTTCTCGGCGCCGCGATCGCCGCGGCAGTCATGTTCGGCACGCTTCCGGCGCTGCAAGCGACGCGTCCGGACATCGTGCGTGCGTCGCGCGGCGACTTCGACACGCAGTACCGTCCGTCCCGGCTGCGTAATGCATTGGTCGTCGCTCAGATCAGCACGAGCGTCTTGTTGATGACCTGCGCCGGTGTGCTCCTCCGCTCGGCGCGCGACGCGCAGGAGCTCGACCCCGGCTTCCAGGCGCGCGAAGTCGTGTTGATGGAAGTGCTGGACCCACCCCGAGCCCGTATCATCGAAGCACTGCGGATGGAGCCGGGGGTCCGCGACGTGGCAAGCGCTTCCAGCTATCCGCTCGACGGCGCGTTCCCGCGCGTCGAGATCAACACGGCGACCGACTCCAACGTTCGGGTTCTTTATAACCTCGTTTCGCCGAGCTACTTCTCGGCAATCGGATTGCCG
>DATMHK010000176.1:0-5181 GCA_035554995.1 Gemmatimonadaceae bacterium
CAGCGGATCGGCACCGTGTATTTCTTGATGAGCGAAGACAACGTGAAGCTCAATCTCGCTCAGCCGTGGATCAAATTCGGCACCGACGCGGGCGGCGTGGACCCCGACAGCGCGCGCGGCCTCACGCACCCGCGGGCCTACGGCAACTTCACACGCATCATGGGCAAGTACGTGCGCGACGAGCATGTGATGCCGCTCGAGGAAGCAGTGCGCAAGGCGACGTCGGCGGTCGCCACCCGGCTTTCGATCCCGGATCGCGGTCTGCTGCGCGAGGGAATGTTCGCCGACATCACCGTGTTCGATCCGACGACGATCATCGACAAATCGACGTTCGAGCAGCCGCACCAGATGTCGGTTGGCGTGAAATACGTGTTCGTGAACGGCACGATGATCGTGCGCGACGGAAAGCACACGAACGCGAAGCCCGGCCGGGTGCTGCGCGGGCCGGGCGCGCGATAGCGCGATCCGGCGCCGGCACCACGCTCACAACACGGCGCGAATCCAGTACGCAAACCGATGGATGATCGACGATCGGCGGGGCAGCAACCGTTCCAGCTCCGCCGGCCGGTCGATCCACGTCGTGCGCGCCATCATATAGAAGAGGTCCGCGAGCCCCGCGAACGCCTGCGGCCCGGAAACGATCAGCGTCGCCTCACCGTCCGACATGAGCCCGCGATCATCCATATTGTGTGAGCCCTCCGCGAAGTAGAAGCTCACGTGCTTCCGCTCGGCTTCCGGAATGCTCGCCTCGTAATTCTTCATCATTTCATCGGCGCGCCGCGTCGCCGCGGCGTCGACGGCGGGTTGCGAGGCCCCCAGCTGTTCCGCGAAGGTCGCCGTCTGGCTCGACTGCACGCGCATCGCATCGGCCAGGATGTCGTCCCATCCGGGTTGGCGCAGCAGGGCCGCGATGGCATCGGCACGCGCGATGACCTGTGTCTTCCGATGCGGTTGCGGCGGATGCTCCTTCTCGTCCTTGGCAATCGCCGTCGCGTCGCGCTTGTTCGAGATCTCGTGCTCCGCACGATCGAGCGCGGCAAGCGTCTTGTCGTCGAACGGAATCACCTGACGGATCCACGGATACCGCTTCAGTCCTTCGCGCACCTCGCGGATGCGACCGGCTGCGTCGTCGGCCGTCGCCTGTGCGGCGAAGAGACCGATGTGGAGATCGCCACCGCTCGCCCGAATCGTCGTGGTGAGGCTGTCGCGCAGCGCGAGCAGGCGCGTGAGCACGTCGTGCGCGCGCGCCATCGCCGGTGCGTCGGGAATCGGCGCGTTCGCCAGCGCCGGCGCGATGATCTGAACGCGCGCCCCGCGCGCCGCGGCTCCGGCGAGCATTCCTGCCCACGTCTCGCTCATCCAGAGCTGATCCGGCACGATGATCACCGCGCCCGGCTGTGTCAGGTTGTACAACATCGCACGCGCGACGGACGATTTCTTGTCGCCGAAGCCGACCTGGTTGTGAACCTGAAGCGCTCTCCCGACAAATTCGCCGAGGTCGGCCTTCTCTTCCTGTGCCTTCTTGCTGGCGACCGCGCGCAACGGCGCGGGAATCTCGCTCTCCGAAAAACCATTCGCGCGCAACGCTTGCCGGAGCCCGGCGCGCGCTTCCAACGTCGCGGGACCTCTCAGACGAAATCCGCGGTCCTCCCACGTTGCGCTCGAGTAGAGCTCGCCGATGCCAATGCCCATCACGAACACCGCGCCGCGATTGGGTTCCGCTTCGTTCACGTCGTAGATCACCAGCTTTCGATGATCGCGCATGACGTTGTCCGGCATGAACGGGATGCCGGGGATGATGTGGCCGCTGCGGAAGGAGAAGTCGGATCGATTGCCGACGTTCACGTGCACCTTGATCGTGTTGCGCAACCATTGCTCGCCATCACCGGACGCGAGTGCATCCTGCTGCAACCGGCGCGAGCCCGCCACGGCGGCGCGCAGCTCGTCCTGACGCTGCCGTAGATGGCGCTCACGCGTGCCGTCGTCTCCCTTCAGGCGCATCGAGGCGTTGAGGGGATCCTCGAGGATCGTCAGCCAGAGACGTCCGTCGGAGGTCTCATAGAAGAATTGATCGTGGAGAATCATGTACAGCGGGAACACACCCGTGCTGTCGTACCGCCGAACCGCGGCGGTGAGCGCGGGGAGATAGGCATCCGCCGTCACCGTGTAACCGATGTTGTCGATGGCCCGCGAGTACCACTGCCGTCCCATGAACTCGTGCGTCCACAGCACGTGGTATTGCCGAGCCGCGAGAATGGAACGCGCGACCTCGAGCGGGAGATCCGTGCTGCGCATGTACGTCAGCGCATTGCCGTCGGTGAAGGGGTGACCCACTACTCGGCCGATGAGTGAATCGACCTCGATCTGGTCGTCGTACTGGTCGAAGGTGAGCGCCAGATCCATCGGCAGCCAAACGAGCCGCGAGTCGCGTTGACGCTCGACGATCGCGCGCATGGCCGGCGTGACCGCATCGAGCCACGCTGCAAACGCGGATGCGGCGAGCGGTTGTTTGGCCGGCGCGATTCCCGAGGAGTCGCGCAGCCATCGGTCGAAGTCCGCGGTGGCCCCGCGCGAGAGTCGAGCCACGTCCACATCCTTCACGCGGCCGAAGACCGAGTCGACCGGGAAGATGATGCGATCGAGAACGGCGATGCGTGCGCGCCGCGCGGCACGGACGCACTCGGTGCCGTCGAGCCCTTCAGCAAACAACGTCTCTAGTGCGGTGCGCGAGCGATCCATCGCCGCGCGGTAACTGCTCGACCGCGACGCGCGAATCGCGTCGTCCGTGTAGAGATTGGAATACGCGGCGATGACGTTGGACGACGACTCGATGTCGCGCTCGGCGACTCGGCGGCTCGGCCGGGTGCCCGCTTGTGGGCGCGTGGCGACTCGGCGGCTCGGCGCGGCCGCGCGCTCTTCCGGCGGGTCGGGAATCGTGACCGTTGTCGCTCTCGGACGGGTGCGTCCGGCGAGCGGCTGCAAGAGCGGCGCGGCGAGGCCGACGCGCACCGTCTGCTCACGCGCCGGAATCCAGTCCACGCGCACCATGGAGCCGCCGCCGAGGATGCCGCCGCGGCGTAACGCGCTCTGCCAACTAATGATGGTATTGATGCGGCCGTGTCGAGCGTCCCAGTCCGCGCCGACGCTGGTCGCGAGCATTCGCGACGTTGCCATCGCGCGAAGCCCGATGTCCTCGATGCCGCCGACGCTGCCATACCCCTCGACCGTACCACCGATGACGCCGAGGAGCGGATTGAACGCCGCGATCGGAGGCTTGTTGAATGCGTGATAGACGCCGTAGCTGAGCGTCCCGCCGTAACGGCCACTCTGAGTGTACGCCGTTCCTTGGGCGGAGAGCTGCTGCCGCCAGATCGGGGGCTGCCCGATTGAAAAGACCGCCGGCGGCGGTGCCGAGCGGCGGCGCGCAGCGGCAGAGTCAGTGTTCTGGCCGCGCAACGCACTGCCCGCCCCATCGAGCAGGGCGAGCATGACAACGAGGCCCGTCTCGAACGAACGCGTCATTGCCCGTGTTAGGGCAATCTTTATGCGAGCCCAGCGATGACGTAGTTAAGGAATCACTACTGATCAACGCCTCGAGCATCGCGCTCAGCCCTCGTGACGCTGCCGTGCCTCCGATCGAGCGCTACGGTGCACAGGATCGACGGCGCTCTCGTGAGATTTGCGTTCGCGCGCAAGCGTGGTGCGCGCGAGCAGGCGTTCGGCATTCGCCTCGTCCTCGAGCGCGGCGCGGTGCGTCGCCGAATCGTAGACGCCAGTCAGGATCCACGTCGGATCAACGCCGAATCGACGTACCACGGCAAGCACCACCTCGACCCACGGGCGAGGACTCTCCTCATCGATGCTGGCGCGAAGTGTGGACTCGCGCACTCCCAGTGATTGAGCCATTGCACTCGGAGTGGAAACCGCGTTCTCCGAAAGCATTAGTGCGCGCAGCCGCGCAGCGATGGCAAAGCGATCGATCGTCCGTTCAGGCAGCATCGACCCGTTGCGCCTCGGTTCGCGGCGGTTGTCAGCGTCAGTCGGATCGGACGCTGCAATTGCCGTACAACCTGGTCGTTTTGGCGCAGATTGGCCGTCCGACTGTGATGCAGATCACATTTCGCGACTACGCTCAGCCTTCACGAAACGCGACCATCGGGTCGATCCGCGCCGCGCGACGAGCCGGGAGGGCGTTCGCGATCAACGCGACAACCGCGAGCACCGCGAACGCCGTCGCGAAGCTCACGACGTCGAAGGGATCGACGAACAACACGCTCGACAGCAGGCGCGCGACGAGCGCCGCCATGAGAGCACCGGCGATTCCGCCGATCGCCACGAGGACCATGCCTTCACTCAGCACCATGCCCACGAGTTGGCTCGACCGCGCGCCGAGCGCTTTGCGAATACCGATCTCGCGCACGCGCCGGCTCACCGAGTAGCCGATCACGCCGTAGAGACCAACCGACGCAACGAGCAGTGCGAGCGCGCCGAAGGCGCCGATCAACCACGCGCCCGCCCGTACCGCGAACAGTCGCACGTCCGCCAATCCGCGGAAGGTGCCGCGATCGAGAAAGACGAGCTCCGGGTCGAGCGTGCGCAGCTCGCGTTGCAGCGCCGGAACGAGCGCCGCCGCCGGCGTCGACGTGCGCACGACGTAGTTGCCAAACGTCTCACTGCGTCCAAGAGGCAAGTGGATGTAGGACTTTGGCGACTCGCCCGGCGTGTCGACCTTGTAGTCGGCGGCAACGCCGACGACTTGATATAGATCGCCGCCTTCACGGAATCGAAATCCGCGGCCGATCGCGTTCTCCGGACGGCCCGGCCAATACCGCTGCGCCATCGCATTCGAGATCACGGCAACGCGCCGACTCTGGTCACGATCGGCGGCTTCGATGCCGCGACCGGCCAACACACGGAGCTTGAGCGCGTCGAAATACCCCTCGTCGATGTACGCGCCGTCGATCCCCGGCGCTCTCCCGTTCGGCGGCAATTGCTGTCCGTCGATGTAGACGGAAAAGCCGTTGTTGTTGAGCGAAAGGGGGAGCCGGCTCGTCAACGCAACCGCTTCCACCTGCGGCAACGCACGGAGCCGCACCGCGCCGGCCTCGAGGAACCGACCGCCGCGCGCGGCGTCGTAGCCCGTCATGTCGAGCGCGAGCGATAAATACGCGGTGCGATCGG
>DATMHK010000177.1:0-44548 GCA_035554995.1 Gemmatimonadaceae bacterium
AGAACTCGCCTTCGGTGAGCCCCTGCGCATCCGACGCGCCGTACCAGAAAGTCCATTCGCTGATCATGCGGTCCGTTTCGGCCGCCTTGAAGCGGTTGGTCTTCGTCGTGACCCACGCCGTCATGAAGCCGCCGTAGCTGCCGCCGCTGACGCCCATCTTCGTCGAGTCGACGTCGGCGCGCTTGGCAACGACGTCCACCGCCTTCATCAGATCATCGTAGTCCTTGCCGCCCCAGTCGCCGCGGCTCGCGTACGTGAACTCCGTGTTCGTGCCGCTCGACCCGCGCGGATTCGTGAACAGCACGAACTGACCCGCGCCGGCCAGGTTCTGGAATTCATCGAACCAGTTCTCGCCGTAGGCCGAATGCGGGCCGCCGTGGATGTAGAGCACGACTGGATACTTCTTCGACGGGTCGTAGCCGAACGGTTTCATGAGCCACGACTCGATCTCGAGGCCGCCGACGGACTTCACCATGAACCGCTCGGCGTCGGACCACGCCACTTCGCTGTTCACGCGATCGTTGAACGACGTGAGCTTCCGCTCGCCCGTCCCGTCGGCGTTGGCGACGAAGAGCTCCGTCGGATGCGTGAGGTCCGTCGAGACGTAGAAGATGCGCTGCTGATTCTTGTCCATGACGACACCGCTTACCTGACGCCGTCCCGCCAAAACTGGCGTCATCTTCTTGCTCGCGGGATCGATCTTGTAGATGCCCGTGCTCCCGCCGGTCGCCGTCGTCATCGCGATCTGACCGTCCTTCAGCCACTGGATCTGGCCCGGCTCATACTGCCAGGTGCCCAGAATGTCCTGCGGCTTGCCGCTCCCCCCATCCGCGGCCACGACGAACAACCGCTGATTCTTGAAGCGCGCGAGCTGGCCGACGAACGCGATCTGCTTGCTGTCGGGCGACCAGGTCGGCTGCGATTCGTTGCCGGCGTACTCGATCTTTCGCGGCGTGCACTCGGCCGTTTGCTGCTCGCACGCCGCGACCGGAAGGATGAAAATCTCCGTGTCGTTGCGCGGCAATTCGTCGCGTTTGCGATCCGGCGCGAGCTTCGCAATCGAGTCCCGCTCGGCGGTGACGATCGAATCGGGGCGCAGACGCGCGTCGGCAATGAAGGCGATCCATCTCCCATCGGGCGAGACTACCGGGTTTTGATGACTGTATTTCGTGTTGGTGAGCTGCTTGCGTGCTGCGCCGGCGCGCTCGAGATAGATCTGCGCCGGCCGCGCCGTGTCACGCACCGGAGCGACGCGCGGCCCCGCGATGAACTGCGGCTGACCGTTCGCCTTGTAGGCCATGTCGATGACATGCCGTCCGTCGAAGCGCGCGGTGTTCTCGGGCTTCGTGATGGCGTTGTACGGCGGGCGCGAGATCGGCGCCATGCGACCGAAGGGATCGTTCGTCATGGAGTCCGTCGCGCTCGAATCCGGCGCGCCACCCCGACCACCCCGACCGCCGCCGCCACCACGCCCGCCAAAACCGCCGCGGCCACCCTCGGTCACGATCGAGAAGCTGTTGTCGGACGGCGACGAGCCCGCTCGAATCTGCGGGGCGCCCGTCGGCTGGAATGCCTCGCCCGACGGTTGATCCATGCGCAGCGCCCAGTTCGTGCCACGCCCACCCGGCCGCTGCGACGTGAAGTAGAGCAGCTTGCCGTCGTCCGAGAAGCGCGGATTGCTGCTCTCGAACCCGGGTGACGTATAGCGCGCCGGCGCCGGGTCGCCTTGGGTCGAGACGACCCAAACTTCGGAGTGACGACGATTCTCCGCTTCACGAACGGTCGTCACCGTGATCGCGACCTTGTTGCCGTCGGGCGAAAGCGCCGGAGTGCTGACGGTCGTGAGCTTGTACCAGTCGGCCGGCGTAAAGCCGTGTTTCGCGGCCGGCGCCGCACCTTGCTGTGCGGCGACGCTCGTCGCGCTGACGAGCATTGCCAATGGGAACGTGATGTGACGCATCGATCGAGCTCCGTGACGGGGCGCTGTGTGGGAATTATTGAAGATGCGCGGACGACCGCGTGTGGTCCATGGGCGCGCCGCTTCCGGGCGAATCGCGCGCCGCGGCCAAGCCAGACCCGATCAGGTCTCGCCGAACAACCCCTGGGTCGCCGATAGAAACCCGTCGATGTCCACGTTCTGCGGGTCGATCATGGATTGCACCGCACACCCTTTGATGAAACTGACGGACACCGCGGCCAATCCGTCCGCCGTCACTCCGGCAAACCGAGCCGGTTCCACGCGCAGCACCTCGTCGGCGATTGGGCGGAAAGCCTCCCGATACCGGTCCAGCTCGGCCTGCATCCTCGCGCGAATGCGCCGATGCTTGAAACCGAGGGCCCAGAAATCGAAGAAGAGACGAATGCGGCGCGGCTCGCTCGACAGCCGCCGCATCTCGCGGCGTAGCAGCGCGAGCAACCGTTCGCGCGGCGACGCGATCGCGGCGATGTCATCGGTCATGTGCAGGACGGTCGTCGTCGCCAACACGTGATCGAGGACGGCGATGATCAGTGCGTCCTTCGTCTCGAAGTGGAAGAGCACGAGGCCGACGCTCAGCCCGGCGCGCTCGGCGACGTGTCGCACCGTGAACGCACCGAGCCCTCGCCGCTCGGCGATATCGACTGCGGCCTGCAAGATCTGATTGCGCCGCGTCGCTTCAGACGCTTTTCGGCCCGGCATCGCGGCTCCCCAATAGCCGAAGTAAACCATCCAGGATTGTCAGCGGATGCGGCGGGCACCCCGGGATCCACAGGTCCACTGGAATCGATGTTGGAATTCCTTTCGCTTCAGGACTCTCGGAAAACACCCCTCCCGAGATGGCGCAGGCGCCGACGGCGATGACGATCTTCGGATCGCCGACCGCGTCGTAGGTCTTCTCGAGCGCCCCGCGCATGTTCTCGTTCACGATGCCGGACACGACGATACCGTCGGCATGCCTCGGCGACGCGACGAACTGGACACCGAACCGCGCCATGTCGAACACCACGTTGCCGAGCGCCGTCAGCTCCGCCTCGCAGCCGCCGCAGCTGCCGGCGGCGACCGATCGGAGACGCAGCGAGCGCCCGAGGAGCGATCGCATTCTCGCGTCGAGCGCCGCCGCCAGCTCGAGCTCTCCGTCCGTCATCACCAGTGCTTCGCGCGTTCGCGTCGCCATGCTGTAGTCGGCGGTGAACGCGGCGCCGTGATCTCGATCAGTGATCTCCTCGGGCGCGAACACGCTGCGTCCGAGGTCGATCACGGGGAGAGAACGAGCCGCGTCGCCGTTCAGCGCGGGGCGGCCACGGAAACGCGCAGGCAGTGGCGAGGGCTCGGCGGGCATCGACACCGGCTCGACGCGCTGGCGGAGCCGCGCGCGCAGGAGGTCAAGCATCGCCGCGCCTAGAGATCATGGCCCGCATACGAGAGGTTGAAGCTCTTGTTGCACAGAGGAAAATCCGAGATGAGGTTGCCCGCCATCGCGCCGGCGAGCGCCGACCAGTTGTGAAACGACGGGTCGACGACTTTGTGACGTCGAATGCGGCCGTCGGCGTCCGTCATTGCGATGTGCGCGATCTCGCCGCGCCATCCCTCCTCGAGCGCGACGACGAGCTCCGATGGCTCGAGCGCGCCACACTCGACGCGCAGCGCACCGCGCGGCAGCGCGCTCACCTGTTCGCTCACGAACTCGATCGACCGCTGAATCTCGAGGCGCCGCACCAACGCGCGCGCCTGCACGTCGCCCGCCCACGCCTGCGCGACCGGAATCTGCGCGAAACGGAAGACACCGTACGCGAAATCGTGACGCACGTCGCGCGCGACCTCGCAACTGCGCGCGACCAGCCCGACGTACCCGCTCGCGATGACTTGCTCGCGCGTGACGACGCCGACGTCCTCGAATCGAGACTGCACCGAGGACGCGTCGAACAGGAGCTGCAGCACCGGCCCGAGATCCTCGCGAAGCCGGTCGACGCGACGCGCGATCTCCGTCGCCATCTCGCCAGGGATGTCGAAGGCGACGCCTCCCGGCCGGATCAGTCCGCGCCCGTACCGGTTGCCGCTGATCGTCATGAGAAGATTCAGACACTCGCCACGCAGGCGGGCGAGATATGCCGACGCCGGATGAAAGGCCACGTCGCCCGACAACGCTCCCAGATCACCGAGATGATTGGCCAGCCGCTCGAGCTCCAGCGCGATGCCACGAATCGATTGCGCTCGTGGAGTCTTCCGGCTTCGGGCGAGCGCCTCGATCGCGCCGCAGGCCGCGCTCGCGTGGCCGATCACCGAATCGCCGGCGATCGACTCCGCAATCAACGTCGCGCGCTGCCGATCCGCCGTCTCGAGCAATCGCTCGACGCCGCGATGCTGATAGCCGAGCATGATCTCCAGCGAAAGCACCTCTTCACCGTGCGCCTGAAACCGGAAGTGACCCGGCTCGATGACCCCCGCGTGCACGGGCCCGACCGCTACCTCGTGCACTTCTTCTCCAGACACCTCGTCGAACGAGTATGCCTCGCGGTCTCGGGGCCCGGTGCTCCATCCCACGGGCGCGTGGTCCGCCGCGTGGCGCCGCAGCGGCTTGAGCGATATCGCGCCCTCTGGTAGGGCTCCGCACTGTTCGGCGATCTCACGCTCGAAGCGCGTCGCCTGATGGCAGCGAGCCGACACCGATGGGTATCGTTGGCCGACGACGGTGCTAGCGACCGCTAGCTCACCTGCGTCGTCGCGCGCCACGACGGCTATCAGGCGGAGGGCCGTCGCGCTCTCGGCGGTCCCGAAGAGAGCGACGATACGCCACCCGTCGCGCGCTCTCGCCTCCAACTCGCTCGCCAGCTCCTCGACCCGAAGCGACGGAACGTCGGCGACCCGTGCGCATCGCCGATTCGAGATCTCTAAGAACGCGGCCCGATTCACGGCGCGCTCCCACCGAGCATGTGGGCCGCGTCCGCCAACGACGCGCGGAGCGGCGCGGGGATGTACACGCCGAGCAGAAGCACGATGGCCGCGAGCGCCAGCGGTCCGCAAACGAGCCAGGCAGAGTCTCGCCGCGATCCGCCGCCGTCGGCGCCCACGCGCTCCCCCCCTCCCCCTCCCCCTCCCTCGCGCCCTCCGAACACGACACCGAGCAGTACTCGGCCGATGCCGGCGAAGATGATCGAGAGCAGCAGGAGGAGGGCGACCGCCACCCAGACATGATGCTCACGGATCGCGCCGCTCACGATGGAAAATTCGCTCACGAATAGCCCAAAGGGCGGGGAGCCGGTGACCGCAAAAAGGCCGACGAGCATCAGCGCGGCGGAAATGGGACGCACGCGAAGCAGGCCGCGCATGTCCGCGGCGGCCGACGATCCGGTCGCGAGCACCATGTTGCCCGTGACCAGAAACAGCATCCCCTTGGCGATCCCATTGTTGAGGACGTGGAGGACGGAGCCGAACGCACCCACGCCTCCCACGCCGAGCCCGAGCACCAACAATCCCATGTGCTCCACGCTCGAGTAGGCGAGCAGTCGCTTGACGTCTGATTGACCGATCACGAACGCCGTGGCGACGACGAGCGATACGATGCCGAAGGCAATGAGCAGCGGCCGCGCGAACTCGTCCAGGCCGGCGGCGAAAACGACCGCCGTGAACCGCGCCAGCCCGACGAATGCGCAACTGGTCAGCGCCCCGGCCATGAGCGCCGAGACCAGACTGGGCGCCTCGCCGTACGTGTCGGGCTTCCACGAGTGGAGCGGCGCCAATCCCATCTTGGTGCCGAAACCGGTGAGCGCAAAGACATACGCCGCACGGAGCCAGGCGCGGTCGAGCGTGCGGGCGTGACTGAGAAGATCGCCGAAGATGAGCGGACGCGATCCGCTCACCGCCGGCTGGGCCGTGGCGAGCAGGAAGACGCCGAGCAACGCGAACGCGATCCCCACCGACGACAGCACGAGGTACTTCCACACCGCCTCGAGCGAGCGGCGATCGTGATGATGGAAGATGAGCGGCGCGATGGCCAGCGTCGTCGTCTCCATCCCCACCCACAAGAGCGCGAGATGCTGGCTCGCGCAGACCAGCGACGTCGCCGCGAGAAAGCCAAGCAGACACCCCGCGAACCACCGCCCTCCGCGAGGACTCGCCTCTCGCAAGAATCCAATCGCGTACGCGACGACCGCCGCGAACAGCAGACTGACGAGCGTCAGGACGAGGAGGCCGAGCGAATCCACAGCGAGCCATCCACTCAACGCCGAGGCACGAGGTCCAACCCAGAGTGCCCCGACGATGCCGAGGTGCGCGAGGCTCACCACGCTGAGCACGACGAGTCGCGCGCTCGGCCGCGTGATCGCGAAGGCAAGCGCCGACCCGATCGCCGGCAGCAGCACCACGAGCAGCACTAGCATGCGGGCGTCGGGCTCACGATTCTCTCAACTCCACGAGATTCTCCGCCGAGATCGAATCGAACTCGCGGTTGATGTGGAACACGACGATTCCCATGATGAACACGGCGACGAACACGTCGAGCAGCACACCGACTTCGACGAGGAACGAGATCCGCTCCACCAGCGTGAGACCAAACAGGTACACACCATTCTCGAGCATCAGGTAGCCGACCACCTGCGTGACCGCCTTGCTGCGCGTGATCAACACGAGCAGTCCGCAGAGGAGCGTCACGAGCGCCACCGGAACGAGCAGCCCCACCGGCGCGTCCTGACCCGAGCCGACCGCGGGAAGGCGGTTGGCGACGCCGAAGGAGAGACCCGCTGCAACCGCCCCGAGCAGCAGCGACCCCATGTACCCGATCACCGGCTCGACCTCGCGCCGCACCGATGTCTCGCGCATCGCCCACCGCAGAAACCACGGAAGCACCAGCGCTTTCACGATCACCGTGCCAGTGCCAAGTGCAACGGAGTGCACCGACAGCGGACGCTCGACGGCAATCGACAACACGCCGAGCAACGCGCCCTGCACGGCCAGCATTCTCACGCAGGCCGTGACGCGCGAGATGCCGAGCACCGCGAAGTTGGTGAGCACGACGGCAAGCAGGATCGGCTCGATCAAGGCGCGCATGGTCGTCTACCGCAGCAGGAGGACGAGACCGAGTCCCGACAGGGCGGCACCGCCGGCGATGTACAGCGGCACCTTTGGCAACTTGAGACGCGCCATTGACGCTTCGACGACCCCGACGAGAACGCCGACGAGCACGAGTGAGGCGGCGAGCGTGCCGAGTCGCGCTGCAGGCTCGAGATGCGCCACCGGCCAGGCAACGCGCGCGAGCAATGCCGAGAGCACGCTCAGTTTCACGGCGCTCGCGTAGAGTATGACGCCGAGATCCGGACCACTGTGATCGAGGATCATCACCTCGTGGATCATCGTCAGCTCGAGGTGCGTGGTCGGGTCGTCTACCGGCGATCGCGAACACTCGGCGAGAAGAAGCACGAAAAGCCCAGCAGCCACCATCACGAGCGCCGGAGCTGCGGTCATCCATCGGTCGGCGAGCGGTTCGCCGGCCACGCCGGAAAGTGACAGCTGCCGCGTCGCCACACTCAGCGCGGCGAGACCCAGAAAGAGCGCGAATTCGACCAGCGTCGCAAACGTGACTTCGCGGCTCGCCCCCATTCCCTCGAAGCTCGAGCCTGTGTCCAGCGCGCCGAGCACGAGCACGAATCGGGCAAGCGCCAGCGTGTAGGCGAACGCGACGACGTCGCCGGCGAACGCGAACACCGATGTTCGACCGTCGAGTGGCACGAGCAACGCGGCGACGACGGCGGCAGCGAGCGCGACGATCGGCACCAGGCGAAATGGCGTCGTCGTCACCCGCGCGTAGACGATGCCGCGCCGAGAGAGCTTCCAGAGGTCGGAGTAGAGCTGCCAGACGGGCGAGCCGCGCCGTCCGGTGAGGAAGGCCCGCGTGCGCGTCGCAACGCCCGGCACGAGCGGGGCAAGCACGAGCGTGAGGAGCAGTGCCACGAGGGGAGACGCCTGCTCGAACGTCATCGTGTCCCTCCGCGCACGACGAGATAGGCGAGCAGCATCGTGAGCGTAACGACGACGTACACGAGATACGTGCGCAGTCGTCCCTGCTGCAGGCCGCGGAGGCGGACGGCAACGCGCTGAACCATAGCCCACGCCGGCGCCACGGCGCGATCGAGCACGAGGTCGAAGGGTTCGGAGTGGAAGACCGTCGCCCCGCGGTGCGTCCGAATGCCGCTCGCCGCTCCGAACACATCGAGCAACGGCGCAGCGAACGACGACGCCGTGTACTGCATTCGTGGAGTCACGGCCGTGTAGGCACAGGCCCAGGTGTCGAGCTCGCGCCGTACAACGCGAGCGCGAAGCCAGCGCATGACGAGCGCGGCGACCCCGGTCGCGAAGAGGAGCACCAGCGCGAAGCGCGCGACCTGCCACGCCGAGTGTGTGACACCGGCCGCGGCATCGACATCGAGCGCGACCGACTCGACATAGCCGGCAGTGCGCAGCGCGATCGGGATGACGAGCGGCGGCGCAACGCCGATCACCGCGCAGGCAACGGCAATGACGATCGCCGGCCCGCGCAGCCATGCGTTCGGCTCACGGGCTTCCACGGCGGGCGACGAGCGAGCGGTGCCGAGGAAGACGACGCCCGCGACTTTGGCGAAGCACGCCAGCGCGAGCCCGCCGACGAGCGCCAGCGCGGGCACGCCGAGCACGGCGAGTCGCATCGCTTCGGCCGATTGCCCCGCCTCGAGCAGCCCGCGATAGAGGAGCCACTCGCTGACAAAGCCGTTCAGCGGTGGCAGCCCGACGATCGCCGCGGCGCCAACCGCGAACAGCAGCCATACGACCGGCATGCGTCGCGCCAACCCGCCGAGTCGCTCGAGATCGCGCGTTCCCGTCTCGCGGTATACGGCGCCGGCGCAGAGGAACAACAAGCTCTTGAAGAGCGCGTGGTTCAACGTGTGAAGCAGCGCCGCGCCGTATCCGATCGCGGCGAGTACCGGTCGTCCGTGGGCACTCGCAACCCCAGCCAGCCCGATGCCCATAAGAATGATGCCGATGTTCTCGACGCTGTGATAGGCGAGCAGACGCTTGATGTCGTGCTGCGCGAGGGCCCACAGCACGCCGAGGATCGCCGACAGCGCGCCAATCGTAAGCACGGTCCAGCCCCACCAGAACGGTGGCGTGCCGATGAGCCACAGGACACGCAGCAATCCGTAGATCCCGATCTTGATCACGACGCCGGACATCAGCGCGGACACATGCGACGGCGCGGCAGCGTGCGCGGGCGGCAGCCAGAAGTGCAATGGAACGAGTCCCGCTTTCACGCCGAATCCGACCAGCGCCAACACCAACACGGCGACGAGCGCACCGCCCGACAGTTCCGCTCCTCGCGCCAGAGCGTCGAACGTCCAGTCACCGCTTCCGCGCGCCAGCGTCGCAAACAGCGCGAACAACGCGAGCGTTCCCACGTGGGTGGCCACGATGTAGATGAAACCAGCCCGCCTCGCCTCGGCGTGGCGGTACTCCGTGAGAATGAGGAGGAGCGATCCGATTGCCATCAGCTCCCACGCGCCCATGAATGGAACGACGGAACGCGCGCAGACGACCAGTGCCAGCGCCGCCACCTCGAGGGCGAAGAACGCATGGCTCGGCCAAGCGACGGTCTCGTCGTCGTAGCGCATGTAGCCGATGCCGTACACGGCGGAGAGCGATCCAACGCCGAGGATGACGACGAGAAACACCGCGCTGAGCGAATCGACGCCGATGACCCAGTCGCCGCCCGGAAGCGCGCTGGGGATCGTCGTGGACAGGGTGACGCCCGCGCGCAGCACACCGGCGGCCGTGGCAATACCCAGCGCCGAGCCGGCGAGAACGAGGATGCTGAAAACGGAATCGGCGGCGCGGCGGCCGCGCAGAGCGACTTGCGCCGCCGCGGCGAGCACGAACAAGCCGAGGCCGATCCAGAGCGGCGTCACGGGGTCGGCTTGCGCTCCTGCACCCGGAACGATCCGGTGGTGCGCGTCGTCTCGATCATCTCCAGCCGGCCGAGGATGTCATCCGCCGAGGCGCGCGTACGCAACATCTCACGGAGCGTGTCGTCGCGAAGAACGAATCCCAGCTGCGCGAGGATTCTCAGATGCGTCGGAACGATCGGGCTGACGACCATGAACAACGCGTGCACCGGCTTGCCGTCCATGGCCGCGAAGTCGATCGGATGCGTCAACAGGCCGAGGGTGACGAATGGCCGCGCGATGTGGAGCACGATCGGGTTTCGCACGTGCGGAATAGCGATGCCGTCGCCGATCCCGGTCGAGCCGAGCGCCTCACGTGCTTCGAGCACGTCGAGGAGAAAGGCCCGGTCCTGTTCCGGTGGAAGCGGCAGCCGCTCGACGAATTGCGCCAGGACGCGGTGCTTGTCCGTCGCGTCGATGTCGTGGAAGATGCCGCCTTCGCGAAGCAGCACCGAGAGCGGCGGCACTTCGTCGGGGGCGCGATGCGCGACGTCGAGCAGCGCGCGCGACGCCGGCACGCCCGTCTCGACCGCCCATTCCCAGAGCTCGACCGGATTGAGATAGAGGCGTTCGCTCACCGAGTGCGCCGGCAGCGCGCGCTGGTCGATCCAGCGACGAATCGTGCCTTCGTTGACGCCGAGATAGCTCGCGGCTTGGCGGAGCGTGAGCTGCACGGGGGGGGGACCAGAGCCTCGCGTTGGTGCGCTTTCTCAAGCGCAGTATATTGAACCACCGTTCAACGTCAAGCGGGGATTTCAGAGTTGCTCGTTCCAAAGCTCTTCACGACGCTCAAGGGGTACACGCGGGAACAGCTCACCGCCGACCTCATCGCCGGCGTCATTGTCGGAATCGTCGCCCTGCCCCTGGCGATCGCCTTCGCCATCGCCAGCGGGGTGAGCCCGGACCGGGGGCTCTACACGGCGATCGTCGCCGGCTTCATCATCTCCGCGCTTGGCGGATCGCGCGTGCAGATCGGCGGACCGACCGGCGCATTTGTCGTCATCGTCTACGGCATCGTTCAGAAGTACGGCTACGATGGCCTCGCCGTCGCGACCGTGCTCGCCGGAATCTTTCTCGTCGTCATTGGCGCCGTGCGGCTCGGCGCGGTCATCAAGTTCATTCCGCACCCCGTCGTCGTCGGATTCACGAGCGGCATCGCGGTCATCATCTTCTCCAACGAAGTCAAGGACTTCCTCGGCCTGAAGATGGGCGCCGTGCCCGCCGACTTCATCGAGAAGTGGCGCGCCTTTGTCGAGCACATCACGGATATCAATCCGTACGCGATCGCCGTGAGCGGCATCGCGCTCGCCATCATCCTCGTTTGGCCGCGCATCAACCGGCGCATTCCCGGACCATTCATCGCGCTCCTCGTGTCGACCGCGGTCGCGCAGTTGCTCCACTGGCCGGTCGAGACGATTGGGACGCGATTCGGCGGCATCAGCGCGGCGCTGCCGCATCCCGTCCTGCCGCACATCACGTTGGCGCAGGCGCAAGCGCTCGTCGGGCCGGCCTTCACCATCGCTATGCTCGCGGCGGTCGAGTCGCTGCTGTCCGCGATGGTCGCCGACGGCATGATTGGCGGACGCCACCGCTCGAACATGGAGCTCGTCGCGCAGGGTGTCGCCAACATCGTCTCGCCGATGTTCGGCGGCATTCCGGCCACGGGCGCCATCGCGCGCACGGCGACGAATGTGAAGAACGGCGGGCGCACGCCGGTCGCCGGAATGACGCACGCCGTGACCCTGCTCATCATCACCCTCTTCGCGGGCAAGTGGGCGGCGCTGATCCCGATGGCGACCCTCGGCGCCATTCTCGTCGTCGTCGCGTACCATATGAGCGAGTGGCGGTCGTTCGTCGCCGAGCTCACGGCGCCGAAGAGCGACGTCGTCGTACTCCTCGCCACGTTCCTGCTCACTGTGCTCGTCGATCTCACGGTCGCGATCGAGGTCGGCATGGTCGCCGCGGCATTCCTCTTCATGCGACGTATGGCGGAGGTGGCGAACGTCAGCTCCGTGACCATCGAGCTGGAGGACGGCGGCGATCAGTACTCCACGGATCCGAACGCCGTCAGCCGTCGCAGCGTGCCGCCAGGAGTCGAGGTGTTCGAGGTGAACGGTCCGTTCTTCTTCGGCGTGGCCGAAACGTTCAAGGACACCGTGGGCCGGGTTGCGACGAAGCCGCGCGTGCTGATCATCCGCCTTCGCAACGTGCCGTCGATCGACTCGAGCGGCATGCACGCGCTCAAGGACGTTGTGCACCGCAGCCGGAAGGACGGCACGCTCGTGCTGCTGTCCGACGTTCACACGCAGCCGCTCGTCGCGATCGGCCGGTCTGCCGTGCTCGAGGAGATCGGCGAGGAGAACATATTCGGCAACCTCGATGATGCGCTCGATCGGGCAGGCGACTATCTCGGACTGCCGCACCCCGCGCGGCCGCCCGGGACGACACCCACCGTGGCAAGAGAGACGCCGGGCGGGACCCCAGCACTTCGCTGATCCACTCGGCGTGCAGACCCAACAACGCCATCCTCGCGCAATAGATTCGATTTGTGCAGAACCCGCTCGACGTTTTCATCGCCGGCGGTACCGGCTATATCGGCTCGCGTCTCGTCCCCGCGCTACGCGCGCGCGGACATCGCGTGTACACGCTGGTGCGCCCGGGGTCGGAGGCGAAGGCGCCGAACGGCGCGATCAGCGTCGTCGGCAACGTGCTGGCGCGCGATTCGATCGCGGCGGCGATTCCGCGTGGCGCGGTCGTCGTCCACCTCGTCGGCACGCCGCGGCCGTCACCGGCCAAGGCGGCCCAATTCGAAGCGCTCGATTTCCCCGCGGCCCGCGAGTGCATCGCCGCGGCCGAGACGGCGGCCGCGCGACGTTTCGTGTACGTGAGCGTCGCGCATCCGGCTCCGATCATGCACGCCTACATCGACGTGCGTGTCCGCGTGGAGCAACTGCTTCGCGAAAGCCCATTGCCGTGCACGATTCTGCGTCCATGGTACGTGCTCGGCCCCGGACACCGGTGGCCGTATTTGGTGATGCCGATCTACTGGCTGCTCAGGGTTTTCCCCAAGACACGTGACGGCGCACGACGTCTCGGTTTGGTAACGATCGGCCAAATGATCCACGCGCTCGTCGCTGCAGTGGAGACGGCAGATGATGAAAGCAGAGCGCTCGGAGTCGACGAGATCAGAAAGTACTAATCGCCGAGTCGCCCAGAAAAGCAAACGGCCTGAAGCCGAAGCTCCAGACCGTTGCCTGCAGAGAGGGGGAACGCGCCCACCCGCGCGCCCACACATCCTCTCGCGACTACACTTTCATTACGCGCGAGGTCGCGAATCCGCTGAAGCGCGACCACCCCTTTTGAATTCTTTGTTCGCGCGCTGTGCGACACGCTGCTCGAGCTGCTTGACGTTCGCGTCGAACTGCGCGCGATGCTCGGCCGCCAACGCTCCGCGGAGATCGTTGCGCTCGGCCTCGAGCAGCTTCTTCGTCTGCTCGCGCTGCGCCGACGTCTGCGCCCACAGGTTCTTCAACGCGGCCGTGTCGCCACGCTGACGGGCCTGTCGAGCCGCCTTCATCTGCGGCTTGAACTGCTCGCGAAGCGCCTTCATCTGCGCCTCGTACTTCGTGTGCACGTTCTTGATATTGGTTTTCTCAGCGTCGCTGAGCGTGATGCCCTTGAAGAGCTGCTTCTGCATGGCACCCGGGCCGAAGCCACGACCGCCGAAATGCTTCCGAGTGCTGTCCTGCATCCCCCGCTGATGCGCCCGGGGCGACGGCGTCTGAGCCGGCTGTTGAGCCGCCGCAACAACGGCGCCGCCGACAACGAGGGCGATCGCCGCGATCGCCGAACGAATATCCTTCACGGTGAGCCTCCACCTATTGAGATGTACAGGCGCTCAAAGCGCCTTCAACGAGGTAGACGGCTGTTCCCGGGCTTCGTTAAGGCGGGGTGGGCCGTTATTTCGCCACGGGCGCGTAGGCGACGGCGCTCACCTCCACTAAGATTCCGCGAAGATCGGCTCCGACAGCGGTCCGGGTGGGAAACGGCGACGGCATGATCTCTTTGTAGAGGGTGTTGAACGTCCCCCAGTCGTCGACGTTCGCGAGGTAGACGACCACGGACACCACATCGCTCAGCGACGCGCCCGCTGTAGCCAAGGCCCGCTCGACGTTTTTCATGACCTGCTTGGTTTGCGAAGTAAAGTCGTCTCCAACCAGCTGGCCCGATGCCGGGTCGCGCGGCACCTGGCCCGACACGAAGACGAGATCACCGGCCCGCGCCGCCGGAGAATACGCGCCGACCGGTGGCGGCACGTCGCCGCCGAGCTGAAACGGTTGCCACTTACGTTCGGACTGTTTCATTTACCGTTCTCCACGAAGAGATTCGCGCAACCATGTCACTGACAATCCACGACCTCGAGACGCCGATCCCGCTGGTCGACA
Organism: Gemmatimonadaceae bacterium; assembly: GCA_035554995.1. Taxonomy (GTDB): domain Bacteria; phylum Gemmatimonadota; class Gemmatimonadetes; order Gemmatimonadales; family Gemmatimonadaceae; genus JAQBQB01. Next base: position 14,388 of record DATMHK010000177.1, read on the forward strand.
TGGACCGGCTCGTCCGAAATCTCGACCGTGCGGCCGCATATGCAACGGAGCACGACCTCGCGCTTCGGCCGCACATCAAAACGCACAAGTCACCGCGCATCGCCGGCGAGCAGCTGCGGCGGGGCGCCGTCGGGTTGACGTGCGCCACTCCGTTCGAGGCTGAGGTCATGAGCGGCGTATGCGACGATCTGCTCGTCGCCTACCCGCCCGTGGGTCAACCGCGCGCGGCGCGCCTCGCCGGCCTTCCGGAAACCGTGAAGCTCACCGTGGCCCTTGACTCGCCGCGCGCCGTAGACGACATCGCCGCGGCCGCACGCGAGGCCGATCGCCCGATCGGCGTGTATGTGGAGCTCGACCTTGGCATGCACCGCGTCGGCATACCGCGGGTGGACGACGCGCTTGCGCTTGCACGCGCGGTTCGCGACCACGCGCCGCTCGAGTTCGAGGGCCTCGCGTTCTACCCGGGCCACGTACGCGAGCCCGTCGATCGGCAGGACGAAAGCCTGGCGTCGCTCGGCCGGGCGATCGCGCACGCCATCGAGACGTTCGACCGAGCCGGCTATCGTCCGCCCGTCGTGAGCGGCGGCTCGACGCCTACGCTCTGGCGGACGCACGAGCTGCCCGGCGTCACCGAATTCCGCCCGGGCACCTACGTCTACAACGATCGGACGACGGCGGCGATCGGCGCGTGCGCATGGGACGATTGCGCATTCACCGTTCTCGCCACGGTCGTCAGCACCGCCGTACCCGGGCAAGCCGTGGTCGACGCGGGCAGCAAAGCACTCGGCCGCGAACCGATGCGCGGCACCGACGCCGCGGACGGCTTCGGCGCACTGCTCGATCGACCGGATGTCGTGGTCAAGAGCATGTCGGAGGAACACGGCATTCTCGATCTGTCCAAGACAGATTGGAAGCCGGTCGTTGGGGACCGCGTACGAATCGTTCCGAACCACGTCTGCATCGTCGTCCATTTGAACGACGTGATCGTGGGTATCAGGGGGGATGCAGTGGAGACGAGTTGGCCCGTGGTGGCGCGAGGACGGGGGTATGAACTGTCATCCTCCGGGCGCGAAGCGCTCGGAGGATCTACTGTCCCGAGTTAATTACCGGAAGCGTAAAGTAGATCCTCTGCTCGCTGCGCTCGCGAGGATGACATTAGTGCGCCAGCCCAGCGGACCCGCGATTCTTTCCCGTCTTGAACAAAAACAGCAACGGCAACGTCGACACCAGGATGATGCCGCTGAGGATGTAGATCCGCGAGAACGCGAGCACGCTCGCCTGCGCCTGGACCTGTTTGTCGAGCAGCATTAGCGCCTGCTGCTTCGCCATCACCGGGTTCATGCCGCGCGCGAGAAGGCCGCGCGTGATCTGATCGAGCCGGCCAAGCGACGTGGGATCCATCGTCGTGAGATGCTCCGTGAGGAGCGCCTTCTTCTCCGACGTGAATCTCGTGAGCAGCGTCGCCATGACGGCGATGCCCAGCGAGCCGCCGAGCTGGCGCGTCAGGTTGAACATGCCGGTGCCTTGGGCCAGCTCGTTCACTCTGAGCTCGGCCATCGTCGCGCCGGTGAGCGGCACGAAGATGAGACCGAGGCCCACGCCGCGAAGGATCAGCGGCCAGAACGTCTCTTCCGGACCGCTGGCCAGCGTCATGCGCGACATCAGCCACATCGAGGCGAGGAACATGAACGCGCCGACGGTCACGGTGGCGCGCGCATCGAGTCTGTTCGCGTTCTTTCCAACGACCGCCATCGTCACCGCCGAGGCGATCGCGCCGGGAAGGATCACAAGGCCCGTCTGGTTCGCCGTGAGACCGTGCAGATTCTGCAAAAAGATCGGCAGCACGAAGACGGAGCCGAACAGCGCCAGGCCCAGTCCCGCGGCGATGCTCACGCCCGCCGCGAGTTGTCGACTCTTCAGCACACGGAAGTTGATGATCGGCTCGTCCGTCGTGAGCTCGCGCCAGATCAGCAGAATGAACGACACCACCGACGTGACGCACAGCCACGTCACCAGGCGCGAGTCGAACCAGTCGTACCGCTCGCCCTTCTCGAGCATGAACTGCAGCGAGCCCACGCACGTCGCCAGCAGCAGGAACCCGAGCACGTCGATCTTTTCGGCGCGTTCCTGATGCTCGGCGTCGTGGATGTACGTCATCACCATGATCGCGGCGATGATGCCGAGCGGAATGTTGATGTAGAAGATCCAGGGCCAGTTGTAGTTGTCGACGATCCAGCCGCCCAACGTCGGCCCGAGCGTCGGGCCGACCATCACGCCGACGCCGAACATCGCTTGGCCGATGCCGACTTCATGAGGGGGGAACGCTTCGAAGAGCGTCGCCTGCGCCGTCGAGAGCAGCGCGCCGCCGCCGAGGCCCTGCACCACTCGCCAGAATACCAGTCCGCCGAGCGACGTCGCCGCGCCGCAGAAGAACGATGCCGCGACGAAGATGAGAATCGAGCCGGTGAGGTACGCCTTTCGGCCAAAGTACCCCGACAGCCATCCGGACATCGGGATGACGATGACGTTGGCGATGATGTAGCCGGTCGAGACCCACGAGATCTCGTCGAGCGTCGCGCCGAGATTCCCCATCATGTGAGGAATCGCGACGTTGACGATCGACGTATCGATCAGCTCGAGCACGGCCGCGAGCGTGACCGCGATCGCGATCAGGTATTTGTACTTGTATTTGTCTTCGTCAACGACCGAGGAGACGGCCGGCGTCGGACGCGGCCGCACCAGGATCTGCGCCGTGCCACGCGGGCCCGACGAGATCTCGGTTTCTTCGGTCAGAGGACTCAACCGGGGGGGACCGTTCGCCACTCAGCACTTCCCCGCGGCTGCCTTCGTTTCCACGTGTATGGTAGCCGACATGCCCGGGCGAAGCGGACGGTCCGGGCCGAGCCCCTGCTTTACCTTGATGCGCACCGGAATGCGCTGCACGACTTTCGTGAAGTTGCCTGTCGCATTGTCCGGCGGCAGCAGCGCGAACTTGGAGCCCGTCGCCGCACTCACGCTCTCCACGCATCCAATCGCCGTGGCGCCCTGATAGGCATCGACTTCGATCTCCGCCGGCTGACCGACGCGAATCTCGGCGAGCTGCGTCTCCTTGAAGTTGGCCGTGACGAACACGCCGGTATCGGCGACGATCGTGAAGAGCGGCTGGCCGGCTTGCACGAGTTGGCCCGGCTCGACCTGCTTCTTCGAGACGATGCCTGAAGCGGGTGCCGCGACGCTCGCATAAGAGAGCTGGAGCGCCGCGTTGTCGCGCGACGCCTGCGCGGCTTGCAACCGCGCGTGCGCCAGCCGCACGCCTGCTTCGGCGCTTGCGACCGTGCCGCCGGCGGCGGCCTGCTCGCGCTCGAGCGCGACGACGTTCGCCGACGCCGCTTCGGCGGCGGCACGGGCGGCGTCGAGCTGCATCTTGGACACGACCTGCTTGCCCGCCAGGTCTTCCATGCGTGCGAGGTCCTGCTTGGTCCTGGTCTCATTCGCCCGCGCGGCCGTGATCTGCGCGGCGAGTGACGCGCGCTGACCGGAGGCCTGCTGCACGACGGCCTGCGCCTGGCCACTGGAGCCGGACGTTCCCGCCGAGGCTCGCGCCGCCGCGAGGTCCGCGTCCGCCTGCGCGAGCCGCGTCTTGTATTCCGACGGATCGATGCGCACGACCACGGAGTTGGCTTGCACGTGATCGTTGTCGTTCGCGCTCACCGTCTCCACGTAGCCGCTCACCTTGGCAAGAACAGGGATCAGGTGACCGTCCACAGCGGCGTCGTCGGTCGAAGCATGGCCTCGACCGTAGCTCCACTGCTTCACTGCCCAGAAAGCGCCAAGCAGCGCGAGGACGCCGACGATAGGAAGGACGAAGCGACGCTTGCCGCCCGCGGCCTGCGGCCGCTCGACCGTCGGGTCGAGGCCACGTACCGGATCGGATTTGATAGCTGTTGCCATGATCGAAATTTCAGTCTATGGGGAAGATGAAGCGGTATCAACGAATCTGTGAAACGGTGCCTTCCGCTTTCGCGAGAGACACGCGGGCAGCTTGGTACGACGCGAGCGCGTCGATCAGTCCGGTACGCGCGGCGTTGAGCGTGACCGACGCCGTGATGACGTCCGCGTTGCCCGCCACGCCGGCGTTGAAGCGATCGCGAGCCTGCTGGACCTCGAGCTCGGCGAGACTCTGACGATTGCGCGCGGCCTCGACCTGCTCGCGGTTCGAGGCGAGGTCGAGAAGCGCGGCGCGCACATCGACGGTCGCCTGTTGCTGGAGGTCGCGCCTGCGGACGTCGATCTCCTTGGCCACGGCACGCTGCTCTTCGGTCTGTCCTTCGCGGCGTCCGCCCTCGAACACCGGCCACGAGACCTGCAGGCCGTAGGTGTAGGTGTTCAGCAGGTGGTTCACAAAGCCAGTCGGTCCGCTGTTGGCGAACGCGTTGACCGTAGGCAGCCGGGTCGCGCGCAGCGCGGCGACCTGCTGCTCGGCGGCCGCGAGCTCGGCTTCCGCGGCGCGGATGTCCGGCCGGTTCTGAATCGCTTGCGCCACCGCGGCCGCCTCGGTCGTGTCGATAGTGACCGGTGCGGTGAGCGAATCGGTGAGAACGAGCGACTGGTCGAGCGGCAGGTTGAGCGCGCGCCTGAGATCGAGCTGGGACCGGTCTCGGTCGTTCCGCGCCACGATGATCTGCGTACGCACGTTCGCCAACTGGGACTGAGCGCGCGTCACGTCGAGCCCGACACCGACGCCGGCCTCGAGCTGATTCCGCGCCACGTTGAGCAGATCGACCGCCAACGTCGAGTCGGCAATGCGCGCCCTGTACGTCGCTTCGCTCCGCAACGCGCGCAGATACGCGAGCGCCGCGTTCGACGCGGCATTCTCTCCAGCGGTCGCCACTTCGGCACTCGCCGCCGTCACGCCGGCGCGTGCCGCCTTGACGCGTTGCGACGCCGCGGGATCGACGAGCGTCTGCGACACTTGGCCGCGGAAATCCCAGAAGCGCACGGGGCCGATGATCTGCCCGTTGGGATCGAGCAGCGGCTTCTCGCCGGCGGGCGCCGGGAAGTTGAAGCCAAAGCTCGCGCTGTTCACGGTATGGCTCGACCAAGAGGGAGACAGACCGACTTGGGGCAGCAGCGACGAGCGGCTTTCGGTGACGCGAGCTCGCGCCTGCTCGACGCGCAGCTGCGCGCTCTGGACGACGGCGGTCTGCGCCGCGGCAAGACGCGCCGCTTCACCGAGGGAAAGACGTCGCGGTCCGGGTTCCTGTGCGCTGGCAACGCGCGCGGCGAAAGCGAGCAACGCGGCCAGGACGGACAGTCCGGCGCCGATGCGAATGGCTTTATTCGAGTAAGCGTTCATGAAACGATGCAAATCAAGTGGTGCGAGGTTCGCCCGCCGACGAATCGGTCGAACGAATCGCGTGGAGATAGAAGTCGATGAGCTCGTCCAGGATCTGATCGTCGGTCTTTCTGGCCACCGACGTAAAGGCCTCGCGGTGGGTGCACCAGAGGCCGTGCATGACAAAAGGCGCGGTCAGCATTCGTGCCGCGGCAAGCGGCTCGACGCGTCGAAATTCACCGGACGCGATGCCTCGCTCGATGATGCCCGCGATCAAGCGCTGTCCGCGCGCCACTACTTCTTCCGCGTAGAAACGCGCCAGATCGGGAAAGTGGTGGATCTCGGCGTGGATGAGTCGGAAGAGCGGCGCGAACTGCGGAGACCGGATGAACGCCCAATGGCCGCGCATGAAGCGAATCATCGCGTCCGTGGCCGAGCCGGTCATCGAATTGATCTCTTCCTCGCGTCGCTCGATCTTGCTCACGACGGTGTCGCGCACCATCTCGCGGAAGAGCTCTTCCTTGTTCGGGAAGTAGAGATAGATGGTGCCCTTCGAGAGTCCGGCGCGCTTGGCGATGTCGTCGAGGCGGGCAGCGGCGAGGCCGCGTTCGCCGAAGACCTCGAGCGCCGCAGTCAGGATTTGCCGAGGCCGGTCTTCCGGCAGCCGGCGCCAGCGGGGCTCTTGATTCGGTCGAGTTGGAGAGGAGGACGACGCCATCTAAAACGGCTCTACCAGCAGCTAAGTGTCTACAGGATAACAGCTTGTGCGTCGTTACAATTAACTGACGCGTCAGTAATATAAAATTCCTGGAGTCCCCGCGCTACTGGTTCACACGTAAAGATTTACTTCGATCGCGTAAACTCGATCCCGCGAATCCGGCCGGCGTCCAGGGTGAACGTCGGTGCACCGTTCGACGCCGCGAAGTGCAGCGTGTACCCTGAGCCGCGGAAGGTCTGTCGGTCCAACGCGCGTAGCGTATCGACGGCCCGCGCCCGCACCACGATGAGTGCGTCGCCCGCGTCGCGAAGCTCATACGTCGCGTCCAGCTCGGGCGAATAGAACCGTCCCGTCATCGCCGCGCGCTCCGACTGCGTCAGCGCGATCGCTGGCGCAGTCACCTGCCCCGCCCCGCGCACGTTCGCCGTCGCGGGTTTCGTGAAACGCGAGCCGAGCACGACGTCCGCCATGCGGTGCGCGAGGCCAACGGCGTCCGCGTTGCTCACGTTGCAAATCGTCGCAAGGCTCGTGTGCTGCTCCGGAAAGCGCGTGATGTCGCTGCGGTACCCTCCCGTGCTCCCCGAATGTTCGACCATCGGCAGCCCGCGATACTCCCCGATCTCCAGGCCGAACGCGTACGCGATCTGCTTGCCGTCGTTCAGCACGCCGCGCTCCAGCTGACGCGAGAGGAGCGTCCGCCCGCCGACGGTTCCCGTATAGAAATTCTCATCCCACTTCTGGAGCTCCTCGAGCGTCGTCATCAGCCCGCCCTGCCCCACGATGTCGTTGTTCCAAACGTTGATCTTCCAACCGCCCCCCGCGCCGCTCAGCGGGCTATAGGCGATCGCTCTGCCGCGCACGGGCTGAGTGTGATCGTCGTGGAAGTGCGACACAGTCATCCCGAGCGGCCGGAAGATGCGCTCGGCGGCGAACTCGCGAAGACTCTTTCCGCTCGCTCGCTGCACGATCACGCCGAGCAGCACGTAGCCGGTGTTGCTGTAGTTGTATTCCGCGCCGGGATCGAAGTTGAGGTGCTGCTGGCGCGATGCGAGCTTCACGACGTCGGCCACCGTGTAGCCGTCGTCTTGACGCATCCCGGACGCGTCAACGAGCGACCAGAAATCGCGCACGCCGCTCGTGTGGTGCACGAGTTGGTCGATCGTGATCTTCTTGCCGTAGTCGGGGAGCTCGGGCACGTACTTGTGAACGTCGTCGTCGAGACGAATCCGTCCGTCCTGCACCAGCAGCGCGATCGCCGCGGCCGTGAACTGCTTCGACACCGAGCCCATGATGAACGGCGTCTGCGGCGTGATCGGCACACTGTACTCGATGTTGGCCGACCCATATCCCTTGGCGAACAGCACGCGGCCGTTCTGATACACGCCGGCCGCGCACCCTGGCGTCTCCGGCGTAAAGCGCGCGAACACCGAGTCGATCCGGCGCACGGTCGCCGCGTCGAGCGACTGGGCGCCGACGGCGTGGACGCAGGCAGCGGCGAGCATAGCGCCGAGCACGAGTGAGCGGCTGCAATCGCCAACACGCATTGTGAGCCCCCTCCGAGTCAATTACGCCGTCGTTTCGCGGCCGGCCTCGAGCCAGTCATACGCCGACGTCACGTCGGCGCGCGTCAGTGCGTGGCCGGCCGGCTGCCAATTGAGCGTAACATCCGCGCCGAGAACGCGCAGCATCTCGGCGAGTCGTTCCGGATGGCGGCGCGACACAATCGGGTCGTTCTCGGCGGCTCCGATGTAGACACGGCGGCCCTCGAGGGAAACGGGCTCCTCGGGGACGAAGGGCACCATCGGCCGAAAGAGCACGGCACCGGAGAGCACACGGGGAGACGACAGCAACATGCTCCCCGCGATGTTCGCCCCGTTCGAGAAGCCGACAGCCACGACCTTCGCCGGATCGAAGCCGTACTGCGCGGCGGACGCGTCGACGAACGCGACGAGATCCTTCGTTCTCGCGTGCAGATCCTCGATGTCGAACACGCCTTCCGCCAGTCGGCGGAAAAAGCGAGCGGCGCCGTTCTCCAGAACGTTGCCGCGTGGGCTCAGCAGCCCGGCGTCGGGCGCCAGCATCTGGCCGAGGTGGACGAGATCGTTCTCGTCGCCACCCGTGCCATGGAGCAGGAGCAATGTCCGTGGGTCGTCCCCGTTCGGCGGGAGGTAACGGTGGACGTACGTCAGCTCGCTAGCTTTCATCGACGTCTAATCTAGCGGGTTTTGGTGATGGACCAGAGCCAGGGCTCGGACCGGGTACGCGTGGATAAATGGCTGTGGGCGGCGCGGTTTTACAAGACGCGTTCGCTCGCAACCGAGGCCGTCACCGGGGGAAAGGTGGCGGTGAACGGCGAGGGGGCCAAGCCCTCGAAGACGGTGAAGGCCGGCGACGAGATCCGGGTCCGCCTCGGGCCCTATGAGCATATTCTCATTGTCCGCGGCCTCGCCGAGCGACGCGGACCGGCCTCGGTGGCCCAGACCCTCTACGACGAGACGCCGGAGAGCCGGGACGCCCGCCAGCGCCTTGCCGCGCAGCTCGCCGCGGCGCCGGCGAGATTCGTTTACGAGGAAAAGGGCCGCCCGACGAAGAAAGACCGCCGCGATCTGTCTCGATTCATCGATCGGAAACGTCGCTGATCGCGGCGCCCAACAGCCTGGGGAAAACCGACCGGCTGATGTCGTGTCCGCCGTCGAACCGAATCGACTCGCAGGTGATGCCCGCCGCCTCGATGCGCGCGCGCTCGGCGGCGAGGATATCCTCCGAGATGTAGTGGTCACGCGTGCCCGCGACGAGCGTGACCCGCGTATCGCGAAGACGAACCATGCCGCGCGCGAGATCGACGTCCGGCGGCATGAGCCCGCCCCAGAGCACCAATCGCTCGAATCGCGGCCGGCCGTTGAGAACCCATCGCGTCGCCGTCGCCGCGCCCTGTGAGAAGCCGAGTGCGTTGATCTGAAGCTGCCGCTCGGCAATCTGCCGCTCGCCGATGATCTCGTCGCTCAACGCATCGAGATACTCGACGTAGTCGGAGACCTCCGATTCGCGGTCCTCGCGCGTCATCCAGGTTGCGCCAACGGGCCGTTCGCGCGCGGGAGCGCTCTCCGGGCTCACGAGGTAGAATCGGTTCAATGCCTCGGGCGCGACGACGAGTGCGCCCAGCTTCGCGATGTCGGCGAAAAACCGCACGAACGAACCGGCGAGCTGGCCGTAGCCGTGGAGCACGAACCAGATCGCGCGCACGTCGGCATCGTCGGCGCCGAGAGTGTAGTAGCGCGCGGTCCGCTCGACGCGAAGATGATGCGCGTGAGGCGCAGGAGCCGCCGAGTCGTCGGTCACGGCTCCAAGATACAGTTCTCCCCGCCCCCGGGGGGGGCGGGGAGAACGCTACTTCCGAACGCCGGCGAGCAGCTGTGCCTGAGTCGTGCTCGAACCGAGGAGCTGCAGCGCCTTCGCGAGCTGGTGATCGTCGCTCGCCGTCCTTGCCTTGGCCACGGCGTCACCGAACGAGATTCGCGCGACGCGGTTCGCGAGATCGCGCGTCAGGAAACGGCGGGCGGCCGCGTCCATCTTGGAATCGAATTTCACGTCCGCCGCGGCAAGACGGCGAATCACTTCGTTCGACCAGTCGGCCGGCGGCGTAAAGTCCCGAGCCACCGATCCCTTGAGCTCCACGGCGTAGTTCTGAAGCGTCGTATTGATCGCCTGAATCTTCGGCGCCACCGCGCGGATGAACTCGCGTTCGTCGGTCGGCAGCGTGTCGTCGGCGACGATTACATCGGGGCGAATGCCGCCACCGCCGTACACGATTCGTCCCGCGTCCGACTTGAACATCGGCCGTTCTTCATCCGTCTTGATCGAGTCCGGGTGAATTTCGACGAACGAGCCGTTCGGCATCAGCTTGCGCTCGCGATGGATCGACCGGCCGCTGGGTGTGAACCACTTGCCCGTCGTGATCTTGAGCTGGTAGCCGCCGTTCAGCCGATACACCGACTGCACCAGTCCCTTGCCGAACGAGTTCGTGCCGATGACGAGTGCCCGGTCATGGTCCTGGAGCGCGCCGGCCACGATCTCCGTCGCGGACGCCGAGCCGGCGTCCACCAGCACGACGAGCGGGATGTCGGTACCGAGATGCTTGCCCGACGAGCGGAGCGCCTCGGCGGGCTGGCTGCGCGAACGGATGCTGGCGATCTCCTGCCCGTCCTTGAGGAAGAGACTCGAGGTCTGCAACGCCTGTTCGACGATGCCACCGCCGTTGTCGCGCATGTCGAGCACGACACCCTTGGCCCCCTGCTTCACGAGCGCGTCGACGGCCTGCTGGACTTCCTCCGCCGCGTTCTCATTGAAGGTCTGGAGCGGGATGTAGCCGATGTGATCGCCGAGAATCTCGCTGTACGGAACGGCGGGAATCTTCACGACGCGGCGCGTGAAGCGAAGTTTGATCGGCTCGGGCACGGCCGGCCGCGAATACACGACAGACACCTGCGTCCCGGGCGTGCCGCGGAGCAAATCGGAAACCTTGGCGAGCGACAGCTCGGCCGTCGACGTGTCGTTCACGGACATGATCCGATCGCCTTCGCGGACGCCCGCCTCTTCGGCCGGCGTATTCGGGAAGACGCGATCGACGACGATGACGCCGGCGGCCTGTTCCCCGATCAGCATGCCGGTGCCGCCGTAGCGGCCGCCGGTGGATCGATTGAAGTCCTCGGACTCCTTCGGGGAGAGAAGCTCGCTGTACGGATCGTTCAGCTCCCGCACCAATCCGCGCGCGGCGATCTCATACGCCTTCGCGGCAGGCACGGAGTCTACGTATTGATTTCGCACCAGGGAAAAAACCTGGTCGAACAGCGCGGCGTTGTTGCGAGTCGGCGCTTCCTGCAGGAAGAATCCGCCGGCGACGATCGGGATGACGAGCAGCGTTGCCGCCGCCGCGGTGCGAAAACGTGGCATCGAGGAAACGAGCTGTGTGTGGGGAACTAGGAGCTAGGCGACGACGAACCGCGGCCCTGGACGAGCCGGCGATCCGGCGAGGGACACTGCTTCCGCGTTTTGGTCGAGGGCGCCGGCGTGCGGGGATCGCGGCCGTCGGCATAGAGTACGCGCCCGCGTTCAGTCCGCGTGTCCCGATGCGCGTCAAGGAGAGAATCCATGCGCGCAACGGTCGCGGTTGGAGCCGCGGGGATCGGAACGGGGAGCACGCCACCGTAGCCGGTGCCGCCTGCTCTGCGATTCGGATCGATGGGCGAATGGACGGTCACGATGACGGCCAGAACTGGCACGACAGTTCGCGTCGAAAGCTGTCGTCGGAAGGCTTCCATCGACCGCATCATTCGCCACACTCCGCGAGGGGGTCCTACTCCCTTTCACACTAAGATTCGCTACACGATCTGTCAACGAAAACTCGCGCCGGAAGGTTTCAGTCACCTGATCGCTAAGCGATTGTCACACTAGCCTTTACGAAATGCGTACAAATCGGCGGCTCGGCAACTCGGCGGCTCGGCAACTCGGCGGTTCTATTTGGCGGACTTCAACTTCCAGATCCCGTTCACCATGTCCGACGCGTAAATCGTCCCCCCCAAGTATTGAACGCCCCAGACGTAGACGCCGCGGTTCAGTTCCACGAGACCGATGCCGATTTCCCGTCCCATGAGCCGGAGATCACATCGCGTGACGTTCCCTGTGCTCGTGAACTGCGTTTGGCTGGGCAGACAGGTCTTGAGGTCTCCGCGAACGTCGAGCGCCCGGACGCCGCCGTTGTAGTAGGCGGCATACAGCACCCCGTTGGCCTCGTCGACGGAGAAATTGTGCGTCCCCGCACCATCGACGTGATAGAAGGCGACTTCCTTTGGCGCGGTCGGATCGCTGATGTCCACGACGTGGATGTCCCCCGTCGAGGAGCTGCCGATCGAGCCGGGGCCTTCCTGCCCGACGAACGCGAAGCGCTTGCCGCCTGTCGCATCGTGAAGCCACCAGACGTTGTGCACCTGGCCGCCGACCGTGTGAACGTTGCCAAGCACTCTGGGCGCCGCCGGCGTCGCGCCGGTGCCACAGCCCCCAATGTCCCAGATCTCCATGCCGTCATCCCAGAGCGCGACAAACAGCAGGCCGTCCCGCAGGAAGGTGTCGTGCACGAACGGATTGCCGGCAACCTTGCTGTATACCTGCTGCGGATTCGACGGGTCGCCGAGGTCGACGATGACGAGCTTGGCGTGAATTGAATTCAGGGGGTCGATCGACAGGAACGCGTACAGCCTGCCGTTCACCCGTCCGATCTCGGCGGTGTGAACTCCCGGGTCGGTGTCCTGGTTCGTGAACCGGGAGAGCTGGTGCGGATGCCGGGGGTCCGTCAGATCGAAGACCACGATGGAGCCGCCGGTCCGTTCCGTCGCCACGACGAGGAGTTTTCCGTCGTCGCTCACCGCCACGTCGCCGAGCGTCGTCGCGTTGGCAACGATGACGGAGTCGACGAGCGTCGGCGTCGCGCCGCTCACGTCCCAGATGTCGATCTTGTTTCCGACCGCGCTCCTCGTGCCCCAGGTCGTGGTGTACGCCGTCGTGCCGCGCGCCGCGACCTCCGCCGTGTAGCGACCCGTTTCGCTTCCAAGTCCGAAGACCTGCAGTGCCGGCGGCGCCGACGCGGTCAACGTGAGCGGAGCGGGCCGCTTTCCGAAATTGACGCCTGGACAGGCCGCGGACGTGAGCGGCTCGTTGTTCACGCTCGATGTATCGGGCGGATCCACGACGTGAGAGTCCGACCCGCACGCGCAAAGACTCGCGGCGATCGCGGCAACAAGAACGTGAGTACGGCAGGACATCAGAGCGTGCACGCGGCGTTGTTGGAATGGTGGGTCATCGGTGCGGGACTCGGCATGGCCGGCATCCCCGGCATGTCATGAGACTCGTTCGAGCGCGTACGAGTTCCCGGCTCCGGAACGACGGCTGCTCCGTAGCGGCCCATGCGGTCGTGAATGGTGCCGACCTTCAAGCGAACGCCGGCGGAGAACATCCACATCCAGCTCGTTCCGTACCGGAGATCCGCGTCGAACAGCCCCGGCGGATCACCCGGCCCCGCGTGAATCCGTGCCACTTCGACGAACGGTCTCGCGGAAAACGATTTCAAGAGGAGACGTGGGGCGGAGACGGCGAGCGTCAGGATCGTCCAGCGCGACACGCCGAGGTTCGAGAGATCCGAGGGGGGGCGCGGCGTGCGAAAAGGATCGGCCAGAGGTTCTTCCTCCGGCCGATCTGTTCCTTCCAGTCGGAGACCGGCCATCACGTCTTTCTTGCACACTGCAGCCTCGCCCATCCAGCTCGAAAGCGAGGTGCTGATCGCTCCACTGGCGTGCTCGTTCGTGTGCGCCCATTCGGCGAGGCCGTAAAGGCGACTGTCGGCAGTTCGACGGTCGTAACGGGCGTACAGATCCCACTTGTTCTGATCGAGGCCGTGGCCATCGGGCACTTCGGGCGATTTTACGCGCGCCACACTCCCGGCCAGCTCGACGTACCGCGCCGGCAGAAGCGTCACGCGTGACGACCACGAATCACCGAAGCGCGAATACTTCGGCGCTGAGCCGGGACTCAATGGCTCGTCGCCATTGAAGACTCCGAGCTCTCCGATCACCGGACCGGCCCGCGCCGCGCCGACGACGAGGACGCGCTCCAGGATCTGTGCGAGGTGGTGATTGACGGGATATTTCTCGAACGGCCGCACCATCGGATCATCGCTGCCGAACGGCGCAAACCCGCGACCCGCGTAGAGGGAGAGGTGTGTCCCGCGCACCGAATCTTCGACACCGGCGAGAAGCTCGTGGACGTACGCATGCGGATGCCGGCGATCCACGTAGCCCTCACCGTACCCGCCGGTCGACAGTTCCCCGCGCATCTGGGTGAGTCCTTCGAAGTTCAGCGTCAACACGCCACGCAGGCTTCGCCAGCCGGCGTGCGCCATGAACATGGGCTGCGTGAGATAGCCTTCGGTGAGGACCGCGCGCGTAGCCGTCGGATCGGCCGGCGTCACGAGAGGAATCGCCTGCGCGCCCGCCGACCAACTTTGCGCGGGCGAGTCGCACCATGCGCCGAGAGTCGCTACCGTGACTACGATCACCATGCGCATCGACGCGAAAGGTAGCGATCGACCGCACGAGTTGCGGGCGACGGTGGCTCTCGCCGTACCCGTCGTCATCGTGCAGCTGGGCTTCATGGCCATGGGCGTGGTGGATACGCTCATGGTCGGCCGCGTCTCGGCACGCGTGCTCGCCGCCGTCGCGCTGGGCAACCTGTACTTCTTCAACGTCTCGATCTTCGCGTCGGGCAGCATCATGGCGCTCGACCCGATCGTCTCGCAGGCGGTCGGCGCGAATGACCGTCCGGCCGTCGCGCGCGCCATGCAGCGCGGGTTGATCATCAGCCTCGGTCTTGGCGTGCTGACGAGCGCTTTGCTCGCCGTCTCACCCTCGGTGCTGTATTGGCTTCGTCAGCCGGCCGAGATCGTTCCTGACGCGGTGGCGTATCTGCGGATCTCGATCATCGGTGTCGCGCCATATCTCGCGTTCGGCGTGCTGCGACAGACGCTTCAGGCGATGCACCTCGTACGACCGGTCGTCTGGACCATCCTCGTGGCGAATCTCACGAACGCCGCGTTCAACTGGGTCTTCGTTTACGGGCATCTCGGCAGCCCGGCGCTTGGTGTGGCAGGGAGCGCGATCGCGACGGCGATCAGCCGCTGGATCATGTTGCTGTTGCTCCTCGCGGTTGCCTGGCGACATGTCCGGCCGGCGCTGGTTCCATGGCTCGACTCGTCGATGGCTCCGGGCCCGCTCTGGCAGATGCTGCGGATCGGGATTCCCATCGGTGCGCAGCAAGCGCTCGAGGCGGGGGCGTTCGGCGCCGTCGGTCTGCTCATGGGCGTGCTCGGCACGGTACAGATGGCCGCGCACCAGATCGCGATCACCCTTGCCGCGTTCACCTTCATGGTGCCGCTCGGCGTGGGTCAGGCCGCGGCCGTGCGCGTCGGCCATGCGATCGGCGCCGGCGACGACGTCCGCGCCAAGGCGGCCATTCGCGCCGCCTATATCTGCGGCGTCGGCTTCATGAGCATCGCGGCGTTGGCGTTTCTCGGCGCGCCGCGACTCCTCGCACATGCGTTCACGCCCGACGAGCGCGTCGTCTCACTCGCCGCCGTGCTCATTCCGATCGCGGGTGTATTCCAAGTGTTCGACGGTGGACAAGCCGTGGGCGCCGGCGTGCTGCGCGGCGCGGGCGACACGACCGCGCCGCTCGTCGTCATGCTCGCGGCCTATTGGATCGTCGGCGTTCCGGTGAGCGCGTATCTCGGATTCAGGACGTCGCTCGGGCCGGCCGGGTTGTGGTGGGGTTTCGTCGTCTCGCTCGCCGCGGTGGCGATCTTTCTCTATCTACGAATCAGGATCCTCTTCCGCGGCAGCGTTCGGCGATTGCGCGAGGAGTAGCGCGTCCACCGCATCGACGGCGCGTTCGAGGCGCTCGTTCCCTTCTCCGCGAATGATCGCGACGGGAGCGCCGGACGCCATCGCGGCATCGCGAAACAGCTCCTGCATCTCGGATCGCATGTGGCCGCGGTCGCGCACTCCGTCGGCGATCCAGGGCAGATCGATCTCGCAGAGGAGATACAGGTCCGGCGCGCGCGCGGCCGCTTCGTCGACGATCCAGTCCGGCGCGCGGCCGAAGTAATGCTTGCAGTACACGACGGTGCTGAGCAGGTCCGTGTCCTGGATGACGACGGGCCGGCCGAGCGCGATCTGCGCATCCTCGAGCGCCATCTGGCCGCGCGCGATCGGGCCATGGTCGGAAAACTCGATCATCCCGCCCTTCGCTTCCGCGAACTCCCGCACGAACTCCGGGACGAGCGCCGCATCGTAGTGGCGCGCGAGCTGTGTCGCGAGCGTCGTCTTTCCGGTCGACTCGGAGCCTGTCAGAACGACGCGGATCATGTCGCCGGCGACGCGACCACCGCGGACTGCTCGGCGAGCGACCGACGCCACGCGATGTACCCGACGACGGCGAGCCCGAGGTATACGAGATAGTTGAACGCGGTGAGGTTCAGCTTCTTGTAGATGAACATGCCGACATAGAACACGTCGACGACGATCCAGAGAATCCAGTTCTCGAGGTATTTCTTCGTCATCATGTACTGCGCGATGAGGCTCACCGTGACGAGCGCGGAGTCCATGAACGGCAGCGCGGCGTTCGGCAGGCGCGAGGTGATGCTGCTGAGCACTGCCCATGATACGAGGCCGATCATGAGGAAGATCAGCCAGAGCCGGGCCGGCGTTCGCGTCACATGTAGCTCGCTGCGGTTCGCGCCGCCGTACAACCATTCATACCAACCGTACAGCGACAGCACGAAGTAGATGATCTGGAGGCCGAAATCCGAGTAGAGGCCCGTGCGAAAGAACACGATGACGAACATCGCCGCGTTCACGAGTGCCGTCGGCCAGCTCCAGATATTTTCTTTCGCGCTCAGATACACCGTGACGATGCCGAGCACGACGCCGATGAGCTCGACGCAGCTCGTCCCGTGCGCGACCAGCCAATCGCACACTGTCATCCGCTCACGGCTTCAGCGATCGTAGTCGTTCCGCGCCCGCCGTCGAGACGCGAACCACCGCGGCGTCGATCGCGGCGCGCGTTTCGGACGACGATCCGCCCACCTCGATGTCGTCCATCGCCTGGAGCGAGCGGATGTAGTAGTCGGTCCAGGTCGAGAGGATGTCGTTCTCCGTCGCGGCTGGACCGCCTTGCGTGAGCGCCGCGCGGCTGAGCGCGAGCTCGGTGTCGAGCCGCTTGATCGCGGCGCGTTCGACCTCCGCGATGAGGTCGCGCGTCGTCGGACCGTCGGCCGATGTCAGCGTCAACACGGAGACCAGCGCCGCGATGCCGACATTCGCCAGCTCGGCCTCCGACACCTTGTCGATGCGATCGCCGTCCGTGTGGTAATACATGTCGGTGAAGTGCCAGAACAAAACGCCGGGTTTCTTGGCGTCGAGGAACGGCGTGTGGTCGCTTCCCCCCTCGAACGGGTTGGTACGGACCACCCACCCGGTGTTCGCCGCCTGATCGAGACAGCGCGCCAGGAGGTAGTCGTTGAAGTAGTGCGGCACGATGCGGTTCTTCTCGAGCGGCCGGCCGCCCCATTCGCTGTGCTTCTCGTCGCCGCGCGTCCAAACGGCCGACGGATCGGGCATCTTCTCGATGAGAAACGTGCCACCGGTCTTTTTGGTGTCTTCTCCCGTCATGTCGAGGCTCAGGCCCCAGCGGACCCCGCTCGTGCGAACGCTGTCGGCGGCGAGGTAGTTGCGCGTCTGCGCGATCTCGAGGCCGAACAGCATCGTGATCGTGCGCTTGGGCCGGAGGCCGCGGTCGCGCGCGAGGACGGCGAACACGCGCGCCATCTCGCTCAAGTCGCCGACGCCCGACGCGTTGTCGTTGGCGCCCGGTTCCTGAACGTGGGCGCTGAGCACGAACCGCTCCGCGGGCTTCTCCGAGCCATGAACTTCGGCGATCAACGTACGCTCGTCGGCGGCGAACATCTTGGACGCGACGCGGACGCGGCCGCGGACTTCGCCCTTGGCGAGCGCGGCGCGAAGCCGTTCGAGCGCACCGCGGGACAAGGCGATCCCCCACGCGCGTTTCACCGAGTCGTAGGGGATGGAACCGAACTGAATGGATGTCTTGTTGCGCTCGGGCTGCGTGTACGCCGGCATGTTGTAGCCAAGCACGCCGATCGCTCCGCGCCGTTGCACGGCCTCGGTGAACGCGCGCCCGACGCTCGCTTCGACGAGCACGATCTTGCCGGCGACGTTTGCCCGGTCGTAGTCCGCGGCGGTTCCCTTCCCAACGTCGACGATCGGCGCGAGAACGCCGGTGTCGGGCGTGGAGAAGGAATTGATCGCCAGCATGTTGCGATTGGTCGCGAAGCGCAGAATCGTGTCGCGCGCCACGATCACGGCCGCGTCCACCGGATCCCAGGCGGGCGCGTTCATCTTCCGCCGCTCGATTCGATAGGTGAGCGGATCCGACGGGCGCGCGTTCGACTGGTTCACGTACCCGGCCGACTTGAGAATGCCTTCGACCCGATCGATGCTCGCGTCGAATCCGGTATTTCCCGGCCAGCGGAAATACCGATCCATGAACGCGACCTGGTCATAGGCGTTCTTCGCCGAGAACTCTCGCCGCACCGTCTCGAAATACCGCTTGACGGCGGCGGGCGACTCGGGGCGCTGTGCCGCGGCGGGCTGCGCGAGCAGGAGTCCCACCGATGCGGCGACCATCGCGCGACGGATCACGGCTTCTCTCCGACCCGCTTCAGCAGCTCGGCGACCGCGGCGTCGAGCTGCGAGTCGCGGCCCGTGTAGCTCTCGCCGACTGGACGCTTCACCGTGACGTCGACGGGACGCGGATGCATCTCCATGTCCTTGCCCGCGGCATCAGTGATGCGTTCGAATGGCATTCGCACGCTCGTCGCACCGTCGAGCAACGGCGCGTCCGAGGTGAAGATGATCCACCCGGCAGTCGGCTCGCCGACCACCGGTCCGAGCTTGAGCGAGCGATACCCTTCGGTGAAATCCTCGGCGTCGGACAACGAGTGCATGTTGGTGACGAGCGCCGTCGGGCGCTCGAGCGACCGCTGGCCGACCACGGACCGGCCGCCGCCCGTTCCGAAGTCGCGTGGCGTGAATTGCAGATACCCTCGCCGCGCCAGAACGTCGATCGCGTACGGATTCACGAATCCGCCGTTGTTGTTGCGAACGTCGACGACCACACCCTCGCGGCCCCGATTCTCGGTGTCGAGGTCGACGAACAGCTGTTGGAGCGAGCCCTGGCCCATGTCCGCCATGTGCACGTAGCCGAGCCGTCCATTGCTGATCTTCGCGACGTACGCGCGCCGGCTCTCCACCCAGTCGCGGTAGAGCAGGCCGCGTTCCGTCGGCAGGTTGACCGGACGAAGGGCGATGGTGCGCGGCGACGAGCCATCCGCCGCCTTCGACACGACCACCTCGACGCGGCGGTTGATCTTGTTCAACAGGAGCGAGTCGAGGTTCGTGCGGGCGTCCATGCGCGTGCCGTCGACGGACAGCACGTAATCGCCCGGCACGATGTGGGCGAGCGCGGCGGGGCTCAGCGTGAGCGTCTCGGTAACACGCAGCTTCCCCGCGCGCTCGTACTCACCGCGGTCGAACCGCAACCCGAGGCGCCCGACGTTGGTTTGCGGCGAGAAGCTCGGGCCGTTCGCGCCGGAGTGCGACGCGTTCAGCTCGCCGATCATCAGTTTCATGATGCGGCGCAGCTCTTCGGTGGTTTGCGCCGCCGCGGCGTAGGGCTCGTATCGGTCGCCGGCGGCGCGCCAATCCACGCCGTTCATCTTCGCGTCGAAGAAGTTGTCGGCGAGAATGCCCCAGCCCTGGCGGAACAGGGCGAGCTTCTCCCGCGCGAAATCCACGTCCAGCTCGGCGCTCACGTTGATCGGGCGCGGCGTGCGCGTGTCGAGGCTGACGACGTTGATCCGTCCGTTCTCGAGGTAGTAGACCTCTTTGCTGTCCGCCGTGAACTGCGCGTTCGACTTACCGCCCGGGGTCGACGTCAGCTGCCGCGCGACGATCGGCTGCGTCGACAATTCATCCAGCGAGTAGGTATAGAGATTCGCCTGACCCGCCGCGCTGGCGATGAGCAGCGCGGTCTTGCCGTCCGGGCTGATCGTGACACTGCGCGCGTCGACCCCAACCGGCAGGAAGCTGAGCCGGCGGCGGATGTCATCGAAGACGAGCGTCGTGGCGCCGCGCGTAGCGGCGCGAGCGGAGTCGGCGCGCGCCGTCGCCGTGTCGCGCTGGGGCGGCCCTTGTCGTGGCGCCGGCTCCGTCGGCGTGCCCGGACGCGTCGGCTGCTGCTGGAACAGGTCGCGGAATTGATCTTCGCGAAAGCGCGGCGTGCGCGGCACGAGATCGACCCGGGCGATCTGCGCTTCCTCCGTGCGCTGCGACGTATCGAACAGCAGGTACGTGCCGTCCGGGCTCCACGCCACCGTTCCCCCGAACATGTTCGACAAATACGACGCCGGCCGAGCGGCGCCGCCGTTGAGCGAAACGACATATGGATTCTGGAATAGACCAGGACCGCCGGACAGGTACGCGATCCACTGGCCGTCGGGCGACCACGTCGTGGAGTGCTCGGGCAGAAATGGCGGCCGGTCTAGCTCTCCCGTGGCGAGCATACGATCCTGGCGCGTCGCGACGTCGACCACGCGCAGCTCCTTTGCGCCGCGCTCGAAGGCGATCGTCTTGCCGTCCGGCGACCACGTCGGCATCACGTCGTTGCGCGGACCGTCCGTCAGCTTGGTCTCGGCGCGAGTGACGAAATCGTAGACGTAGACGTGCGTCGGACCATCTCGACTCGACACGTAGGCCAAACGACGGCTGTCCGGCGCCCACGCAAGCTCCGCTTCCAGCTCGGACGTGTTCGTGATGCGTGCGGCGTCGCCACCGTCGCGCGCCGAGGCCGCGAACACTTCACCATGCGCGGTGAAGGCGATCTTTTTTCCGTCGGGCGACAGCGCCAGCCACCCGAATCCCTGCGTCAACGTCTGGTGTTCCGCCGCGACGGTCGCGCTGACGCCGCGCAACGTGATCGGAACTTCGGCCGCCTTCCCGCTCGCGACGTCGACCGACCAGATCGCCAGATCGCGCTCGAACAAGATCGTTTTTCCGTCGTACGAAATCGTCGGCCAAATGACGCGGCCCCCGGTGAACGACGTCACGCCGCGTGCGTCGCCGCCGCCGACGGGCTTGGCCCACACATTCTCGGCGCCGCTCTTGTCGGAGATGAAGTACAACGTCTTGGCGTCGGGACTCCACATCGGCCAGGCGTGTTTCGCGTCGTCGGTCGTCACCGCTTCGTATCGCGGGACCTCCCCGCCCGCATGGACCAGCCAGATCTGACTCTCGTCGATATGGCTATGACCCTTGCGCCACCAATCGGTGATCGTGCGCCCGGTACCGGTGAACGCCACCGTGTTCGCGTCGGCGGGCGACGGAGCGGCCCAGTACTCCTGCGTGAACCGGTCGGCGCTCACCGCCATCGGCGTTCCGCCCGTCGAGCTGACGCGAAACAGATCGTGCATCCCGCCGACGTCCTTGCTGCCCGACGAGACATAGAGCCATTTGCCGTCGCGCGACCAGGCGTCGAGCTGCTCGGCGACATCGTCGAATGTGATGCGCTGCAGCGCGCCGGTGGCGAGCGTCAGGACGTAGACGTCGCCATTTCCCGTTCGCGTGGAGAGAAAGGCGAGCTTCGCCCCGTCGGGCGAGTACAGCGGCCGCGAGTCGTAGGCGGGGTGCGACACGAGAAGATGCGCCTCGCCGCCGGACGCCGGCACGACCCAAATGTCACCGCCGGAAACGAAAGCGATCTCGCGACGATCGGGTGAGAGCGCCGGTTCCGACATTGCCGCGCGCGGCGCCGGCGCGGGACGGCTCGGAGATGCGGTGATGCGGACCGCGGGATTGAAGCCGACCAACAGCGCGGCGACGACCGATGAGTGAACGCGCATAAGTGGACAGGGTGGAGGGAGACGTTTTCAACTTAGTCCACGCGACCCGGTCTCGCCCGAGTGGCTAGGTTGTTCGAGCATGGCGCTCGTAAAGCTGAATCCCGTGTACCCCGATCCGGAAATCATCACGCGGGCCGCCCAATTGCTGCGTGGCGGACGCCTCGTCGCGTTTCCGACGGAAACCGTCTACGGCCTCGGCGCGAATGCGCTCGATGCGGCGGCGGTCGCGAGGATCTACGCGGCGAAAGGACGTCCGAAATACAACCCACTCATCGTTCACGTTGCGGACGTCGCTCTGGTTCCCACCGTCGCCGCCGGTTGGAACGATGCCGCCGAGCGCTTGTCGCACGCTTTTTGGCCCGGTCCACTCACCCTCGTGCTTCCCAAGGCCGACGCGATCCCCGAAGGCGTGACAGCCGGCCTCCCGACCGTCGCCGTTCGCGTCCCCGGGCATTTGGTCGCCAACAGTCTGCTCGCCGCCGCTGGGATCCCTGTCGCGGCGCCGAGCGCGAATCGATCCACCCAGCTGTCGCCGACGACGGGTGAGCATGTGCTCCGCTCGCTCGGCGATGCAGTCGACCTCATTCTCGATGCCGGCCCGACGCCGATCGGCATCGAGTCGACGGTCGTGGACGTGACGACCTCGACGCCGACGCTACTGCGTCCCGGCTCGATCACTCTGGATGAGTTGATGCGCGTCGTAGGACGAGTCGATCAAACAACGCACGCTGCCGGTGAATCCGCGAGACCGGCGCCGGGAATGCTCGAGAAGCACTACGCGCCGCGCGCGAAGGTGTTCCTCGTCGCCCCGCAAGACGTCGGCGTCCGCGTCGAGCACGAGCGTGCCAACGGCCTTCGCGTCGGCGCGCTCGTCGTCCACGCGTCGGTCGAGCCGACGCCGGAGATCATCATCATGCCCGCCGATCCGGCCGCCTACGCGGCCGCGCTGTACGCGTCGCTACACACGCTTGATGACGCGGGCTGCGACGTCATCGTCGTCGAAAAACTGCCCGAGACGAACGCCTGGCTCGCCGTTCGCGATCGTTTGACACGCGCCGCCCACTGACCGCCACCAAAAACGCGCAATTGGGGTCAGACCCTGTTTTTTTTGGGGTCTGACCCCATTCTAAGCGTTTGAGTGCGTCTGGAACCGCGCTGTTGCGGGCGGTTGCTACCAGAGGCCCTGGAATGCGATCAGCGCGAAGGTTCCGTCGGTCACGTTGTTGACGTTGGGGAACGTCTGGCGAACGATGTTGAACGCGATCTTTGCGCTCGTGCCGTCGATCAGGCGGCTCACGCCGACACTGACTTGTCGTTCGTACGCGTCGATGAGCGACGTCTCGTGCGTGCGGTCCTTGTCCCACGCGTCGAATCGCGCGACGAATTGCAGGTCTGCCGTCGGGCGGAGGGCGCCGAGGGTGTACCAGCCGAGGCGGCGCAGGTCACCGTCGCGCGCGGCCATTGTCTCGGCGCGCAGCGTGACCAGCGGGTTTCTGAACTCCACCTCTGTTCCGCCGCGTTCCCGGCGCGACAAACGCGCGCCGCCCTCGAACCCGCCCGATCCGCCAATCGAAACGTGCCGAAAAAAGGCCGGGTGATACACGATCCGGCCAATGATCGACTTCTGGTCGTTCGGGTCGATCGTGCCCGCGCTCTCGCCGGTCTCGTTGAACATCCCGATGTGATACTCGAGGCCCTGCGGCAGCGTCCCGTTGGCCGAGACGCCGATGTCGCGGACGTCACCGAGCCCCGTCGCGCGAGATCGTTCGACGATGAACATCGTTCGCTCGACCGTTTCGACCTTCGACGTCGAGATGGTTCCCTCGAGACTGAGCGGCACGATCTGCTGGCCGATGTCCACGGCGAGGTAGCGATTCGGAATCCACGTCAACGCCGCGTCCTGGAGAATTCGCGTTCGCTGGTCCAACGCGACGTCGAGCAGTGCGAGCGTGTCGTTGATCGGCGCCGACGTCTTGGTGAGCTGCAACACTTTGGCCGCGTCGAAGCCCACTCGCCATCGAATGTTCGGCGAGACCTGGCCGCTGAACTTCAGATCGCCTTTACGAAGCCGGTACCCGTCCTTGGTGAGCGGGTCGCCCGTGCGGT
Source organism: Gemmatimonadaceae bacterium (assembly GCA_035554995.1). Classification (GTDB taxonomy): domain Bacteria; phylum Gemmatimonadota; class Gemmatimonadetes; order Gemmatimonadales; family Gemmatimonadaceae; genus JAQBQB01. Next base: position 38,127 of record DATMHK010000177.1, read on the forward strand.
AGTAGACCTGGATGAAACCGTGGATCTCCATCGGCGGAAGGCCGTGCGCGATGGGGACGGTATCCTGGGCCTCCAACTGTTTTAGAAGTGGAGCACCGACGGCAAAAATCACGGCAGCATGCGCCCATAGGGCGCGTGCTCGAAAACGCAACATGAGGCTGTTCGAGTGGAAGCCGAGCGGAGGAATGGAGGAAGTGCGTCCGCCGGATGCACCAGCGCATCGGCGCAGTGTTTTACTCAGCGCGTCGAATGTTAATGGGACGATCAGTACCCACGCGAGCCACGTCGAAGCATTTTTTAGCATGCTCCGATTCTCCCCGCCTGGCCGTTTCGGTCTCTTCGTCGCGATCCTCGCCGTCGGCTGCCAACAACAGCCGCCTCGTGGGAGCGAGCTCCCCGATTCAATCATTTCGAAGCTCCCGCCCCGTCTCCCGACCGGCGTGAGCCTCGATCCGGCCGCGCCGATGGTGACGGTAGGGGCGATGCCGCTCACGGCGCGACTCGCGCCGGACGGCGTGCATGTCGTGCTTTCTCTGTCCGGCTACGGCAAACAGGGGCTGCAGGTCGTCGACCGGACGACCGATGTTGTTCATCCGGTTGTGGAGCAGACGTCCGCCTTCGTCGGTCTCGCGTTCTCGCCGGACGGGCGCACGCTCTATTCGTCTGGCGGCAATCAGGACGTCGTGTACCGATACGACTGGGACCCGCTGGGCGCGCACCTGCGCGACAGCCTGGTGCTCGCCGTCAAACGTCGCGCGAATGGTACGCGGTATCCCGCCGGGCTCGCGGTCTCTCCAGACGGACACACGTTGTACGTCGCCGAAAACATCGCGGACTCTGTGGCGGTCATCGACGTCGCGAGCGGCTCAGTCGTCCAGCGTTTTCCGACCGAGCGATATCCGTACGACGTTGTCACCGACGCAAGCGGCACAGTCTACGTGTCGGCCTGGGGCGGGAACACCGTCTCCGTTTTCGCACCGGCGGGAAACGGGCGGCTGCGCGAAGCAGCGGTGATCCGTGTAGCGCGCCATCCGTCGGCGATGATCCTCAATCGTGATGGGACGCGCCTCTTCGTCGCGTCAGGAAGCACGGATCAAGTCGCGGTCGTCGACACCAAAACACGAAGCGTCGTCGCGCGCTTGCTCGATCCGCCGCCCGCCGGCCCGTCGGAGGGCGCGACGCCGAACAGTCTGGCGCTGTCGCCGGACGGCACTCGTTTGTTCGTCGCCGAGGCGGACGCGAACGCCGTCGCCGTGTTCGACCTTTCGGCGGCCACATCGGGCGTCCCGACCGCTCGGAGAAAGGATGCCCTGAGCGGACGCATTCCGGCCGGTTGGTACACGTGCGGCGTGCTCATCGCCGGCGACGAATTGCTCGTCGTGAGCGGCAAGGGCGGATACGGTACGGTTCCCAACACCGGCGGACCCAATCCGACAATTGGCCGCAACGACAAGTACACGCTGAATCTGCTGAAGGGTGGGTTCATGCGATTGCGCCTCGCCGATTTGACGACGGACGCCCTGTCGAGATTCAGCACGCGCGTCGCTGCCGCCAATTCGTGGAAAGCCAGTTCGCGACGACATCGCTACCCGCCGTTCGAGCACGTCATCTACGTCATCAAAGAGAATCGCACCTACGATCAGATCTTGGGCGATGACAACAAGGGCGACGGCGATACGACGAATCTCTTCTTCCCGAAGGCGATCTCCCCGAACCATCACGCGCTCGCCGATCGATTCGGCCTGTTCGATCGGTTTTTCGTGAACGCTGAAGTCAGCCCCGACGGCCACAATTGGTCCACCGCCGCATACGCGACCGATTATCTCGAGAAGACCGTCCCGTCGCACTACTCGATGCCGAGCCGTGGCCGCTCGTACGACTACGAGGGAACCAATCGCGGCGCGATTCCGACAGACGACGCCGCCGAACCGGCGAGCGGCTATCTGTGGAACCTCGCCGAGAAAAAGGGGATCACATATCGCAACTACGGTGAGTTCGTTTCGCCTGCGCCGCGAACATCACCGACCACGCCGATCACCTATCGCGGGAACAAGCCGTTTCTCGCCGCGCACACGCACCCGCTCTATCCGGGCTTCGAGCTGACGATCCGCGATCAGCACCGCATGGATGTCTGGATCGCCGAGCTGCAGGAGTTCAGCGCGCGCGGGCAGATGCCGGCGCTCGAGACGGTGCGTCTGCCCAACGATCACACGTCGGGGTTGATGGCCGGCCGCGCGAGCCCACGCGCCGCCTTTGCCGACAACGATCTCGCGCTCGGCCGCATGATCGAAGCGCTGTCGAAATCACCGTTCTGGAAGAACACAGTCGTCTTCGTGCTCGAGGACGACGCGCAGAACGGAGCCGATCACGTCGACTCACACCGCTCGCCGATGTTCGTGATCTCGGCGTACAACAAGCCGGGGACGGTCCATCGATTTGCCAACACGACGGACGTGCTCCGCACGATCGAGGAGATTCTGGGTCTGGAATCGATGTCGCAGTTCGATTACTTCGGACGCCCGCTGCGCGACATCTGGTCGAACACGCCGGACCCTCGGCCGTATGTGGCGCTTCCCGCGGGATGGTCGCTCGACGAGACGAATCCGCGCGGAACGTCTGGCGCGCGCGCGTCGGCCAAGCTGGAGCTCGAAGTCGAGGACGCAGCCGACGAGGATTTGTTCAATCGAATTTTGTGGCGAGCCTTCAAGGGTGGAAACGTTCCCTACCCTGGTCCGACCCGGGCGTCAGCGCTCGAGTTGAAGATCGGCGGCGGGTGAGCGTTCGAGTCGCTCAGGTCTTGTGTCGGAAGATGATCCGGCCGCGGGTCAGGTCGTACGGCGAGACCTCGATCGTGACGCGGTCGCCTTGCAGGACGCGGATCCGGAAGCGGCGCATGTTGCCGCCGAGCGTGGCTAATACGTTGTGGCCATTCGTCAGCTGAACGCGGAACGTCGCATTCGGCAGTACTTCAGTGACTTGTCCTTCCAGTTGTATCGGTTCTTCCTTGGCCATGAAGCCTCGGGTTGAGGGCGGCTGAAGTATAGAACGCACCGGCCGCCCCCGAAAGCCGACCGCCTGTTCGTTACGGCTTTTTCTTCGTCTTGTCGACGTTGTTGCCGATCACGCCACCGAGGATGCCGCCGATGGCCGCGCCGATCACCCCGCCCTTCACCTTGTTGCGGCTCGTGGTGGCGCCGATCACCGCACCGGCGGCGGCGCCGATCGCCGCGTCACGATTGGTGTGCTTGACCGTCACTTCACCGCTCTGCGCCGACGATGCCGTGGAGCTCGTGGTCGACGAGCGCCGAGTGCGCGCCACTTCGCCACTCGCCGTGGTACGACGAGTTGTCGGGCGGGCCGCGGCCGGAGTGCCATTCAGTCCACGCTCTGCCGCCGACATGCTGTCCAACGGCCGATACGCCTTTGCCTGTGCGGCGAGCGAGAGATCGTTGTTCAGCGCCGTGTCGGCGTCATGGTTGGCACCGCGCCCGCATGCGCCGGCGGCAACGAGTAGCGCAACGGCGAGCGACGGAAGTTTGCGAATCATCGAGCCTCCTCATCCTGTGTCAAAGCGCAATTAGACCAAAGGTGGGGGCAGGGCCTGTGCCATCGTGCCGGGCTCAGGTGGGGGATGCTTGATGCAGGGGACGCCGTTTAGCTTTCGACCTTGACCGGGGTGCCTGCCCACGTCGGGCGCAGGCTGAGAGAGTCCCGTTGAACCTGATCCGGTTCGCACCGGCGTAGGGAGTCACTCGATGAAAATCTTGCCGTCGGCGACCAACGTCGCCCCCCAACGCGCGCTACGCGCGCTGTTCGTCCTGTCATTCACTCTTGTCCCAGGAGTCGCCGCGACTGCCCAAGTCGTGACACGCGACTCGGCGCGCGCCGATACGACGCGCGCGCAACGCCTCGAACGCGTCACGATATCCGCGGTGCGCTCGTCGAATGACGCGCCCGTCTCACGCAAAACGCTCGGCGAGAAAGACCTCGCGCCGCGCTACTTCGGTCAGGACGTGCCGCTTCTGCTTCAGGGGCCGGCGCCGTCGCTCACGTCGTACGCGGAGACCGGCAACTACTGGGGCTATAGCTACATCCGTCTGCGCGGCATCGACCAGTCGCGCATCAACCTCACGCTCGACGGAATTCCGCTCAACGATCCGGAAGACCAGGTGCTCTACTTCGCCGACTTCCCCGACCTCGCGAACAGTCTCGGATCGGTGCAGGTGCAGCGCGGCGTGGGAACAAGCAGCAACGGAACGGCGGCGTACGCCGGTTCCATCAACATGGAATCGGTACCGCTCGGCGTCGCGGGGGTGTTCGGGAACGTTCAGGTCGAGCGCGGCTCGTTCGGCTCGAAGCGTTACAGCGCCGAGTATCAGAGAGGTTTGACGCCGACGCGTTTCGCCTGGTACGGGCGCGTGTCGTCGCTGCACACGGACGGCTATCGGGATCACTCCGGTGTCGAGGGCAAATCGCTCTTCGTCAGCGCGGGCTACTTCGGCGACCGCGACATCCTGAAGGTGACGGTGACAACCGGCACGATGCGCGACACGATGGCGTATTTGGCCGTACCGGTCGGCGACCTCGATACTAATCGGCGAATCAATCCGCTCACGCCTCGGGAACGCGACGGCTTCACCGAGCGGTTGGCCGCGCTCTCCTACACGCATGCCTTGACTCCGGCCACGACGTGGTCCACGACCGCGTATCGGATCTCGGCGGGCGGCGACTACGACGTCCAGCTCGACTCACTCGAGCAGTTCAATCTCGATTTCGTGTGGTACGGAATGACGAGCGCGCTCACCGCCAACTCGCGCCGCGTGCGCTTCGACGCGGGGGTCAACGCCAACACCTACTCGCGCGACCACTCCGCGTTCCAACATCCGGACCTCGACAATCCGCTCTACTTCAACACGGGACACAAGCAGGACGCCAGCGCATTCGCCAAGATCGCCTACGCCATCGGCGACGCGACCTTGTTCGGCGACGTCCAGACGCGATACGCCAAGTTCAGATACACGCCGGACGCGCACGCCGGGATCGCCGAACGATCGGTCGATTGGATTTTTCTCAATCCCAAGCTCGGTCTGACGTATGCGCTCTCGCCGAAGCTGTCGCTGTACGGCTCCCTCGGCGCCAACACGCGCGAGCCGGCCCGGAGCGACATGTTCGCCGGTTTCGACAACCTCGACACGTCGAACGCCACGTTCGTCGGCGATCTGCGTCGCGTGAAGCCGGAGCAGGTTCGCGATCTCGAAGCCGGAACGGTATTCCGCTCGTCGATGATCGACGTTCAGGCCGACGCCTACGCCATGCAGTTCCACGACGAGATCACGCCGATCGGCACACTGAGCTATATCGGGACGCCGCTGCGAAAGAACGTCGGCTCGAGCTACCGACGCGGCGTCGAAGCGGACGTGACCGTGCGCGGCATTCCGTACACCCTGCTGTCCGGCAACGTCACGCTGAGCCGCAATCGTATTCGTGAATTCGTCGATTCGACGGGCGACGCGCCGGTCACCTATCGCGGTGTCGAACCGCTGCTCACTCCGCGGGCTATGGCCTACGGCCGCGCTGCCTTCGCGACCTCGAAGTATCTCTGGCTTGCCGCCGACGTGCGCTACACCGGCGAATCGTTCCTCCAGAACACCAGTGATCCGCGCTTCCTCCTGCCCGCCGCCACGACGCTCGACCTGAGCGCGTCGCTCCACGAGCCTGGCTTCGAGCTCCTCTTCCGCGCCAACAACGTGACGGACAGTCGCAAATACGGCAGCGGCTACGCCGCCGGCAGCGGTCCCGCGTATTACGTGCTGCCCCCGCGCAATTTCTTCGTGACTGTCAAGCTGGGCATGTAGAGGGCGCGAGCATCACTAGCACGTATCCTGCCGCCCATCAACCCGCACATCACACGGAGACCAGATGGCCGACAGCCGGCGGCATGATACCGAGATCGCGCATGACGAGAGCCACGACCAGGAGCATGACGATCTGCAGGAGGCCGTTGAGGAGTGCCTTAACTGCCACGCTGTCTGCACGTTGACGCTTCAGCATTGCATCGCGAGCGGTGGCGACTACACCGAGGTCAACCTCGTCGGCGTGTTGCTTGATTGTGCCGAGCTGTGCCAGACGAGCGCCAACTTCATGCTGCGCGGCTCGCCGTATCACGTCATCACATGCGGTGCGTGCGCCGAGCTCTGCCGGGCCTGTGAGGAGGCCTGTCGAGGGCACGCCGGCGATGAGCAGCTGGTGCATTGCGCGGATGTGTGTGCTTCATGCGCCGACAGCTGTGACCGCATGGCGCGAATGGGGAGCGACGAGTAGGCGGCGGGGTATCAAGAAACATGAGAATACTCACGCGCCATTTGCTGCTCGCCGCTGCGGCGTCGTTCCTCGCGGGCGTACCTGCGCTCGCTCAAGTGCGA